>DATBSP010000124.1:0-4587 GCA_036559705.1 Hyphomicrobium sp.
TGGAACGGCGCGACCATCAGCCTCGAGGATCACGAGAAACTGCACGCCCAGTGGATCAACGAGCGACACCGCTTCGGCCATTTCGATCTCACGCCGCTGAATGCATCGCCGGAGCGCGTGCGTGCGAGAGGCACCGTCTATTGGCAGGCAGAGTTTCCGGACCGGCCTGCGCCGAACGTGATCAAGGCGGTTGTTGGCGAGGACTGGCTCCTCGAGCGTGCGACCTCCGGTGAGCTAAAGTTCGTTCTCTACATCAACACCTTTCACCACATGCTCCCGGAGTCTGCGCCGCTCGATTTGTGATCAGCTACGCTCGCGTTCAGAGCTGGCCGGATGATATTTGAGGGTCCGCTTTGGGTAATTAGCAGACATCTTGGCTGCCTGTGCTCGACGTCAGCTTTGGGCCAGAAGCGGTCATCGTCGCGGCAATCGCGTCACGTCTGCTGTGAAAAAATGGAGCAACATGGCCGGCTGTGCTCGACGTCAGGTTTTTTGGGCCAACACCGGACACGGGCAATCCGCCTTCGGGCGCTGGTTGCGCTCAGTTTTGCCTGTCGTGGGGAACCGACGTAAGTTGCCTTGCGGTCTAGATTCATTGGAGGCGTGACAGTGAATTTAAGTCGTCGCGGCTTTATCAAGCTCACCGGCGCTGCCCTAGCGGCTTCGAGCCTTGACTCCGTGCACGGCCGGCTCAGCGGGCCGAACAGGGGATTGTTAGGCTCGGCCAAATAACCTCATCGTCTCGCACCGTTCTAATCGGTTGCAGCCGCCTTAACCAAATCGCCCATGCGGCGCCGGGAAGCAGAACGGCTCCTCGGTGCCGGTGGACATTTGAATAGAGGAGGCATCAGTCGTGAAAAATCTGGCTTCTATGTTGATATTGGGCCTGCTGCCCGTGCTGGCCACGCCTGCGGCGGCGCATATTGCGTGCGATGGCGACTTCCAAGTGGTCGAGGGTCGCGAGATTGCGACGCCCTACTGTGCGGACAAGGCGCTTGCCAAGGTCGCCCGGGAGCGCGGTGACCAAGTTACGGGGGGCCAAGTTCGCAACAACCCCGCCACCAAGGATGAGGTCTGCCGCTTCATCGGTGGCGATCCCCGCGTCAGCGGCGACTGCATCGATGTCGGCGACGACGACTAGGTTCCCCGGGGGCGGTCCTGCGTCATTCGGACCGCCCTTCTGTTGTCATGCACCTACTGATGTGAGCGCCGAACCCGACGCGCGCCGCCACCTCGCTCGCCAAGGCGCTAGCGGTTGCGCGTGGGAGCGGGCTGCGTTAACACGAGGGTGCTGATATTGCGCCGCAGCACGACCTCGTGGCGCCGAGATAGCGGGCCGCCATGGATCAGCTCTTTTACGACTACCTGCCAATCGCCATCTTTATCGGTGTCGCGCTGTTTATCGCCCTCGCTTTGATGGCGGTGCCGTTCATGATCGCGGTCAACAATCCTGATCCGGAAAAAGTCTCCGCCTACGAGTGCGGATTCAACGCCTTCGACGATGCGCGCATGAAGTTCGACGTGCGCTTCTACCTCGTCGCCATCCTCTTCATCATCTTCGACCTCGAGGTGGCCTTCCTGTTCCCATGGGCGGTCGCCTTCGGCGACATCGGCCTGTTCGGCTTCTGGTCGATGATGGTGTTTCTCGCCGTCCTCACTGTCGGCTTCATCTATGAGTGGCGGAAAGGCGCGCTGGAATGGGATTGATCACGCCGACACGCCCTGAGCTTCAGTCCGGCGGGATACTCGTCAAGCCGGGCCAGGAGGGCTTCACGCAGATCTCCGACAAGCTCGCCGACAAGGGCTTCCTCGTCACCACCACGGATGACCTCATCAACTGGGCGCGCACCGGCTCGCTGATGTGGATGACGTTCGGGCTTGCCTGCTGCGCTGTGGAGATGATGCAGGCATCGATGCCGCGCTACGATTTAGAGCGCTTCGGCTTTGCCCCGCGCGCGTCCCCGCGCCAATCCGATGTGATGATCGTCGCCGGCACTCTGACCAACAAAATGGCGCCGGCGCTGCGCAAGGTCTACGACCAAATGCCGGAGCCGCGCTATGTGATCTCGATGGGCAGCTGCGCCAACGGCGGCGGCTACTATCACTACTCCTATGCCGTGGTGCGCGGTTGCGACCGCATCGTGCCGGTCGACATCTACGTCCCGGGCTGCCCGCCGACGGCCGAGGCGCTCGTCTACGGCGTTCTGCTGCTGCAGCGGAAGATCCGCCGTACCGGGACGATTGAGCGATAAAACACGCCGTCACCACTTCACGAATTTCAGAGGCGCGGCATGAGCCAAACTCTTGAGCAACTCGAGGCCCATTGCAGAGCTGCGCTGGGCGACAGCGTTCGCGCTTCGCGCATCACGCACGGCGAGCTGACGCTCGACGCCGCACGCGAGAAGATCGTCGATGTCCTGAAGTTCCTGCGCGATGATACGCAGTGCCTGTTCGAGGTGCTGATCGACATCTGCGGCGTCGACTGGCCGGCGCGCACCAATCGCTTCGACGTCGTCTATCATCTCTTGTCGCCGCGCCTCAATCAGCGTATCCGCGTCAAGCTGGAGACAGACGATGCGACGCCGGTACCGAGCATGGTCGGCGTCTTTCCCGCCTCCAACTGGTTCGAGCGCGAAGCCTACGACATGTTCGGCATCCTGTTCTCCGGTCACCCCGATTTGCGCCGTCTGCTAACCGACTACGGTTTCCAGGGATACCCGCTGCGCAAGGACTTTCCGCTCACCGGCTACGTCGAGGTGCGCTACGACGACGAGCAGAAACGCGTCGTCTACGAGCCGGTCGAGCTGACGCAGGAATTCCGCACGTTCGATTTCGAATCGCCGTGGGAAGGCACGCGCTACGTGTTGCCGGGCGACGAGAAGGCGAGCGGCCCGGCCGGCAAGGCGTAAGATCATGAAAGACACGCTGAAGCCCGGCGCCACGGCGCAGTTCGCGTTTCGCATACCGGCTGAAAAGACGGTGCCGCACCTTTATCCGGAGGCGGCCGAGTTCCGCGAAATGCCCACAGTGTTTGCCACCGGCTTCATGGTTGGGCTGATGGAGTGGACGTGCCTCAAGGTGCTGGCGCCGCATCTCGACGAGGGCGAGGGCAGCCTCGGCGTGCACATCGACGTGTCGCATACTGCTGCGACGGTGCCGGGTCAGACGGTGACGGTCGATGCCGAATGCACGGGCGTCGAAGGCCGCCGTGTTTACTTCAACGTCCGTGCGCACGACGGCATCGATCTCATCGGCGAGGGGCGTCATGAGCGCATGATCATCCCGTGGACGCGCTTTGTTTCGCGCGTCAACGAGAAAGCCAAGCTCGCCCGCGTCTCACCCATCACCTAAAAAATGATTTCGCTCCGCACCCGGTGCCCAATGCCAGAAACCGACATTCGCCAGTTCAACATCAACTTCGGCCCGCAGCATCCGGCCGCGCACGGCGTCTTGCGCCTTGTGCTAGAGCTCGACGGCGAGGTGGTGGAGCGGGTCGACCCGCACATCGGCCTCCTCCACCGCGGCACCGAGAAGCTGATCGAGCACAAGACGTACTTGCAGGCCATCGGCTACTTCGACCGGCTCGACTACGTGGCGCCGATGAACCAGGAGCACGCCTTCTGCCTTGCCGCCGAAAAGCTGCTCGGCCTCGAGGTCCCCAAGCGCGCCCAACTCATCCGTGTGCTCTACAGCGAAATCGGCCGCCTCTTGTCGCATCTCCTCAACGTGACGACGCAGGCGATGGATGTCGGCGCGCTCACCCCGCCTCTGTGGGGCTTTGAGGAACGCGAGAAGCTGATGGTGTTCTACGAGCGCGCCTCGGGCAGCCGTATGCATGCCAAGTATTTCCGCATGGGCGGCGTGCACGCCGACCTGCCGCCGCAGCTCATCGACGACATCGCCGACTTCTGCGTCACGCATCCTAAGGTGCTGGACGATATCGATACTCTGCTGACGGGGAACCGCATCTTCAAGCAGCGCAACGTCGACATCGGCGTCGTCAGCCTAGACGACTGCTTCGACTGGGGCTTCTCCGGCGTCATGGTGCGCGGCTCCGGCGCCGTCTGGGACTTGCGCAAGGCACAGCCCTACGAGTGCTATGCCGAATTGGATTTCGACATCCCCATCGGCAAGAACGGCGACTGCTATGACCGCTACCTCGTGCGCATGGCCGAGATGCGCCAGTCGCTACGCATCATGCAGCAATGCTGCGACAAGCTGCGCTCGCCGGAAGGGGAGGGGCCGTTCGTTGCCCCCGACCGCAAGGTGGTGCCGCCGCGGCGCGCCGACATGAAGCGCTCGATGGAGGCGCTGATCCACCACTTCAAGCTCTACACCGAAGGGTTCCACGTCCCGGCCGGCGAGGTCTACGCCGCGGTCGAGGCGCCGAAGGGCGAGTTCGGCGTCTATCTCGTCTCCGATGGGTCGAACAAACCCTACCGGTGCAAGATCCGCGCCCCCGGGTTCCCGCACCTGCAGGCCATGGACTTCCTCACCCGCAAACACATGCTGGCCGACGTCTCCGCCATCCTCGGCTCGATCGACATCGTCTTTGGCGAAATCGACCGCTAATATCCGGCATGGTCG
>DATBSP010000125.1:0-20068 GCA_036559705.1 Hyphomicrobium sp.
AGAGGGCGTTGACTCCCCGCCTGGTGCCGTGGCTGGTCCGATGCAGCTTCAACGAGGAGGCCACTCTAGCCGCTGAGACCAAGCCACGATTTTCCCGCGCTATCAGGAAATGCGGCGGACCTGACAGTGCGGAAAACTCAATTTCGCATTCGCGGGACACGGCCGACGCATCCGTGATCGTCCCGACAATTTCGAAATCTATCGACCCCCTAGAGAAACGGTAATCTGACAGAGGACTCTAGTTAACGCAAGTTATGCTTTGACTGTGTTCAATTCATCACGGCGATTCGCTCTCGTCACGACACCGCCCGAATTGCATGTTCGACGCGCGCGCGCGACCGGGGGACAAGCGTTCCAGCACCACCAAGCTTCATCACTGATATCGCGAGATTTTTGCGTGCGTGCCGCTATGCGGCGTTGGCCGCTACGCGATTGCGCCCGCGCCGCTTGGCAGCGAACAGCGCGCCGTCGGCACGACGAAATACTGTTTCGGGTGTGTCATCCGTGCGCTCAAGTGTTGCAAGTCCGACGCTAGCGGTGAGGTGGATGCCGAGGCCCGGCTTGACGGGAAATGCGTCGGCCGCGATCGACACCCGCAGACGCTCGCCCACTTGGTAGGCACGCGCCATCGTCGTGTCGGGCATGATGACGAGAAACTCCTCGCCGCCGAACCGGCACGCCAGATCGATCCCACGCGTGTTACGGCGGAAGCGAGCAGAAAACTCCTTGAGAACTGCATCGCCAACGTCGTGGCCGTAGGTGTCGTTGACCTGCTTAAAGTGGTCGATGTCGGCGAGCAGCACCGATAGCGAGCGTCCGCTTTGACGCGCCTCATCGACCAGTGTCGAGAGGTGGGTCTCCATGTAGCGGCGATTGTGCAGTCCGGTGAGCGGATCGATGATCGAGGCCTCGATGCTTTCCTCGAGCCGGTTGCGCAGGTGGTCGGAATAACGCTTGCGCTTCACCTGTGTGCGAACGCGGGCGAGCAGTTCGTTCTGGTCGACAGGCCGCATGATGTAGTCGTTGACGCCCATATCGAGGCCGCGCAGCAGACGTGCCTCGTTGCCGGGCTCCACCAGCACAATGATCGGCAAATGGCGCGTGCAATCGGCCGAGCGCGCTTGCGAGCACAGCCGCAAGCCGTCGGCACCGGCCAGGGTGAGGCTGACGATGAGCACGTCGAACTCCTCGTTAGTCAGCTCGTTCAAGGCCGCCTGCGGGTTGGTGGCCAGCACGGCCTCATGCATCGCGCCAAGCCAATCGACGAGGCGCGCGGCGGAGCGCGGGTCGTCGTCGACGACCAGAACACGTCCCTTTTCCTCCGACAGCGCCTTCAAGAGAGCGGCGTCCTCGCTCATCCCCATCTGCCGACTGGTGAGGGCGCGCATCAGCATCTCGTCGGTCAAGGTCTTGAGGCGGGCGAGGTTCTTCACGCGCGTAACGAGCGCGATCTCATCGACGGGCTTCGTCAGGAAGTCGTCGGCGCCGCCCTGCAGCCCGCGCACCTTGTCGGAGACCTGATCGAGAGCGGTGACGAGCACAACGGGGATGTGATGCGTCTTCGGGTTCGACTTGAGCCGGCGGCACGTCTCGAACCCATCCATGCCGGGCATCATCACATCCAGGAGGACGACATCGACACGCTCGCGTTCGCAGATGTCGATGGCCTCCTGACCGTTGCCGGCTGTCAGCACGTTGAAGTACTCGGCCGAAAGCCGCGCCTCGAGGAGCTTCACGTTCGCAAGGATATCGTCGACTAGGAGTACTCGAGCGGTCATCTTCGCCAATACGCAGGTTGCTGTTTACGCGCGCGGGTCGCCGACAAAGCGCTGTACCGTCTCGAGAAAGTTGCCGACAGAGATTGGCTTGGAAATGTAGGCTTCGCAGCCGCCGGAGCGGATGCGCTCTTCATCGCCCTTCATCGCGAACGCGGTGATGGCAACGACCGGGATGTGTCGCAGATCGTCGTCTTCCTTGATCCACTTGGTGATCTCCAAGCCGGAGATCTCGGGCAACTGAATGTCCATTAGGATGAGCGCCGGCCGATGCCGGCGAGCAAGCTCAAGCGCCTCCAAACCGTTACGGGTCTGGATTGTCGTGTAGCCATGCGCAGCAAGAATGTCGTGGAAGAGCTTCATATTGAGCTCGTTGTCCTCGACGATCAGCACCGTTTTGCCCGACGCGCGCACGGGCGTGCGCGATCCGGCGGTGCTGGTCTCCTGGATATTCATGTTGTTGCAGCTCGCACTCCCCGGTCCCTTGTGCACCGATTCTCGGGCTGGACCGGCCGGGAGTTTGCTGGCGAAGGCGTAACCAACAGTTAATGTATGCCCGAGCGGCGGACACAACTGAACGACATAAGTATAACTTTCGACGTTTAGGTGAACGCGAGGTTGAGAGGCATGCAGAGCGACCGGGCGGAATCGATCGGGGTATCGGCGCTGCTGTTTTTGGCCGGTGAAACGGATCGCCTGGTGCGCTTTCTCACCTTAACCGGCCTTGGCCCGAGAGAGCTGCGCGAGAACGCTCGTTCGCCGCGGATTTTAGCCGCCGTGCTCGAACATCTCCTGCAGGATGAAAGCCTGCTCCTCGTCTTCTGCGCGTCGGATGGCGTGCCGCCTGAGGACATTGCCCCCGCCAGGCGTGTGCTGGCTGAAATCGCCGGCGAAATCGGCGATGACGATTCAGAGATCAGCGCTTGATGGGGGGCGTCGGCGGAACGACGGCGCACTTGCCGGCATCGAGGAACGTCAGTTCCCTGAGCTCGCCGCGGATGGCAAAGTCGCCGTAGTCGATATAGAGGCGCGACGACACGCCGTTCTCATAGAAGCGGAACGACAGCTCATAGGTGGGCAGCGCATCGAGGCGCGCGGGACCCGGCTCGAAGTAGCCGATAGCGATGGGCCAGGAAGCAAGGCCGTCTAGCTTCTCGCTGCCGGCAACCCGGGCCGGCCCATTGAGGCTTCCCGGATCGGTGCGCGGGCCGATCACGGCACTCGTCTCATAGAATTTCTCGCCCTTGTCGGACCCATCGTAGAGGTTGGCGGTGAACTGGCTGCGCCCGGCGCGAGCCGCCTCGACGAGGGCCAGCGAGTGCTGGATGGGGAAGTAGATGTCGGAAGGCAGTTTGACCGTCTTCTTCGCCGGTTTCGTCAGTTTCACTTCGGTGAACGAGGCGCCGTTGCCCGGTCCGGCACTCCCTTGTGAGGCTTCCGACAGCTTCTGGTTCTCGTACTGACTTGAGGAGAACCGCAGGCGGTGCGTGGCCAGATCCTCGAAGCTCGAGGTGCGCAGGTCGTTAACCTGGGCGACGCCCTCCTGGTTAGTCATACGCGTAACGAAGCGCATGTTTTGCGCATACTCGCCGCAGGTGCTGCCGGTCATCTCGTAGACCATGCGCCCGCTCATGTCGGCGACACCCGAGCCCGGCGTCGCATGGTCAAAAGTAATGTCGTACACGGCGCGATGCGGACGGAATTGCACCGCCCCGCCTGCGACTTGCGCCTTCGAGTTGCTGATCGGCGTTGCGAGCATTGCCACACACGCCGCGACTGCACCCAAGACCTTGACTAGCTGGGACATTCTTCCTCGAGGTCGTTTTGCAGCGCAGCCTACGCTAGACAGGTTAAGCCGGGATACCTGGCCGTGAGGACGCCATTGCCAAGATGGGGCGCCCCGGTCAAAAAGGCGAGCGGCCGAGGCGGCGCGCCGGCCGGTGAAGCGGAAGGATAGCAGCATGGACGATAAGGTCGAAGCGCGTCTTGCGACGCTTGGTATCATGCTGCCCGATGCGCCGAACCCTGTCGCCAATTACGTGCCCTCCCGTCTTTCCGGCAACCTTCTGTTCATATCCGGACAGATTTCCAAGGCGGCCGATGGCAGCATTGCCTCAGGGCGTCTTGGTGGCGGAATCACGGTTGCCGAAGGGCGTGCGGCAGCGCGCCTGTGCGCGCTCAACATTCTCGCCCAAACGAAGGCGGCCGTCGGCAGTCTCGACCGCATCGAGCAGATCCTGCGGCTGACCGGTTACGTCAATGCGGCGCCCGAATTCACCGAGCATCCACAGGTTCTGAACGGCGCCTCGGACCTGATGGTCGAGGTTCTCGGCGACAAGGGACGCCACACGCGCGTTGCCGTCGGGGTGTCGAGCCTGCCGCTCGGCTGCGCCGTCGAGGTCGACGCCGTCATAGTGATCGACCGCTGAGGCAGCCATGCGCGATCGCGCGGCCTTCCTGAAGCCGATCGCACACCGCGGGCTGCACGACGCGGCAAAAGGCATCATCGAGAACACCGTACTTGCATTCGAGGCGGCGATGGCCAGGGGCTACGGCATCGAGTGCGATGTACGCCCGGCGGCCTGCTCGACGCCGATGGTTTTCCACGATCTGACGTTGGAGCGGTTGATCGAGGCCGAGGGTCCGATTGCCGCACGCGAGGCAGCAACGCTCAAGCGCCTGAGCTATCGGACCGTCGGCGGCAGCATGATCGACCTTGCCGATCTGCTGCATCTCGTCAACGGACGCGTGCCGCTGCTGATCGAGATCAAGAGCGAATGGGAGGCACCTGACGCGCGCTACCTTGAGGCGATAGCCGCGACCGCCGCCGCCTATCGCGGCCCCATCGCCTTGATGTCATTCGATCCCGCGGTAATGACTGGGATACGAGCGTTGGCACCACAAATTCCCCGCGGCATCGTGTCGGGACTATTTGCCGGCGACTGCTGGTGGCGCGGCAAGCTCGGGCCCGAGCGCGCTTACAGCCTCAGCCATTTGCTTGAATCCGGCCCTGCGGCTCCCGATTTCTACGCCTACGATGTCGCGGCGCTGCCGACCCCCGTCACCCGTTTCGTGCGCGAGGTGCTTGGCCTGCCACTGTTCACTTGGACGGTGCGGACACAGGAGCAGCGCGAGGTCGCGGCCCGCTGGGCGGACGCGCCGATCTTCGAGGGCTACGAACCCTGAGCCGCGCGGCGGCGGTCGTTGAAGAAGAGAGCAAGCGTCTGCCGATGAGCGTAGGGGAAGGTGAGGAGCGGAGGGCAGTCGCCAGCATCGTTGCGCGCATCGCCGACATCGACGCTGAAACCTGGGACGCGTGCGCCAACCCCGATGCGGCGACGTTCAATCCGTTCATCGCCCACGCCTTCCTTGATGCGCTCGAGCAGTCCGACAGCGTTGGCGATCGCCACACCGGCTGGATCCCGCAGCACATCACGGTCGACGACGGCGGGGGCGGCATTGCCGCCTGCGCCCCCTGCTACGTGAAGCTGAACAGCACCGGGGAATACGTGTTCGATCACGCCTGGGCGTCGGCTTACGAGCACGCGGGCGGTCGCTACTATCCGAAACTACAGATCGCCGTGCCATTCACGCCGGTGCCGGGGCGGCGGCTGTTGGTGCGGCCCGGTGAGGATGCCACTCACTACACCAACGTGCTCGCCGCCGCCGCCGCAACGCTCTGCGACCGGCTCGACGCCTCCTCGGTGCACGCAACATTCGTCAGTGAAAGTGAATGGACCGCACTCGGCGCCCAGGGATATCTGCAGCGCACCGACCAGCAGTTCCATTGGCGCAACGAAGGCTACATCAGCTTCGAAGCATTCCTCGACAATCTCTCCTCGCGCAAACGCAAGGCCGTGCGCAAGGAGCGCGGCGAAGCGCTGAGCGGAGACCTCGTCATCGAGCGCATCAGCGGCGCCGACATCAAGGAGAAGCACTGGGACGCTTTCTACGATTTCTACACCGACACCGGTACCCGTAAGTGGGGCCGGCCCTATCTCAATCGCCGTTTCTTCTCCCTGCTCGGCGCTTCCATGGCTGAGTGCTGCCTGCTGGTGATGGCCAAGCGCGGTCGCCGCTACGTCGCCGGCGCCCTCAACCTTATCGGCGGCGACTGCCTCTATGGGCGCTACTGGGGCTCGGTCGAACATCATCCGTACTTGCATTTCGAGGTCTGCTATTACCAGGCGATCGACTACGCGATCACACACGGTCTTGCCCGCGTCGAAGCCGGCGCGCAGGGCGAGCACAAACTGGCGCGCGGCTACATGCCGACGACGACCTACTCGGCGCATTGGATCGCCGATGCTGGCTTGCGGCGGGCAATTGCGCGCCATCTGATGGACGAGCGCGCCGCCGTGGCCGAGAACGTTGCCGCCCTCTCAGCGTTCGGTCCCTATCGCAAAGGTGAGCGATCGTAGATCGCACGGCAGCTTGACGGCGCGCGCGGCGGACCGTTTAACAAGTCGTCGGTCAGCCGGAGGCCTCAATGCCCTACGACGACAGCAACGTTTTCGCCAAGATCCTGCGCGACGAGATCCCCTCGCACAAAATCTACGAGGACGACGACGCGCTCGTCTTCATGGATGTGATGCCCCAAGCGCCGGGGCATACGCTTGTCATGCCGAAGGCGGCGTCGCGCAACGTGCTCGATGCCGATCCAGCGGTGCTGGCCAAGCTCGCCCCCATCGTGCAGCGCACCGCGCGCGCGGTGAAGGAAGCGTTCGCAGCGGATGGCGTCACAGTCGTGCAGTTCAACGAGCCGGCCAGCGGGCAGACGGTGTTCCATCTGCACTACCACGTCATCCCACGCCATGAAGGCGTGCCGCTGATGCCGCACAACCGCAACATGGAGAAGCCGGAAGTGCTCGCCGGGCACGCCGACAAGATCCGCAAGGCATGGAAGGGTTGACGGGCTCGGTGACGGCTTAGCCGGTGCAGGCCTGGTACTTGTCCCACCAGACCGGATTGCCGGTGCGGATGGCGATGTTGCGCAGACACACGCAGTCGCCGTAGCCGCACGCCGATCTATAGGCGCGGGGGCTGTTGAAGTAGCGGATCCCACCGCCTCCGTAGTAGCGAGGCGCGCTGCGGTAATATCGCGACGAGGAATACCCGTCCCGGTGCCAACCGCCGGCCATGGCAGGCGCAAAAGGTGCTGCGGATGCCGCGATGACCGCGGCGATGGCGATCGCTTTTGGCAGGGTCATTTGTAGCTCCCGTTGTGTTCGCCCGCCGCCTCCGCGGTGATAACACGAATGCCACCGGCATAGTGCCGCCAAGGCGTGAAGGTTCGCCACTATTCTCAGCACGATCCGGTTAATAAGCTCCAATTCGCCAGGCGCCGTAGCCGATGGCGGGCGCCGGCGCGCCAACGAAAAAGCGCCGGACTTGGGGTCCGGCGCCTTTCGTTTCGGTGCGGTGAAGCGTGCTACTCGTCCTTGCGGCGCGGCACGCTAGGAACGGTACCCGACGTTTTCGGCGGACGTTCCTTACGCTCCTTAGGGCTCGGCAGCGCCTTGCGCGGGGCAACGTCAACAAGCACTGCCTGTGGCTCATCGTCGTCCTCGTCGTCCTCGCTCTTCGCCTTCGGACGCTTGTTCGGATCGGGCGCCAGGAACTCGAAGGCGAGCTTGCGGTCCTCGCCCTTACCGGCAACCACCACCTTCACCGTGCCGCCGTGCTCGAGCTTGCCGAACAAGAGCTCGTCGGCAAGCGGCTTCTTGATATACTCCTGGATGACGCGGCCGAGCGGGCGGGCGCCGAACTTCTCGTCGTACCCCTTCTCGGCCAGCCAGCGCGTCGCGTCCTCCGACAACTCGATCAGCACGCCGCGATCGGCGAGCTGCGCCTCGAGCTGGAAGATGAACTTCTCGACGACCTTGGTGATCACCTCCGGCGGCAGGCCGGCGAACGGCACGACCGCGTCGAGGCGATTACGGAACTCCGGTGTGAACATCCGGTTGATCGCTTCCAGGTCATCGCCCGTGCGCTTGCTCGAGCTGAAGCCCATCGCCGGCTTGGCCATGTCGGAAGCGCCCGCGTTGGTCGTCATGATGAGAACGACGTTGCGGAAGTCGACCGGCTTGCCGTTGTGATCCGTGAGCTTGCCGTGGTCCATAACCTGCAGAAGGATGTTGAACAGGTCAGGATGCGCTTTCTCGATCTCGTCGAGCAGCAGCACGCAATGCGGATGCTGGTCGATGCCATCGGTGAGAAGGCCGCCCTGGTCGAAGCCGACGTAGCCCGGCGGGGCGCCGATGAGGCGTGAGACCGTGTGCTTCTCCATGTATTCCGACATGTCGAAGCGCAACAGCTCGATGCCCATGAGATCGGCGAGCTGCTTGGCGACCTCCGTCTTGCCGACACCCGTGGGGCCGGAGAACAGATAGCAGCCGATCGGCTTCTCCGGCTCACGCAGACCGGCGCGCGACAGCTTGATGGCCGACGCCAAAGCCTCGATCGCCTGATCCTGGCCGAACACGACGCGCTTTAGGTCCTTCTGCAGATTGATGAGGACCTCGGCATCGCTCTTGGTGACGGTCTTTGGAGGGATACGCGCCATGGTGGCGACGGTCGCCTCGATCTCTTTCACCGTGATCTTCTTCTTGCGCTTGCCCTCGACCACTAGCATCTGCGAGGCGCCCGTCTCGTCGATCACGTCGATCGCCTTATCGGGCAGCTTGCGGTCATGGATGTACTTCGCCGATAGCTCAACCGCCGTGCGGATAGCCTCGTTCGTGTACTTCAGTTTGTGGAAGCTCTCGAAGTACGGCTTGAGACCTTTAAGGATGGCGACGGAATCCTCGACCGAGGGCTCCTTCACGTCGATCTTCTGGAAGCGGCGGACGAGCGCGCGGTCCTTCTCAAAGTGCTGCCGGTACTCTTTGTAAGTCGTCGAACCGATGCAGCGCACGCTGCCCGACTGCAGCGCCGGCTTCAAAAGATTCGAGGCGTCCATGGCGCCGCCCGAGGTTGCGCCAGCTCCGATGACGGTGTGGATTTCGTCGATGAACAGGATCGAGCCCGGGTAGTTCTCGATTTCCTTCATGACGGCCTTCAACCGCTCCTCGAAGTCGCCGCGATAGCGCGTGCCGGCGAGGAGCGCGCCCATGTCGAGCGCGAATATCGTAGCGTCCTGCAGGACTTCCGGCACCTCGCCCTTGATGATCTTGCGGGCAAGGCCTTCTGCGATGGCGGTCTTGCCGACGCCGGGATCTCCGACGAACAGCGGGTTGTTCTTCTGCCGGCGGCACAGCACCTGGATGGTTCGCAGCACCTCCGGCTCGCGGCCGATGAGCGGATCTATCTTGCCGTCGCGCGCCTTGCGGTTGAGGTTGACGCAGTAGGTGTTGAGTGCGTCCTGGCCTGGCTTGCGCTCTTCGCCCTCGACGGTCTGATCCTCGTCGACGCCGCGGGCATGGCGCGGCTCCGACGCCCCTGGGCGCTTGGCGATACCGTGGCTGATGTATTGGACCGCATCGAAACGCGTCATTTCCTGCTCCTGCAGGAAATAGGCGGCATGGCTCTCACGCTCGGCGAAGATGGCGACGAGCACGTTGGCGCCGGTCACTTCCTCACGGCCGGAGGATTGCACGTGCACCACGGCGCGATGGATGACGCGCTGGAAGCCTGTGGTCGGCTGCGCTTCGGTGCTCTCCTTGGAGACGAGCGCGCTAAGGTCGTTGTCGAGATAGTTGGTGACGCGCGCGCGCAGCGTCTCGAGGTCGACGGTACAAGCCCGCATGACCGCGGCGGCGTCGCGATCGTCGAGAAGAGCTAGCAACAGGTGTTCGAGCGTCGCGTATTCGTGGCTACGCTCGTTGGCAGCTTCCAACGCGCGATGCAGGGCGCTTTCCAGGCTCTTCGAAAACGACGGCAAGGTTGACCTACTCTTTCTCCATCGTGCACTGCAGAGGATGACCGTTCTGTCGTGAAAAATCCATGACCTGCGTTACCTTAGTCTCGGCGACCTCGTAGGGGTAAACCCCACAAATGCCGACGCCCTTGTGATGCACGTGAAGCATAATACGCGTCGCCTCGTCCCGTCCCTTGGCGAAGTACTTTTCGAGCACGAGCACGACGAATTCCATCGGCGTGTAGTCGTCATTCAACAGCAGCACCTTGTATAGGCTCGGCTTCTTGGTCTTCGTCCGAGTCTTGGTAGCAATGCCGGTGCGACCGTCCTCATTACCGCGATCTTTTCCGGGTGGCTCGCGACCCGGCGGCTCGCGGCCCGGCGGATCGTTCTTCGCGCCCGATAGATGATGATCTGGGCGCCCCAGCGTCAGCGTCTTGCCCATCCGTGCCAACGTCCGTCCATGGGTCGCGCTTCTCGCGCCGGCCCCGCTTCATATAGTTGCGCTCGCGCGCTTTTCGCGAGCCTCACGATACGCAACGCCGCCCGTGGCTGCAAACTGCCCTGAGGGAGCGTCCCGGTTTGCCTAACAACGCTGGACGCCGACTGGTAAAGCGCTGATTGAGAAGCCCGGACGCATATGATGGGGTCGCAACGGGACACAAAAAAGGCCCGGCACGAGCCGGGCCCTTGTTTTCATTGACGCAGCTTGGCTGCTGGCCGGGCTCAGCCGCCGTTCTGCAGCATCTTCTCGACCGGCTTGTAAGCCTCTTTCGCCATAGAGGCGTACATGCCGCCGATCTTCGACATCTGCTGCATATAGTCGTCGTAGGCGCGCTTTGCAAAGCTCGTCTGGATCTCGACGGCTTGCTCAACCGACTTCGACGACATGAGCTTCTCGAGCGTAGTGGTGCTCTCCTCGAACGAGCGCTTGGTGTAATCACTCATTTCGGCGGCGATGGCCTGCCAGTTCTTGTTCCACTCGCCGAAAATCTTCATAGCGCTGTCGACGTTGGTCTGACCGAGCTTCTGCATGTCCTCGAAATTCCTGATCATGGTGCCATCCGTGTCCTAGAGATACTCACGAAACGAAAGACGCAGCGCAGTGCCCCCGGCCCCATTCCAGGACCTCACCCATCCGTCTTTTTTATAGGCAATGCACAATTTTTCAAGCTCTTTTTGCAATGCAATATAGAGCCCTCGGGGGTGCCGGATTAACCCGGACGAAGCATCGGGCGGTTACTGTGACGGTCGGACAGGATCATCGCTGCATCGTCCGCAGGCGCCGTAAAGAGGCCCTAAAACGATGCTCCCTTTGAGGACCGTCCGGCACTACGGGAGGTTGCGAGGGGATTTGGCTAACCCCTTACACTTACGTCGTTTTCATGCGCGGACCCAGGCTCCGCACAGCGTAGAGATTGTCGGGTGATGTACGGAGCGTCGAAGTCCACTTGCCCCTCAAGACGGCTGGCGAGCTTGGCTGCCGCGGCGGGCGCAACGATCACCGCCCTGCTCGTTTTGCCTGCCCAGGCGGCCGACCCGCGTGCCGCATCCATGGTCATTGACGCAAACACCGGCGCCGTGCTGCACAATAAAGCAGGCGATGAGCCCGTCTATCCGGCCTCTCTTACCAAGATGATGACCCTCTATATGACGTTCGAGCTAATCGAGCTCGGACGCCTCAATTACGATTCCAAGATCAAGATGACGCAGGAGGGCGCGGACGCCGCCCCCTCCAAGTTGGAGCTCGAAGCCGGCGAGGAGTTGACCGTCCTCAATGCCATCAAGGCTCTCGTCACCAAATCGGCCAACGACGTTGCCATCGCGCTTGCCCAACATATCGGCGGCACGGAAGAGAACTTCGCCCGCCTGATGACCCGCAAGGCGCGCGAGATCGGCATGCCGAACACTACGTTCCGCAATGCCTCGGGCCTGCCTGACCCCGAGCAGATCACCACGGCGCGCGACATGATAACGCTAGGGTTGCGCCTGCAGGACGACTTTCCTCGCCATTACCGGCTGTTCTCGACGCGTGTCTTCACCTATGGCGGCAAGAACTACCGCAACCACAACACGCTGCTGGCGCGCTATCCCGGCACCGACGGGATCAAGACGGGCTACACGCGCGCCTCCGGTTTCAATCTCGTCTCCTCAGTGCGCCGTGACGGCAAGCACGTCGTCGCCGCTGTCTTCGGGGGCGACACGGCACGCGAGCGCAACGCCAAAATGCAATCGTTGCTTAACGCGGCATTGGCCAAAGCATCGACCAATGTCACGCGCAAGCCGGTGTTGATCGCACGCGCTCCGCAGCCGATGCCGGCAAGCCCGCCGCGCCGAGTTGCCGAGGCGCCTCGCGCACCCGAACAGCCGCCGCCTCCTTCGCCGCCGCCTGCAACGCCCGAGCGGGAGACGTCGATTGCCGTCGCCAAGGTGCGCCCGGTGCGCCTTGGCGCTGAGACGCGGGTACAGCGCGGAGAGCGCTCCGAATTCGCCCCTGCCGGGCAACCGGTGTTTGCCGTTGCCGGTGCAGGCGCCGGCAGGGAGGCGTTTCCACGCTTCGTGCCCGAAACTGGAACTCTGCAGGGTGGTCCAGGTTTGCCGCCCTCCACGTTGCAGGCGCAGGCCGAGCAGCTCGAAGGCGGCAGCATGGCGCCGGCGCCGCGCCCTGTCGCGGCGCTCGCACCGGAAGCTCAAGGCACGTCCGCAGCAGGCGCCCGTGGCTCGCGCGGGCCCTTCGAAATTCAGATCGGCGCTTACGGCGATTCCACCGAAGCCGAGCGGCGTATGGCCTCCGCCCGCCAACGCGCCGGCGGCATGCTCGATCCTTATCAGGCTGTCGCCCTGCCGGTGCAGAGCGGGGCGAGCAAGCTCTACCGCGCGCGCTTCCGCGGCTTCGACGCAACCGCCGCCAACGATACTTGCTCGCGGCTGCGCCGCTTGCAGATCGACTGCTTCGTCATCAAGACCGAGTAGGTGCTCGGGCTCAGCGTCCCAGCGCCGCGAGCGCCACGTCCTTCGCCTCATTGATCTTGGCGGCAAGATATGTCGAGCCCCCGCGGTCGGGATGCAGCCGCAGCATCAGCTCGCGATGCGCGCGGCGGATTGCGTCCTCGTCAGCCCCCCCCTTGAGGCCGAGAATCTCCAGCGCCTCTTCCTCGGTCATGCGCCCGTCGGGACCGCGACTCATATCGGATTCGCCACGCGCCATGTCTTCGCGCCAGGTAGGATGGAGGCGATCGAGATACGCCTCGATGAGCTGCGCCGACTGCTGATCGGTATGCCGGCAGTCCTGCCACAGGAGCCCGAGATCGGCCGGGCTCAGGCTCGCGATATCGCGCCCCACGAACATGCCCTTGAGGATGCGCCCGTGCATTTCGCCCGTGTCGTGATCGAGCTCCATTTGCAGATGGTCGGTTTCGATGCGCGAAATCTGTCCCGGCGAGCGGCGCGCGTTGCCGCCGCCGCCCAGCCACGGCGGCAACGTGCGGCCCCAAATGAGCCACGAGCCGAACATGCCGAGCGGCACCGCGATCGGCGCCATGCCGCGCACGAACAGCAGGCTGGCGGCCAGCAACGCCACCGAGCCCGCGCCGATGCGCAGCCGCCGCGCAACATTGGCAGGGTTCGCCTGAGCGAAGCCGCGCAAGGCGAGCAGCCCCAACGCGAGCGCAGCCATTCCGAGGATGAGATAGACCATCAGGCGCCGGCAGTCCCGGGGTTGAGCTGCTCGAGCAGCAGCCGCGCCCCGGCACCCTCGCGCTTACCACCTAGGGCCAACAACGCCTTGCGGCCACCCGCGGCGTAGACGGCGACCGCGGTCAGCAGGTCGCGCAGCTGGCGTGCCGAACCGCGATCGAAGCGGCAGAAAGCGCCCTTGGTGAGCCGGGCGATCTCGCGGAATGCTCGTCCTGCCGTCTCGTCACCGCCCTCCTGGAACACAAACGCCGGCACGCCGAGTAGCGCCAGCTCACCTGCACGTGCGCAAAGGCGGTCGACGTCTTCCTCCATGCTGTCGCCGACGTAAACGAGAGCATTGACCTTGCGCCGCCGGCTTTCGGCGAGCGTGTGGTTGAGCACCTTGTCGATCTGCGTGAGGCCGCCTTGGCAGCCCACGCCGCGCATGAGGCGGGCAAGCGCCTCGGGATCCGATACCCATTTCGAAGCGCGGCATTCGCCCATCCCACGGAAGTAGATGAGCTGCACATCGAGCCCGCCCACTTCCTTTACGGCGGCGAACATGTCGCCCTGCATCTTCAGCGCCATATCCCACGTCGGCGCACGGCTCATCGTGGCGTCCATGGCGAAGACGAGACGCCCGCGGTCGCCTGTGGCGACCGGGGTAGCGGCTTTCATCTTGGCGATGAACGCAGCAACGTCCGCCTCCGAAGACGCTTCGCGCGCCGGCACGCCAGTGCCGGACGGCGTTGTCGCGGGCGGCTGGCGGCGGTCAGCGCCGTCGGCAGAAACCGGTGCGGTGCCGGGAGACTTACGCGTGATCATTATTCAAGCCCAGTAGACGAGCCATTCGCCCACAGCATGGCGATGCGGGCCGCCCCCCGCAATATCCCTTGAGGCATCAACGCCTAGTAATTGTTGCAGCAGTCAGCAGCTCCAGGTTCCCGCCGGTCGAGGTCACGTCGGTCGACCGCACGCGTTCGGTTGCGTAAGCGAACAGCGTATTGGGGCCGCCCGCCTTGGGTCCGGTGCCCGACAGGCCCTCGCCGCCGAAGGGCTGCGCGCCGACGACGGCGCCGACCTGATTGCGGTTGACGTAGATATTGCCGACGCGCGCGTTCTCGGCAACATAGTCGGCAACGGCCTCGATGCGGCTGTGCAGGCCGAGTGTCAGCCCGTAGCCCGAAGCGTTGATGGCGCCGACGACCTTGTCGAGCGAGCCGCGCTCATAACGCACGACGTGCAGGATTGGCCCGAACACTTCACGCTCGAGCACGCCGAGGCTGTCGATCTCGAACGCGGCCGGCGTCACGTAACAACCGGCGCGGCAGCTTTCCGGCAGCATCAGGTCAACGAGCTGGCGTCCCTCGCGCTGCATGCGGATCTTGTGGCCGTCGAGCAAGTCCTGCGCCTCCTCGTCGATGACAGGACCGATGTCGGTCGCATAGTCGAAGGGGTCACCTACATCGAGCGCCTGGATGGCGCCGACCAGCATTTCGATCGTGGGTTCGGCCGCTTCCTCCTGCACGAACAGGACGCGCGCCGCCGAGCAGCGTTGACCGGCACTGTTGAACGCAGAGCGAACGGCATCGCGAACCACCTGCTCGGGCAACGCGCTCGAGTCCGCGATCACAGCGTTGAGACCGCCCGTCTCGGCGATGAACGGCACGATGGCATTGCGGCGATCGGCCAGCGTCTTCTGGATCGTCCACGCGGTTTCGTTCGATCCGGTGAACGAGATGCCGTTGATGCGCGTGTCCTTGACGAGCAATTCGCCGAGGCGGCCGCTGCCCGGCAACAGGTGCAGCACGTTGCCGGGAACGCCGGCTTCGTGCAGCAGCTTGGTTGCCAGGAAAGCGGTGATAGGTGTTTGCCCGGCGGGCTTGGCGAGAACGGCGTTGCCGGCGGCGAGCGCCGCGGCAACCTGCCCCGTGAAGATCGCCAGCGGAAAATTCCATGGCGATATGCAGGCGAAGACGCCGCGCCCATTGAGCGTGAGCGTATTGCGCTCGCCCGTCGGTCCCGGCAGTGCCACGGGACCAACGAACAAACGGTGCGCCTGCGCCGCGTAGTAGCGCAGGAAGTCGATCGCCTCCCGTACGTCGCCTTGCGCGTCCTCGAGTGTCTTGCCGGCCTCGCGCACGATCACCGCCATCAGGCGGGCCTTGTCGCGCTCGAACAGATCTGCGGCGTTAGCGAGGATTTGCGCGCGCTTTGCGCCGCCCTGCTTGTTCCAGTCGTGCTCCGCCTTCACTGCGCGCTCGATCGCCGCGTCGACTTGTACCGGCGTGGTAATGCGCACGGTGCCGATGCGCTCGCGCCGGTCGTGTGGGCAGGTGACGAGGCTTGCGGCATCGCCACCCGATGTCACCGTGCCGCCGATGATCGGTCCGGCCTCATAGACGTCATCGAGGGCGTCGCCCATTTCGCTAAATAGCTGGAGGCGGACCGCGGGTTCCGTCAGCGCCAGCCCACTCGCCGCCACCCGTTCCGGCAGATAGATGTCGCGCGGGCGAACCAACAGCCGCTGCGCCTCGGCGGCGGCGCCCCGCTCGGCCTCCGCCGTCTCCACCGGATCGCGGATGATCTCAGACACCGGGGCCTCATCATCGGCGAGCCGGTTGATGAACGAGGTGTTGGCGCCGTTCTCCAGCAGCCGGCGCACGAGATAGGCGAGCAGGTCTTCGTGGCCGCCGACTGGTGCGTAAATGCGGCACGGCCGCTTGATCAGGCCGCTTTCGCCAACGACCTCGTCGTGCAGCGGCTCGCCCATGCCGTGCAGCCGTTGGAACTCGAACGCGGCCGGACCACCGGCGACGTGCGCCGCGGCAATTGCATAGGCGTTGTGCGTGGCGAATTGCGAATAGAACGCCTTCGAGTCACTGAGCATCAGCCGGACGCAGGCGAGAAACGAGACGTCGGTGTGCAGTTTGCGCGTGAACACAGGGTAGTCGCTGAGGGCGCGTTCCTGCGCCCATTTAATCTCGCTGTCCCAGTAAGCGCCTTTGACGAGGCGCACCGGGATGCGCTTGCCGCTGCGCTCGGCGAGTCGGCGCAGCCAGCGCAGCGTTGGGATGGCCCGCTTGCCGTAAGCCTGCACGGCGATGCCGAGCCCGCTCCAGCCATCCAGGGCCGGATTGGTGAATGTCGTGGCGTACATCTCGAGCGTCGGATCGAGTCGGTCCTGCTCCTCCGCATCGACGGTCAATGTCAGACCGCGCGAGCGGGCGGCACGGGCCAGCGTCAGCATGCGGGGAGCGAGTTCGGCGGCGAGCCGCTCCTCCTTGCCGGCCTCGAAGCGCGGATGCAGGGCGGAGAGCTTCACCGACAGCCCAGGACGCCCGTAAAGGGAATCGGAGTGCATCGACCCGAACGGACCCGCCGCCTGACCTATAGCGTCGACCGCTCCGAGGTAACGTTCGAAGTAAACATCGGCGTCCTTCTGGGTGCGCGCCGCCTCGCCCAGCATGTCGTAGGAGAACAGATAGCCCTTCTCCTCATATTCGCGCGCGCGCGCCAGCGCTTCGCGAATATTGCGACCGAGCACAAACTGATCGGCCAGCAACTTTACGGCCTGGCGCACCGCCTTGCGGATGACTGGCTCGCCGGAGCGGGCGACGAGGCGCTTTAAGCCATCGAACGGATTGGAGCCGCGCGCTTCACGTAGCTTGACGACGCGGCCGGTCAGCATCAGCGCCCAGGTCGAGGCGTTGACGAAAAGGCTGTCGGAATGGCCGCGGTGCTTTTCCCAATGGCCGCCGGCGATCTTCTCGGCGATGAAATCATCGGCCGTTTCCGTGTCGGGGATCCTCAGCAACGCCTCGGCGATGCACATGAGGATAACGCCTTCCTCGCTCGAAAGGCCGTACTCGCGCATGAAGGCGTCGACGCCGGCGTGCTTGCCGCGGTCGGCGCGCGCCGCATGCACGAGCCGGCGAGCAAGGTCGGTGGAGCGGCGGCGCTCGTCCTCGCTGAACACCGCACGCTCGATGAGCCGGTCGAGCAGCCGTTGCTCGTCGATGAGATGGTGCGCGGCGATTTCATCGCGCGACGGCAACAGCCGCGCCCGCTCATGAACGTCATCGCCCGCCTCGACCATCTTCACTGCAACCATGCTGCCCTCGTGCGTGCGCCGCGTTGAGCGATTCGATTGCCTTCAGTCTAGCAAATCGGAGCCCTCGGCGCTCGCTGAGCGCTTCCTGGGCGCCGCAGGCCGAAATTGGATGGCCGTCGGGCTTGACGGGGCCCGCGCGTCTCGCCAGAGCTTGCCGCCGCAAGAGGTTGTGAGGCTTTCCCGTGTCCACCCAGCTCGAGGTCGTGCGCAGCATCGCCGATTTGCGCGGCGCGGTCGGCCAATGGCGCGACAACCGCCTGAAGATCGCGCTCGTTCCCACCATGGGGGCGCTGCACGCCGGCCACCTGGCGCTGGTACGCCGCGCCGGGGAACTTGCCGACCGGACCCTCGTGTCGATCTTCGTCAATCCGAGCCAATTCGCGCCGCACGAGGATCTCGCTCGCTATCCACGCGATGAGGCCGGCGATCTATCGAAGCTCGCCGCGGAAAGCTGCCATCTGGTGTGGGCGCCGACGGCGGCCGAAATGTATCCCGAGGGATTTTCCACCCGCATCGTGCCGCACGGCGCCGCGCAGGGGCTCGAAAGCGATTTCCGTCCCCACTTTTTCGGCGGCGTAACGACGGTGTGCGCCAAATTGTTCGGCGCCGCGACCCCCGACATCGCTCTGTTCGGCGAGAAGGATTACCAGCAGCTTTGTGTCGTCAGGCAGATGGTGCGCGACTTGAACATGCCGCTCGACATTGTCGGTATGGAAACCACGCGCGAAGGGGACGGCCTCGCGCTATCGTCGCGCAACGTTTATCTCTCGGCTGAAGAGCGCCGGATAGCGCCGACGCTCAACCGCATCTTGCGCGACGCTGCGGTGAAGTCACGGGCCGTGGCGCGCGGGCGCAGCGAGGCGCGCCAGGGCAAGGCGCCACGTCCAGCGCCGCTGGTAAGAGACCCAGCGCTGCCGCCGCAGGCAAACCAGCTTCCCGATCTCGATGCGACCTGTGCAGCCGCAGCGGGTGAGCTGCAGGCTGCCGGCTTCACCAAGGTGGACTACGTCGCCGTGCGCCACGCCGACACGCTGAAGGTGGTGACGGAGACCGGCGCCCTCCCGCTGCGTGTCCTTGCCGCCGCATGGCTCGGCTCGACGCGCCTCATCGACAACGTCGCGGCCTGACGGTCATTGACCCTGGCAATCGGTCGGCAGCGCTGTGTCCGGAGATGGCGATTGTCCGCGACGACAATCGCCTGCGGTCGATCCGCTCGACAAAAGGGTTGAACTGACCGTCATGGCCAACCGCACAAGCAGCGCTTGCACAGCCGCAACTTGCGCGCTGCGCACAGGGTGAGGGATCTGAGGCATGACACCTCCGCTAAGGCTAGTTACAGGAGCTCGCCGTATTGAAAACCACGGGCTTGGTCGACAGAGCGGCCGGCTTGAATGGCTCCGCCAGTGATCCACTGTCTTTGGCCACGCCAAAGAGCTCGAACTGAACGCAGGCGCCCAGTCGCGTGATCTGATCGGCGGTGAGCGCTTTTTCTTCGTTCGACGTCGATGTGAAGTTGAATGGCCCAAGCAGCACCGGATACTCGCCGACGGTGGGCTTGGTCGCCTGCTTCGACCGTATTCCGACGTAGACGTCGCGCTCGCCGCGCTTTGACTTCGTAATGACGGGAACGTCGGCGAAATCGATTTCGCTGAAGGACACGATCACGCGCCTCTGGCCTGGATCATAGAACCAGCGATCGAAGAGGATCTGCGACATCCCCGGCTGATTCCAGCGGCGCAACGTGTCCTGCGTGAACAACATCACAACCTGCGCCGCAATTCCTACGAAAAAGAACACCAGCGCATACTTCAGGAACCGGTAGATCGCGTCGATGGTCGCCTGATTGGGCGCGAACGGGTTGCCTTGCGCGTCCTTCTTGTCCTGCTCCTTCCAGAGCAAATAGTAGCCGAGCAGGAGGAAGACCAACGTCCCGCCGATGCCGCCGATCTACACCAGCTTCACGAGGATTTCCCAGGGAGCGACTGACAATGGAGCACCTGAAACAGACGGATCGAAAATGTTTGCTGCGCCTGAAGACGCTGAATGCCAGATTAGGTGAACAGTGAAAAATGTGCAACCTGTGGTTGCACATGGCATGTCATTGAAGCCACACGCAAGGACGGTCCGCGGCTTGCCAAGGCGCGGCGGCGCGTGCGAGGTCATCGCTTAAATTCACACTGGGGATTCGCCGCTCTCGGCCCCTCGTCTCCGCGTCTCGTGCCGAACGGCATGCTGCATCGACGGGAAAGACGCATGGCCGGATCCGTCCGCGACCTCTTCTCAACGATCGAAAGCTTCATGACCGATAAGACGGCCCGCGCTCGTCGTACGACCGACGCCTCCGACGGTTACACCGCCGCCGACATCGAGGTCCTCGAGGGCCTTGAGCCGGTGCGCCGCCGCCCCGGCATGTACATCGGCGGCACCGACGAAAAGGCCATGCATCACCTCTTTGCCGAGGTGATCGACAATTCGATGGACGAGGCGGTCGCCGGCCACGCCACCTGGATCGAGGTCGAGTTCGACAAGGAAGGGTTCCTGTCGGTCACCGACAACGGGCGCGGCATGCCGGTCGATCCGCATCCGAAGTTCAAGAACAAGAGCGCGCTCGAAGTCATCATGTGCACGCTGCACTCGGGCGGCAAG
>DATBSP010000126.1:0-4289 GCA_036559705.1 Hyphomicrobium sp.
GCTTCCACGACCGAATCGTCGGCTGCACCGTCGTGGTGGAAGCGCCGCACCGGCACCATCACAAGGGCAAGCTGTATAATGTTCGTGTCGACATCAGCGTGCCGGGAAAGGACGCGCCGCCTTCCATTTAAGCGCGTCGGAGAGTCCAAGCCGAGATGGAGCAGGTCGGCGTGCGGCCCAACGGGGAAGGAGCTGAGGATTACGCCCGCGCTCATGATCACCGGCGCCAGGCCCCACCAGCCGACAAAGGCGCTATCGCGCTCCCGCGCCCAGGTAAACAGCAGAACGCCGCCGAGAATGGCGGTGACCGTGACGTTCACGGCAGCCATCGTCTGCATGTCGAGATGCATGGTGCGCGGAAGCGATCCAGAGTGCCGACTGGGCGCGCACCGTAGGGCGGCTGCCGTCACATCGCGCTTTACGGCCGGAAAACAATTTCAGTGAAAATTGAGCGATCGCCCGCGAACCCGGCCGTCACGGCCGGTCGAAACATGCCAACAGCAAAATTGATCGCGCTGCCTGCGGCCGAAGGAGTGGCTGGCGCGGCACTAGCGGTCGTTGTCTAGCTGGCGAGTGCGTTGCCCGCTTAGGGGCAAGGCTGAGCGTCGCTTCGTTCGGCCTGCATGAGCCAAGGACCGCGAGACAGTCCGGAGATCGAATCCGGCTTCCAAGAAATTAGAGCGGCACGCTGCGGCACGGACTTACCCGCATCGGGCGAATAGAAAGTATGCCGGCCGATCGGGTGCGGGTTGCCGTGCGCCCATGCCGGCAGCGATCCGCCCCGCCGCCGCTGAACGATGATTGGGTTGAGGAAGTGCGTTGCGCCCGCCGTGGGGTCAGGCATCTCGCCGGCGAGAACGGCATCGGCTATGCGAGCCGCGCTCTCGTAGCGAGGATCGCTCGGAGAGAGTTTCTGCATCTCCCGCCGCCGTGTCATCCACGGCTCGAACTGCCAGGGACGGGTCACCACGTCCTTGACGCTGTCGCCCCATCTGCCGCTCAGTATGCGGTTGAGGATCACATGGGCAACGGCGCTCTTGCCCTCTTCGGGCTCACCGGAGGCCTCGAAGGCGATGGTGCGTATTAGATAGTCACGCTCCTCGGCGTCGTAGTCGGGAGCCGCCTTGGACAGCTCGGGGATCGGCAGATTGACTGCGGCGATCTCCAGCGTGCCTTGCGTTGTCGGGAAGCAACGAGGCGCCTCGCCCAGAGCTGCGTAACCGGGTGTCGCGGCGCCTGACAGAAAATACGCAAGAACGAACAGTAGGCGTCGAGTCCGCACTCTTGTCTCCTTAAGTATGTTGGGGAGGAAGAGTGGGAATTCCACGCAGGAAGGCGATGATTTCGTGACAAGAAATGAGCAATCTTAGGATCAATTGCGGCAGCCGGAACCCGCAACATGGTTAATCCAGCGCGGCCAGATCGGCATCGAGCCGGGTCCTTGCACCCCCGCTGAGGCACGGGACGATGGACCGCAACACTCTCCTAAGCCTCGCTCCCCTGACCCGCATCGATGCAGCGAAAAAGCCGCCCAGCCGAGCCGAGCCGCTCTAGCCGGCGCAGCGCCGGTCTCGGGCGAAGCGATCCATCTTACCAACTCGCATTGGTCCTTTCACACGCGCGAGCTTTGCCAGGCGGCTGGCCTCGAAAAGATCCACGTCCTCAACGATTTCGAGGTCTGGCCCCCTGTCCTTGAATGAGCCGTCGCCGAGGCGCTTATATGACGCAATCTTCTGATTACTTGGCCCGCTTTCGTGCTAATGCTGCTTTGCACGGTACCGTACGAAACTACCAGTCATAGAGTCTTGCTTATCGCGTGAGCGGTCTTCGCGTGAACGCTGGACGAGTGGGATCGGGGTGTGATGGCACTAGGCGAACATTGCGAAGCGACAATTCAGCAGCCGAAGCTTGCGGCCGCTTCCGATCGCTCCTGGGCCGCGACCCTGGCGCGCTACCGTGACCCGAGCTTGGCACGCAGTATCCTCGAGATCGTGATAACGGTGCTGCCGCTTGCACTGCTATGGCTCGCGATGTGGGCGGCTCTCGGCGTCGCCTACTGGCTTTGCGTGATCCTTGCGGTGCCCGCGGCTGGATTTCTGGTGCGCCTATTCATGATCCAGCACGACTGCGGCCATGGCGCGTTTTTCCGGCATCGCCTCGCCAACGATTGGGTCGGTCGGGTGATCGGCGTGCTGACCCTGACGCCTTATGACTTTTGGCGACGGACCCACGCCGTCCACCACGCGCATTCCGGCAACCTCGATCATCGTGGCGTCGGCGACATCGATATGCTGACGGTCAGGGAGTATCTCGCGCTCTCCCGGCCGCGGCGCCTGCTGTACCGGCTTTACCGCCACCCCCTAGTGATGTTCGGCATTGGTCCGGTCTACGCGTTTGTTTTGCGGCACAGATTGCCGTTTGGGTTGATGCGCAGCGGCTGGCAGCCTTGGGCGAGCACGATGGCGACGAATCTGGGTATCGCGGCGGTTGCTGCGCTGATGATCTGGTTGGTGGGGCTCGTCCCCTTCCTGATGGTGCATCTGCCGATTACGTTTCTCGCGGCGGCGATCGGCGTCTGGCTGTTCTATGTCCAGCATCAGTTTGAAGAGACGTTCTGGGATCGCGATAAGGACTGGAATTTTCACGAGGCGGCGTTGCGCGGAAGCTCGCATTACGACCTGCCGCATGTGCTTCGCTGGTTCACCGCCAATATCGGCATCCACCACATTCACCACCTATGCAGCCGAATCCCCTATTACCGCCTGCCCCGGGTCTTGCGCGACCACCCGCAGCTTGCGGCACCCCGGCGGCTGACGTTGTGGCAGAGCCTCGGATGCGTCCGCATGGCGCTGTGGGACGAAGGGCAGCGCCGCGGAGTTTCTTTCCGCGAAATCAAAAACCAGCTCCGCGCCACCTGCACGGCCGCCGCTCTCTAGCCGCGGCTCGTCTTAATCTTCCAGAATATCTTCAGCGATCGTTGAGGTATCGGCGGCCTCCCGTCGAGTGACCTTCAACTGGGCTGTCTCGCCGGCGGAAAGCGCGGCTTTGTGGGCGGCCCTCGGCGGCGGTCCTAACGGAAATTTCATGCACGTGTGCGATGTAGTTCAGTCGCCATACCCCTTAGAACAAGTCCCTTGAAATTTCCCAGGCGTAGCTTTGCAACGACGAGACGAATTTCATGGCTGTAGTGCAGGCCGCACGAGAGATGACGGAGCCGCCGCCTTCCAGTGACGGCAAGGCATCTCTGGCGATTCTGGTGGCTGCGGACGGCCAAGCAACCAAAGACCTGCTCAAGCTTCTGCTGACGCAGCGCGGGCACCGGGTCGACCTCGTGGATGACGGCGGACGGGCGCTCAAGGCGCTGTTGGATCGCCGCTACGATATCGCCCTGGTGGATTTCATCCTTCCGACAATGGACGGACTGCGGGTGGTTGCCGAGTTCAAGTCCTCGCCGGCCGCGGTCGGTGGATCGCCCCATTTCATCGGCATCACCGCCGACGCCGCGGGGTTCATGGCACATCCCGACAACTGGCGAACTTTCGACCTCGTGATCGCCAAGCCGATCGATCTCACTAATTTGGGCACCGTGGTGGAGAATTTCGAACGCTACATGGCTTGGCGGAGCCAGGCAGCGGCTGACCAAGGCGCGGCCGAGTCGACGCCCGTCATTCTGGCGGATGATGGCGCTGAAACAACGGCCAGCCCGTCTGGTCTGACCGCCGATAGGCGCTGGCCCAATCGGCGAAAGAAGATCGGTCGTGGCACCACGCAGATCGTCCTCTCAAACGGCGAAGTGCATCCCTGTCGCGTCCTCGATCTTTCCTTGAGCGGCGCCGCCCTCGAGCTTGAGGCGCGACCTGCGGTCGGCGAGCGGGTTCGGGTCGGGCGGACGGAGGGGCGTGTGGTCCGGTACACCGACGAGGGAATTGCCGTGGAGTTCGGCGTAGCCGACAAGTGAGGCCTTAAGAGGTTGCCTCGCGCCGACTTCGCCTCGCGCAGTACCTAGCCATCGTCCAGGCCACTGGCAGAGACTTTAACCGGCTCGTCGTCGGCGCCACTCACCGCACGTCCTCGACATCGTTATACCATTTCATCCGTTCGCCGATGCGCGCACGCACGCGCCAAGCGAGCGACTTCGGCTCGGCATAGAGACGCCGGTGAAGAGCAGCGAGCTGGGCAACAAGGCGCGCTTTCTGCGCGGCGTCGAGCTTGGTATGGCCGCGCGCGAATGGCTCGAGGTTGTCCAGATTCTTGCTCGCCGTGCGCCAAAGCCCCCAATCCTCCGCGCA
>DATBSP010000127.1:0-4100 GCA_036559705.1 Hyphomicrobium sp.
CCGCGCGATAGATTCGGCGGAGAGGCGCGGTTGCCCCCGATTTCGGCCGGCGATAAATTTCGCCATGATTTAGCCGGAGGCTTTCGCAGTATTTCTTAATTGCAGTAGGGGTTAGGCCCAGGGGGGGCTCGAGTGTTTCCCGCACGTCCATTTGCCGCCGCAGTGACAGCCTTGGCGCTGATCGCCGGCGCATGTGTCGCCTTCGGTGCCGATGCGCAGGACGCAGGTCCAACCGCCGGCTGCAAGGATGCGCCTGGGCTCGCGGTTCTTGCATCGCCGATATCGCCGTGGAAGGGCGCGCCGTTGCGCGTCGTCTTCACCACCGAGCAAGCGCTCGATGGCGAGCTTTCGCTGATCGCGCCCGATGGGAAAGTCGCCGTGGCATCGCGTGAGCGGCATGGCGGCCCGCCGTATTTCTGGTTTGCCGAGGTCGCCTCGCCCGCCGTGGGCAAGTGGCAGGCAAAGCTTGCACGCGCCGGCGCGCCGGCCGAGTGCACCACCATCACGCGCGACATCGCTGTCAACCGCGCTCCAACCGGGGCGCCGCGCGCGTCAAACAAGAGCGTCTGGCCGGTGCGCGACACATGGAATCGCGCGACGGAAAACTTGTACTCCGCATGGATCGAGAGGCTGTTCGATGCGCCCCTCGAGGAGTCGCTGTCGTGGAAGGCGCTGCACGAGGTGCTACGCGATAAATCGCGCAATCTTCTGTTCAACCATCTGGGTCTTAGCGAGGACGAGAAGGGTCTCGTCATTCAACCCGACTGCGCCGACCTCCCCTATTTTCTGCGCGCCTACTTCGCCTTCAAGATGGGGCTGCCGTTCGGCTACGCGAAATGCACGCGCGGCGGCGGTGGCAAGCCCCCCCAGTGCCCGGCCTGGTGGAACATTCAGAAGGAAGAGCCGCCTCCCGCTCCGCCCACACAAAGTGTGGCCTACGGTGGCGGCGGTGGCGGCGGCCTCTTCGGAGGGATGTTCGAGCAGCCCGTCGTGCGGCAAGTGCCGAGGCTTCCGCCGCGGCCGCAAGGGCTCGTGCCGGGGTTTGGCTACTATTTGCGGACGATTGTGGCCAACGGCGTCCATTCCGGCTCCGGACGAACGGCGGCCGCCGACGACGACACCGACTATTATCCCGTGGCGCTAAAACAGGAGACGCTGCGCCCCGGCACCGTGTACGCCGACCCTTATGGCCACGTCCTGGTGATCTCAAAGCGCATCGCCCAGACGGGCGACGCGGCGGGCGTCATCCTCGCCGTGGATGGGCAGCCGGATGGGACGGTGGCGCGCAAGCGCTTCTGGCGCGGCAACTTCCTGTTCGCGCAGGATCCCGCGCTCGGCGGTCCCGGATTCAAGCGCTTCCGGCCGGTCGTCGCGGCCAAAGGCGGCGGCCTGCGACGGCTCTCCAACGAGGAGATCGCCAACGATCCGCAGTATGCCGATTTCTCGCTCGATCAGTCGAAGCTCGGCATCGAAGACTTCTACGATCGCATGGATGACGTGATGTCGCCGGCGCCGCTCGATCCGTTGCGCGCTATGCAGGAGGTGGTCACGTCGCTCGAGGAGCAGGTGAAGACGCGCGTCACATCGGTAGAGAATGGACGCAAGTATCAGACCGGTGGCGGTGTTGAGGTGGCGATGCCGGACGGCCCGTCGATCTTCGAGACGACCGGGGCGTGGGAAGACTTCGCGACGCCATCGCGCGATTTGCGCCTGTTGATCGCCATTGATGTGGTGCGTGGCTTTCCAGAGCGCGTCGCGCGGCGCCCCGAGCGCTACGCGATGCCGAAGGGCAAGAGCGTCGCCGACGTGAAGGCGGAGTTGGAAAGCAAGCTCGCTGCCGAGCTTGCGGCGCGCAAGTTTTCCTATACACGCAGCGATGGCTCTCCGTGGACGCTGGCGCTCAAAGAGGTGGTCGACCGCACGGCCCAGCTCGAGATGGCATACAACGTGAACGACTGCGTCGAGCTGCGCTGGGGAGCGGCCGACAACAGCGATGAGGCATCGACGTGCAAGCGGCGGGCGCCGTCGGCACAGCGCGGTAAGATGACGGAGTATCGCTCCTGGTTCAGCGAGCGCCGCCGCCCGCCGCGCGCTTAGCGCGAAAGGTTGGGGCTAGTTGGCGCCCACCTTCATCCAACCCGCATCGGGATTGAAGTTGGCCACCGCCGCCGCGAGGCTCGGTGTCTCGGGGCCGAGATCTTTTTCGAACACGACGCCGTCCTGGTTCACCACGAAGGTCTTCACGCCCGAGTTGCCATACTCGGCCGGCGTCGCGATGAGCCCGAACCCGCCGATCATCCGACCGCCGACCACGTAATCTCGTGCTCCGCCGGCAGCGTCCTCTCCCTGTGATGTCAGGATGCGGAACAGGTAGCCGTGGTAGGGCTGAGGACTGTCGGTTTGCTTCCTGTAGCCTTCGGCGTGTGCCTCGGCGATCAGGGGGCCAAAAGGACTAGGCGGCTCGTTCTCAGCGGCCGGCCAATAGAGCCCATCGCGCTTTCCATCGCTGCTCAATAGTCGTTGCGCGTATTGCGGCCCCTTGCCGTCATGATCGGCTTCCGCGTACTCGCGTTGGGCATCTACATAGGCGCGCAGCACCTCGATGGCCGCGAGCTCGTTCTCGCCGATGCGCCGGTCGAGCATCTCTTCTACGCCGGCCGGGGTATCGAAGTGCCAGGCGCCGGCTGCCGCAACGATCGGGATGGGAAATGGAAACGCATCCTTGCCGATGATCAGCACCGCGCGGGAGCTGCTTTCCTCATTCAGCTCGTGGCTCTCGTCGTAGGCTGTTGTGAAGCGCTGCCGCGCCGCCGCATCGGCGACCGCATCGCCCGAGCTCGCCAACTCGCGCCCTTCTTCGCCGAGCACAGTGATGATGCCGTCGGTGCTTCCGGCCTTGACCGCAGCGACGAGCGCGTCGACGGCTGCTTGCGGTGAAGGGAACGAGCCGGCATCGGCGGCGAACAACGGGGTTGGGAACAACAGAACGGCTGCAATGATGAGCCATCGCGCCGCTGGCTTGTGATATTGGGGTTGTTTGAAGCGTTCCATCGGAATCTCCAAAGAATAGTTGCCAGGCTGCCGATTAGCGCCGCCGTCCGCCGCCGCCGCCACCGCCCCTACGGCCGCCGCCACCACCACCCGGGTGCGCTCTGCCACCCCCACCCTGCATGGCGACGCGGCTGGAGCGACCCCGGTCGGAATATTTTTTGACGTCGGCTCCGCGCTTCACGTCGAATGCGCCGGAGGAGGGTCGTTTCGGGGCCGCTTGGCGGACATTGCGGTCGGGCTTGCGATCGGCTTGCCGCGGGGCAGCCTTCTGTTTCGCTTTGGCAGCGTCGCCGCGATCCACGTCCCTGCTGCGGGCGGCGTCGCGGCCCTTGTCTTTCGAGGCAGCCTTCTGTTTCGCTTTGGCAGCGTCGCCGCGATCCACGTCCCTGCTACGGGCGGCATCGCGGCCCTTGTCTTTGACATTGGAGTGGTCGGTATCCTTGAGCCGGGCCTCGATCTTCGAACGATCGATACTGTCCCGATCGTAACCGCGAAAGTCCTTGTTTCCTTGCGCGCGCGCCGCTTGCCCAAACTTTTCACGCGTCGCCTTATCGCGGTATGGCACCGGGCCGCGGTGCGCGGGACTGTGCTGCCATTTGTTGGAGGTGATCCTCGTTCCTCTGGCGTTGATGTTGTTCCATTTGTTAACGTTGATATCGATGTTGCGGCGGTTCCAGTCGAAGTGGTTCCATCCCCAGATAGAGCCGGCGATCGCAATCCCGGCACCCCAGAAGAAGCCGTTTACATAAGCCGCTCCAGGGTAGGGCCAGTAGTAGGGGGGATAATCGGGATACCACCACGGTCCATAGACAACGGCGGGCTCGTACTCGGGCACATAAACGACGGAGGGACTGGCCGGGTCGATGACGATCACCTCCCGCTGCTGCGAGTCAACGGACTGCTTGGTCACCGTCTGCTGGTCATTGGATTTGAGAGTGCCGGCCTCGTCGGCCTTCGCCCGCAAGACTTGAATCTCATCCATCACCTCGTCCTGCTGGCTGAGAAACGCGTCGCCCAACTTCTGTGTCCAGTCGAGCTGCTCGCTCATC
>DATBSP010000128.1:0-2236 GCA_036559705.1 Hyphomicrobium sp.
GATCGACACGACCGCCGTCGCCATGATCTCGATATAGCGGTCTTCGCGCGCTTCCGACGTGAGCAACTTGGAATCGTTGAGGCCTTCGGGAATGCGGTCAGGATTGAGAATCACGGCCGCAACAACGACTGGCCCGGCCCATGGCCCGCGTCCCGCCTCGTCGATGCCGGCCACCGGACCCTGATGGCGGTCCATCAGCGTCTCTTCGAGATCGAAGCAAGGCGCGTATTTCGGCGTCAATTTCTGCGCAGGCAGTCCCATGTCAGGGACTGTCGCGCAAAGTCTGGAGTCTTGGCAACTCGCCAAACGGCGCCCAGGTCTTTTTGTGGGAAAACCGCCCTAAAGCAGCTTCAGCTGCTGACCCGCCACTTCAGGCGGCGTGAACAGATCGGTGCGAAGCTCGACCGAGCGCTGGTTCAATCCAAGTCGCGCCGCGGCGAGTTCGAATCTCCGCCCTATCATCCAGGCGAAGGGGCCGTCGCCCCGCATGCGCTTGCCCCATTTGGCGTCGTAGAGCTTGCAGCCTCGCGTCGAGCGCATCAGCGAAAGCACGCGCTTGGCGCGATCCGGGCAGTTCGCCATCAGCCATTCGGTGAAGAGGTCGGAGATCTCCAGCGGCAGCCTGAGCAGCACATAGCCCGCCCCCGTCGCGCCGGCGGCGGAAGCCCGCTCCAAGATCTTTTCGATCTCCATGTCGGTCAGCCCAGGAATGACGGGCGCCACCATGACCGAAGTCGGCACCCCTGCTGCTGTCAGCTTCTGTAGCGCATCGAGCCTGAGCGACGGCGTGCTGGCTCTTGGCTCCATGGCGCGGGCAAGCTTGGCGTCGAGCGTCGTGACCGAAAGCGCGACCTTGACCAGTCCGCGCTCCGCCATCGATGAGAGAATGTCGAGATCGCGTAAGACCAGCGCCGACTTTGTGACGATGCCGACCGGGTGATTGGCCGCGCTTAAGACTTCGAGAATGCGCCGCATGATCCGGTAGCGCTTCTCGATCGGCTGGTAAGGATCGGTATTGGTGCCGATGGCAATGGTCTCGACCTTGTAAGCGGGATCGGCCAGTTCGCGCGTCAGCGCTTCCGCTGCATTGACCTTCGCGAACAATTTGGTCTCGAAATCGAGTCCGGGCGAGAGCCCGAGAAAGGCATGGGTCGGCCGCGCGAAGCAATAGATGCAACCATGTTCGCAGCCACGATAAGGATTGATCGAGCGGTCGAAGCCGATATCCGGCGACTCGTTCCTGGTGATGATTTTGCGCGCCGGGACTTCTTGCACGTTGGTGGACAGCGCCTCGAGATCGCCGAGCGACTCCCAGCCGTCGTCCACCGACTCATAGGCAATCGGCTCGAACCGGCCGGACCGGTTGGTCGTGGCTCCGCGGCCATGCCGGCGGTCGGCTGCAACCCCGCCGATCTCATTGGCGAAGCCTTCAGCTCCAATCTGCTTGCGTAGGGCGACGTTCATGGCCTTGATATAGGCCTCCGATGTGAACAAATCAAGAACATCCAGTCAAGCTTGCCTACGTTCAATTGCCGAAAAACGACCAAACGCTATAGTCCGCCCATGATTTCCGTAGTTATCCCCACCTTTGATGCCGAGGCGACCCTGGGTCCGGTGCTGTCCTCGCTCGTGCCCGCCGTGGTCCATGACGTGGTGCGGGAGGCGATCATCGTCGACGGCGGTTCGACCGACGAAACCTGTCTCATTGCGGAAGCCGCCGGAACGACTCTCATCAGAGCGCCGAAGGGCAGGGGGAGTCAGCTCTCTGCCGGTGCCGCCATCGCCAAGAGCGATTGGCTGCTCTTTTTGCACGCCGACACCGTGCTCGAGCATGGCTGGGAGGAAGAGGCCAAGACCTTCATGGAGCGGGTGCAATCGGGCAAGCGGCGCGACGCTGCAGCAGCATTCAGTTTCGCGCTCGATGACGAAGGTTTCATGCCTCGCCTCATCGAATCGCTTGTCGGCATCCGCTGTGCGGTCTTCGCGCTGCCTTACGGCGACCAGGCGCTGCTCATCTCGCGTCATCTCTACAACAGGCTTGGCGGCTTCAAGCCGCTTCCCCTGATGGAAGACGTTGACCTGGTGCGGCGGCTGCAACGCCGCGAGCTCGTCATACTGAATTCGACCGCCACCACGAGCGGCGAGCGTTACCGTGAGCACGGCTATATGTTGCGGAGCTTGCGCAATCTGTTTTGTCTCACGCTGTATTATTTGCGCGTGCCGCCGCGTCTGCTCA
>DATBSP010000129.1:0-24609 GCA_036559705.1 Hyphomicrobium sp.
CAAAGGTAAGGAGCGGACGGGTCACCTCTATCTGCTGGTTGGGGAGGGTCATATGGCCTTTAATGACACCCTCTTCCAATTGGGGATGGACTTGACTCGTTCAAGCACCGCCCAAGAGGAAGATCGTCGTGTAGCTGCGCAAGTGGCGCACGAAGACAGGAAGGACTTCTTCATCGAGCGCGACGGGATGCGCTATGCCGGCACCCACCTGTTGGTGGATCTGTTCGGTGCCCGCCGCCTTGATGATATCGAGCACATCCAAAGCACGCTCGAGCGATGCGTGGAGGTAGCGGGCGCAACCCTGCTGCATATCCATCTGCATCATTTCACGCCGAATGGTGGCGTGTCAGGCGTTGCCGTGCTGTCGGAGAGCCACATCTCCATTCACAGTTGGCCCGAGGCCGATTATGCGGCCCTCGACGTCTTCATGTGTGGAGAGGCTCAGCCGCAGAAGTGCATCGAGGTCTTGCGCGAGGCTTTTAGCGCCCGTGACGTCGTGGTGAAAACTCACCACCGCGGATCGGAGCTGGAAGACCTGAAGTGGCAGGCCGCGCGCTCTAAACGGGCGCCGGTGCGATTGAAAGGCGTGAAGCGAGCCAAGCGCGCGGCTTAGTCAAGCCCGCGGACTGGCCCTCCCCGCCTTTCCGGTCACGTTTCCGCCTTGTCCTTAGGCGACGCAGTGGCGACAATGCCGCTGCGTCGCCGGGATTCGGCGTGCGGCCGGTTCAGCGCAGGGGACGATCGACGGTGGTTCGCGCCCTTCTCACCATAGTTCTTACGGCGCTGCTGCTGGCGCGGACGCTGCCTGTCTCCGCGCAGGAGCAGGGGCTCGGCGGCAGCTTCATCACGCCGTTCCCCGACAATGACGTCTACCAGGTTCAGGTGGTCGGTGACTGGCTCGCCGAAGGGCTGCTGGGCGGCCTCGTCGAAGCGTTCACGGTGGGACCCGGCGTTTCCATCACGCGCAAGCGCTACGATCTCGACGGCATCATGCGCAACAGCTCCGCCAATGACCTGGCGCAGATGGAGCAGGCCTTCAGCACAGATCCGAGCCACATCGCCATTGTCATGCTCGGCGCGCAGGATCGCTACAGCGTCAGCCGCCGGCGCGGGGCCGAGGAGACCGACGATTGGCGCGGCGAGTACGGCGCGCGCGTCGACCGGCTGATGAAACTCCTCAAGAAGGGCAATCGCGCTGTCTATTGGGTTGGCCTGCCCAACATGCGCCGCTGGCAGGACAACGAGCGCGCGCAAAAGATGAACGACGTCATCCGTGAACGCGCCTATCTCAACGGCGCGCGCTACATCGATGCCTATGCCAGCTTCATCGACGAGAGTGGCGGCTACAGCGATTGGGGCCCGGACGTCACCGGCAAGGTGCGCCGCCTGCGCGACAGCGACGGCGTGCATTTCACCCAGGCGGGCTACCTGAAGCTTGCTCATTTCGTCGAGCGCGAGTTGAAGCGCGACATCGCTCAGGCACGCACCGAGCGTTCGATCCCGCTCGCGGGCGACGCCACCGAGCAGTCGCGCGTAAACCCGGAGAAGGTACGCCTCAAGGCCGAAAGCGAGCGCGCGCAGGCGCAGGCCAAATCGGCCAAGGGCGGTGGCGTCGCCACGCCATCCGCCAACGCTGGCGCCGCCGATGGCGCCCGCGATCAGAAGCTCGAGACCGGCAAGGTCGACATCCGCGTGCCCGGCGCTGAGGGCACCGAGCAGATCGTCACCGTCGAGATCGTGCGGCCCGCCATTCCGGCGTCGGTCGTCGCCCTCGTGACGCGCAAGACGAGCGAGGACAAGGCGGCACAGATGGGTGACGTGCTCGTCGATCAAATTCCCGGCGGCCTCACCGTCATGAGCTCGATCGTGCCTCCGCGCGGCGCCGACGGCAGCCGCCGGCGCATGTCTCCGACGCAAAGCCCATATTTCCGGGTGCTCGAGAAGGGCGAGCGCATGCCCTCGAAGCCCGGCCGCGCCGATGACTTCGCCTGGCCGCGCCAACAGACGACGGCCGAAGTGCGCAGCGAGCCCCCGCCGATGGCGGACAGCGCGCCGAACGGCACCGCCGCGGCGCGTTAACGCCGCGCAGCTCACCGCGGCAGTGCGCTCTTGCCCATCAGGAACTTGTCGATGGCCTGCGCCGCCTGGCGGCCCTCGCGGATCGCCCACACGACGAGCGATTGTCCGCGGCGGATGTCGCCGGCGGCGAACAGCTTCGGCCGGCCTGGGATGCGATAGTCGCGCTCGTCGGCATCGAGCCCCTTGAAGCGGCCGCGGGCGACGACGGGCAGCATCAGCTCATTGACGACGTCGTCCTCGATCGGGCCCGAGAAGCCCATGGCAAACAGCACGAGCTCGGCGTCTAGCTCCGCGTCGGTGCCGGGAATGGGCTGCATCTTGTTGTCGACCTGCACGTAGTGCAGCTTCTTCACCTTGCCGTTGCTGCCGGAGAAGCCGGTGGTCGAAACCGAGTACTCGACCTTGGCGCCCTCGGCCTGGCTCGACGAGATGCGCAGCTTCAATGGCCAGTTCGGCCACGACAGCCCCTTGTTCTCGCGCTCGGGCGGCATCGGCATGATCTCGAGCTGCGTCACCGACTTGGCGCCCTGCCGGAACGAGGTGCCGATGCAGTCCGAGCCGGTGTCGCCGCCGCCGATGACGATGACGTGCTTGTCGTTCGCCAGGATGTCCTTGGCGTCGGTGATGGCCGGAGGCGTCTCGCCCGCAACGCGGCGGTTTTGCTGCGGCAGGAAATCCATGGCGTAGTGGATGCCATCGAGGTCACGCCCGCTCGATTTGGCGAAAAAGTCGAACGGCTGCTCCGAGCCGCCGGCGAGCAGCAGCGCGTCGTAGTCGAGCTCGAGCTCCTTGGCGGAGATCGTCTTGCCGACGTGCGCATTGCAATGGAAGGTTACGCCTTCCGCTTCCATCTGCTTCAAGCGGCGGTCGATGATCCCCTTCTCCATCTTGAAGTCTGGAATGCCGTAGCGCAGCAGGCCGCCGGGTTTGGCGCTCTTCTCGTAGACATGCACGTCATGGCCGGCGCGCGCCAACTGCTGGGCGGCGGCGAGACCGGCCGGGCCGGAGCCGACAATCGCAATCCGCTTGCCGGTCTTCTTCTCCGGCGGCTCGGGTGCAATCCAGTCCTCCTTGAAGGCGCGGTCGGCAATAGCGCACTCGATGGTCTTGATGGCCACCGGCACGTCGTCGATGTTGAGCGTGCAGGATGCTTCGCACGGGGCCGGGCAAACGCGGCCCGTCACCTCGGGGAAGTTGTTGGTCGAGTGCAGGTTTTGCGCCGCCTGCTTCCAGTCCGCGTGAAAGACGAGGTCGTTCCAGTCGGGGATCTGGTTGTTGACCGGGCAGCCGGTGTGACAATAGGGGATGCCGCAGTCCATGCAGCGGGCTGCCTGGACCTTCGTCTCCTCCTCGCTCAGTGCCTGCACGAACTCGCGCCAATGCTTCACGCGCTCGGCGACCGGCGCGTACTTACGCTCCGCCCGCTTGAATTCGAGAAAGCCCGTAACCTTGCCCATGCCCGTTCCCTATCAGCGGCGTTAGAGCCCGCATGGCTCTCGGCGCCGTCGCCCCGGCCATCATTTCATGGAGAGGCGAATTCCTTCAAGCCTTGGCCATCTTGAGGCCGATGTCGATCTTCCCGTCCTTGTCGGCGGCCTGCGCCTTGGACATCTGCACCAGCGCCTTGCGATACTCGACCGGCATGACCTTCTTGAACTTCGGAAGGTACGCCCGCCAATCGGCGAGGATGGCCTTCGCCTTTGCCGAGTTGGTGTAGTGGGCATGCCGCGCGACGAGCGCGTAGAGCCGCTGGGCGTCGTGCTTGGTCATGTCGCTCATGACCTCGGTGAGACCGTGGCTCTCGAGGTCGCCCTGCTGGCCCATCAGGCGCTGCATGAGCTCCTCCTCGGCCTCGACCGGCTCGAGCTCGACCATTGCCATGTTGCACTTCGATTCGAAGTCGCCGCTCTCGTCCAAAACGTAGGTGATGCCGCCCGACATGCCGGCCGCGAAGTTGCGCCCCGTCGGGCCGAGCACGACGACGACGCCGCCGGTCATGTATTCGCAGCCGTGGTCGCCCGTGCCTTCGACGACGGCCGTGGCGCCCGAGTTGCGCACGGCGAAACGCTCACCGGCTATGCCGCGGAAATAGCACTCGCCGGTGATGGCGCCGTAGAGCACCGTATTGCCGACGATGATGCTGTCCTCGGGCTTGATGCTCGATATCGCGTTGGGGCGGACGATGATCTTGCCGCCCGAAAGCCCCTTGCCCACGTAATCGTTGCCTTCGCCGACGAGGTCGAGCGTCACTCCGCGCGCGGCCCAGGCGCCGAAGCTCTGCCCGGCGGTGCCGGACAGCGTCAGCCAGATGGTGTCTTCAGGCAGCCCAACGTGGCCGTAGCGCATGGCCACTTCGCCCGACAACATGGCGCCGACACTGCGATCGGTATTCTTGATCGGCAGCTCGTGCTTCACCGGCTTCTTCGACTTGAGAGCCGGCTGGCACAACTCGATCATCTTGTTGTCGAGCACCTTGTAGAGGCCATGGTCCTGCGCCTCGGTGTGCGAGACGGCAACCGACTTCGGCATACGCGGCTTGTAAAAGATGCGCGAGAAGTCGAGGCCCTTCGCCTTCCAGTGCTCGATGGCGCGGTCCTTATCCAGCGTCTCGGTCTGCCCGATCATCTCCTCGAACTTGCGGAAGCCGAGCGCGGCCATGTACTCGCGCACCTCCTCGGCGACGAAGAAGAAGTAGTTGATGACGTGCTCGGGCTTTCCCTGGAACTTGGCGCGCAGCACCGGGTCTTGCGTGGCAACGCCGACTGGGCAGGTGTTCAGGTGGCACTTGCGCATCATGATGCAGCCGGCGGCGATGAGCGGCGCCGTCGAGAAGCCGAACTCGTCGGCGCCGAGCAGCGCGCCGACGACCACGTCGCGGCCGGTGCGTACGCCGCCGTCGACCTGCACGGCGATGCGTCCGCGCAGTCGATTGAGCACCAACGTCTGGTGCGTCTCGGCGAGGCCGATTTCCCATGGGCTGCCGGCGTGCTTGATCGACGTCAGCGGCGAGGCGCCGGTACCGCCCTCGAAGCCGGAGATGGTCACGTGATCGGCGCGCGCCTTGGCAACGCCAGTTGCTACGGTGCCGACGCCGACCTCGGAGACGAGCTTGACAGAGACGAGGCCCTTCGGATTGACGTTCTTCAGGTCGAAGATCAGCTGCGCCAGATCCTCGATCGAATAGATGTCGTGGTGCGGCGGCGGCGAGATGAGGCCGACACCGGGCGTCGAATGGCGCACGCGCGCAATAACCGCGTCAACCTTGTGGCCGGGAAGCTGACCGCCCTCGCCGGGCTTGGCGCCCTGCGCCATCTTGATCTGCATCATGTCGGCGTTGACGAGATACTCCGCCGTGACGCCGAACCGCCCCGAGGCGACCTGCTTAATGGCCGAGCGCATAGAATCGCCGTTCGGCAGCGGCTTGAAGCGATCCGTCTCCTCGCCGCCCTCGCCGGTGTTCGACTTGCCGCCGATACGGTTCATGGCGATGGCCAGCGTCGTGTGGGCCTCTCGCGAGATGGAGCCGTAGCTCATGGCGCCGGTCGAAAACCGCTTGACGATATCGACCGCGGGCTCGACCTGCTCGATCGGCACCGGCTTGCGGCCGATCGCGTCCGCAGAGCGGAGGCGGAACATGCCGCGCATGGTCATCAGCTGCTCGGACTGGTCGTTGATCTGTTTGGCGAACGACCGGTATTTGTCGGGAATGTTGCCGCGCACGGCGTGCTGCAGATCGGCGACGACGCCGGCGCGCCACACGTGCGCCTCACCACGCACACGGAAGGCGTACTCGCCGCCGACATCGAGCGCATTCTCGAGCACGGGAACGTTGCCGAAGGCCGCCGCGTGACGATCCACCGTTTCCTGCGCCACCTCGCGCAGGCCGATGCCCTCGATCTGCGTGTGAGTGCCGGTGAAATACTTGCGCACGAAACTCGAGCGCAGCCCCACCGCGTCGAAGATCTGCGCGCCGCAGTACGACTGGTAGGTCGAGATGCCCATCTTGGCCATGACCTTGAGGATGGCCTTGCCGATAGCCTTGATGTAGCGCTTCTTGATCTCTTCGGCCGTCACTCCCTCATCGAGCTCGGGCAGCATCTGCTCGAGCGTCTCGAAGGCGAGATACGGGTTGATCGCCTCGGCGCCGTAGCCGGCCAGCGTGCAGAATTGGTGCACCTCGTTGGCTTCGCCCGTCTCGACGACGAGGCCGACCGAGGTGCGCAAGCCCTGCTTGATCAGGTGATGGTGTACCGCCGACGTCGCGAGCAGCGACGGAATGGGAATGCGGTCCGGGCCGACGGCGCGGTCGGACAGGATGATGATGTTGTATTCCTTCGAGCGCACCGCCTCCTCGGCCTCGGCGCATACGCAGTCGAGCGCCGGTGCCATCCCCGAAGCGCCCTTCTCGGACGCATACGTGATGTCGAGGGTGATCGAGGAGAACTCGTTGTCCTTCACCTCGCCGATCTGGCGGATACGCTCCAGATCCTCGTTGGTCAGGATCGGCTGATACACTTCGAGCCGCTTCTGGCGGGAGGTGCCTTCGAGGTCGAGGATGTTCGGGCGCGGGCCGATGAACGACACGAGGCTCATCACGAGCTCCTCGCGGATCGAGTCGATCGGCGGGTTCGTCACCTGCGCAAAGTTCTGTTTGAAATAGGTGTGCAGCAGCTTCGACTTCGACGACAGCGCCGAGATCGGCGTGTCGGTGCCCATCGAGCCGACTGCCTCCTGGCCGCTCTCGGCCATAGGCTGCATCAGAACTTTGACGCTCTCCTGCGTGTAGCCGAACGCCTGTTGCAGGTCCAAGAGCCCGACGTTTGACTTCTTTGCCGGGAGACGGACCTTCGACAGCGGCAGATCGGAAACGAGAATTTGCGTCCGCTTCAGCCAGGTCTCGTACGGGTTGCTGGCGGCGATCTCGGCCTTCAGCTCCTGGTCGGAAACGATGCGCCCCTTTTCAAGGTCGATGAGCAGCATCTTGCCCGGCTGCAGGCGCCACTTCTGGACGATCGTCTCCTCCGGAACCGGCAGCACGCCGGCCTCCGAGGACATGACGACGAGCCCGTCCTTGGTGACGAAATAGCGGGCGGGCCGCAGACCGTTGCGGTCGAGCGTGGCGCCGATCTGCCGGCCATCGGAGAATGCCATGGCGGCGGGACCGTCCCACGGTTCCATGAGACAGGCGTGATACTCGTAGAAGGCGCGCCGCTTGCGATCCATCAGCGGATTGCCGGCCCACGCCTCTGGGATAAGCATCATCGCCGCGTGCGTCAGCGAGTAGCCGCCCATGACGAGGAATTCGAGCGCGTTGTCGAAGCAGGCCGTATCCGACTGGCCCTCATAGGAGATCGGCCACAGCTTCGAGATGTCGTTGCCGTAGAGCGGCGATGATACGGAGGCCTGGCGCGCCGCCATCCAGTTGACGTTGCCGCGCAGCGTGTTGATCTCGCCGTTGTGCGCCACGAAGCGATAGGGGTGCGCGAGCTTCCACGACGGGAAGGTGTTGGTGGAGAAGCGCTGGTGCACGAGTGCCATCGCCGACACGAAGCGCGGGTCGGAGAGGTCCTTGTAATAGGCCTTCACCTGATAGGACAGGAACATGCCCTTGTAGACGAGCGTGCGGCTCGACAGCGACACGGTGTAGTGGCCGATGTCGCGGTTTTTGTAGGCCTCCTGGATCGAATTGGAGACGATCTTGCGCGTCAGGAACAGGCTGCGTTCGAAATCCTCCTGATCGAGGATCGTCGACGGCCGGCCGATAAACACCTGGCGATGCACAGGCTCGGTGGCAATCACCATTTCCGACAGCGACGAGTTGTCGACGGGCACCGAGCGCCAGCCAAGCAGCTCCAGCCCCTCCTCCTTCACGATGCGCGTCCAGACGCGCTCGCAATGGGCGCGCAGGCGCTCATCGCGCGGCATGAAGATGTGGCCGGCGGCATAGCGGCCGGGCGGCGGCAGCGTGAAGCCGAGCTTGCGGCACTCGTCCTTGAGGAAGTCGTGCGGGATCTGAATGAGCATGCCGGCGCCGTCGCCGGCCAGCGGGTCGGCGCCCACTGCGCCGCGGTGCTCGAGGTTGGCGAGAATCTTGAGGGCGTCGGCGACGATCTGATGCGATTTGCGGCCCTTGAGATCGGCGATGAAGCCGACGCCACACGCATCGCGCTCGTGCGCCGGATCATAAAGACCCTGCGCCGGCGGCGCTTCGAAGCCTTCGAACGCTTCGCTCATCTCTTGGCTCTTCGTCATACTGCGACCTCGGTGCGGGACGCTGCAGCGCAAATTTGCTCAATTCGGACGGATCGGCGGCCCCACTTAAGGCCGATTGATCGACCTCAGGTGGTGTTAGTCAAGAACGTCAGAACGTAGGAGCGGTTTGGCGGCGCTTGCTGCCGCGCTGCAGCTGGCTGCGCCGGCGGCGCTTGCCGGCCTGCCAGTCGGCCTTTTCGACATACACCACGTTCGCTCCTGCCGCTCATGGCTTTGGCCAGAGGGCCGAATGGCGTCCCTGGCCGCGGTTCATAAAGGACAGGAGTACTGACCTTTTGCCCAGCTTCGCAGATTTCTGGTGCGCACACAAGCATCAACGCAATGCCTTCCGTGGAGCGCGGAGGACAGCGAAAGGCGACCGCCGTCGGCATGGCGGTCGCCTCCCTGTCAGCGGCTCCGAATGCGGGGTTTAGGCGGTCGCTTCGATCTGCTTTGGGGCAACTGCGCCGATCGAAATCGTCCGCGGCTTCATGCGCTCGGGCAGATTTCGGACGAGGTCGATGTGCAGCAGTCCGTCGTTGAAGTCGGCACCCTTCACCTCGACGTGATCGGCAAGCTGGAAGCGTCGCTCGAAGCTGCGGGCGGCGATGCCACGGTGCAGGAAGACCCGCTGCTTTTCCTCGGGCTTCTTCTCACCGGTCACGACCAAGGTGGATTCCTTCGCCTCGATCTTGAACTCGTCCTTGGTGAACCCGGCAACCGCCATGGTGATGCGGTACTCGTTATCGCCGAGACGCTCGATGTTGTAGGGCGGGTATCCGTCCGCATCGACACCGCCGACGCTGTCCATGAGCTGGGCAAGACGATCGAAGCCGACCGTCGAACGGTAGAGGGGAGCAAAGTCGAACTGTCGCATGAACATATCCTCCATGATTGAGCGACATGCAGTGCGCCTGCCGGAGCGGCCAGGCGGTCTTTGAGGGCGCACCCCGTAAAGGGGCGTGCGCCAACTTTTATCTAGGCACCGGATGCAGCCGTTCAAGCCTCGGCGGCTGCGCGGTGGGCGCTGCCAAGTGGCTCCGATGCAACGGAAAACGATCGGCCCTTCAGGTGGGGTTCATGTTCGACCCAGCATCCTCGCGGCGCTTTGGGGAAGCAGCCACAACCGGTTTCGAGGAGTGCCACAATGCCAGCGTACGCCCGTCTTGCCGCGGCGTCTGCGCTTGCCGTGTCTTTCGCCGTCTTCGCCCTTCCCGCTGCCGCCGCCGACCTCTACGAGCCGCCGTACGAGGGTTATCGGGAGGGTCACGGCGAGGGTCCTCCGCCGCCCGACCGCTATGCCGAGGTGCCGGAGGATTTCGAGCCGCCCTACCCGCCGCCGGCCTATGGTGACCGCGGCGGCTGCATCCCGCGTGAATTGGCGCGCGATCGCCTGCGGGCCGCCGGCTGGCATGGATTTCACGCCGTTGAGCCGCTCGACCGCGTCGTGCTGGTCAAGGCGCGCCGCCCGTCGGGCCGGCACTTCGAGCTCACCATCGACCGCTGCTCCGGCGAGGTCGTCGATGCCCGGCCGCTTGGCTGGCGGCGCTTCGGACGCTTCGCCGACGGCCCCCGCCGCTACTGGGGGCGGCCGTACTACTGAGCAAAGCTAACAGCTTCCAGCTCCACCGTGGCCGCAGCTCTTCGCCGTCTGTATGATGGCGGCGAAGAGTCGACCAACGCCTGGGGGGCGCGATGGAGCTGGTATCGCTCGCTAAGAACCCGGTTCCGAGCGGGGGAACCGTCGGAGCCTTCCAGGGGTACGACGGTGCCGAGCTGCGCTACGCGCGCTGGGACGCGACCCGCATGCCGCGCCGGGGCACCGTATGTCTGCTGAACGGTCGCGCCGAGTTCATCGAGAAATACTTCGAGGTCATCGCCGATCTGCGGCGCCGCGGCTTTGCCGTCGCCACCATGGACTGGCGCGGGCAGGGCGGCTCGCAGCGCATGCTGTCCAATCCGCGCAAGGGCCATGTGGCAGGCTTCTGGGAATATGACCGCGACCTCATCCGCTTCATGAAGGATATAGTGCTGCCCGACTGCCCGCCGCCGTTCATCGGCCTCGGGCATTCCATGGGCGGCAACATCCTTTTGCGCAATGCGACGATGCCCGGCCTGTGGTTCGAGCGGATCGTCCTGACGGCGCCGATGATCTCGATTGCCGAAAGCTGCCTTGGCACAACACAACCGCGCGCCAGGGTGTATGCCGAGACGGCCTCGTTGCTGGGCCTCTCGACGGCCTACGTAGTCAGCGGCTCCGACGAGACCGTCTCGAGCCAAAAGTTTGAGGACAATTCGCTCACCTCCGACTACGAGCGCTGGCAGCGCACCAAAGCCGTGCTCGATCTTGCTCCCGCGCTCGGTGTCGGCTCGCCGACGGTCGGCTGGCTCAAGTCGGCGCTGCGCTCGTGTCGGCAAATAGGCTCGGCCGATTTCCCGGTGCGCATCAACGTACCGCTGTTGCTGTTCGCGGCCGGCAACGACAGCGTCGTCTCGACGCGCGCCATCGAGGACTTCGCGGTGCGGGCCAAGGTGTCCTCGTGCATCCTGATGCCCGGCTCGCTCCACGAGATCCTGCAGGAGAACGACGCAGTGCGCACCCGCTTCTGGGCCGCGTTCGATGCCTATCTCGGTGTCGATGTGAAGGTCGCCTGAGCGGGTAGTGGCTCAGCGGGATAGCACCGCTATCGCCTGCTCGTGCAGGCGCGCATCGCCCGCCGCCACTATGCGCCCACCGGCGGTCGCCGGTTTGCCGTCCCACGTCGTGACGCGCCCGCCGGCGCGCTCGATGATCGGTATGAGCGCGACGACGTCGTAGGGCTTGAGGCCTGCCTCGACCACGAGATCGACAAATCCCGCGGCGACGAGGCAATAGCCGTAGCAGTCGCCGCCATAGCGCGTCATGCGCACCTGCGACTTGAGTCGGGCAAAGCCGTCCGCTTCTTCCCCGGCGTCAAAGAGATCAGGGTGCGTCGTCGAGAGGATCGCCTGGTCGAGGCGCGGACAGGCGCGTGTTCTGATGCGCTGCGCCTCGTCGGTCCCCACGCGCAGAAAGGTAGCATCGGCCTCGGACCAGTAGCGTTCGCGAGTGAAGGGTTGGTCCATGAGCCCCAGAATGGGCGTGTCACCGTCGAGCAGGCCGATGAGCGTGCCCCACATCGGCCAGCCCATGATGAAGGCCCGCGTACCGTCGATTGGATCGACAACCCAGCGTAGCCGCGCGTCCGGCCGCGTCGACCCGTGCTCCTCACCGACGAAACCGTGCTCCGGCCAGCGCTCTGCGACGGCCTGGGCGATAACCTGCTCGGCCCGCTTGTCGGCCTCGGTAACGGGGTCGAAGGCGCCCGCGCCGGCCTTGTTGGCGACGTCGAGCGGCTGACGAAAGTAGGGTCGTATGGCTGCGCCGGACGCATCGGCCGCGATATGCGCGAAATCTACGAGGTCGCTCAGGGCCGGCTGCGGCTGATTTGTCACGGAATTACACTCGCTGGCCGTAGGACGTCGCCCAATATTGGCGGGCTCATATTGGGCAAAAGTCGGTGAGTTGCAGGGTACATGTTTCATTAATGTCGCCCTGGCATAGTATGTGTTGCCGAGTGGCGACATAGTACCCGGAATGCGTGGCCAAACTGCTGTCCTTGGTTGATGCAAGCGTCGAAGTGGCTCATACCTCGATAGCGCGGTGGCGTTGGTCGATCCGGGTCACCGTTAGCCCACTTGGGCGTTTCCTCCCTAGACTTGGGCCGTTCGTCCTCCGAACGGCCTTTTTTCATGGTAAAACGCCTACCATGCACGAGCCCCTGATTTCGGTAGGGCAGCTCTGCAAAAAATGCATTTGAAAATGGTGCGGCGCACCAGTAGCTTTTGCGATGCGACATCGCGAGCCCGGCTCGTGTGTCGTAGCCCTCCTTGGGCGTTTCCTCCCTAGACTTGGGCCGTTCGTGATCCGAACGGCCCTTTTTTCTTGCCTGCGGCTCGTCTGATCAGCGGCTCCCCGGGTCACAATCCGCCTCCCCCTCAACGGCCTCACCCCGCTACCGACGTGAAAGCACAGGTTGCGGAGCGTTTATTGTGCGATGCAGCATGAACATTCTGCATAGCTTAGCAACGGAAGGCATGGGCGCGCTGCGCCTATTCGGCGGCGGCGCGACGCTCGAGCAGCGCGGGCAGGTCGTTGAAGAGTGGCGCCGCCAGGCTTTCCAGGTCCCTCTGCAACTCGGCGAAGGCCACCGTCGGGCGCAGCGTTAGCTCGTCGAGGTAAAGGCCGCGATTGATTTCGATCTGCACGGCGTGCACCTCGCGCGCGGGCCGGCCGTAGTGCTCGGTGATGTAGCCGCCTGCATAGGGGCGGTTCATGTGCACCTCATAGCCGAGCGCGCACAGCGCATCCTTGAGGAAGCGGGTGATCTTGCAGTCGGCCGAGGCGCCGAAGCGATCGCCGAGCACGATGTCGGGACGCGGGCCTCCCGCCGGCGCCATCGACGCCGACGGCATGGAGTGGCAGTCGATGAGGATGGCATAGCCGAAGCGGCGTCGCGTCGTCTCGATCAGGTCGCACAGCGCGGCGTGGAACGGAATGTAGAGCTGCTCGACGCGGGCGAGGCCCGAGGCCAGCGGCAGCTTGTGGCGGTAGATCTCCTCGCCGTCGGCGACAATGCGGGCGATGGTGCCAAGGCCGCCGGCGACGCGCACCGACTGCGTGTTGGCGAAATCCGGCAGCGGCTCGTGGAACAGTTCGGGGTCGAGTTCGTACGGCTCGCGGTTCACATCGAGAAAGGCGCGCGGAAAACGTGCCGCGATCAATGGCACGCCGGCTGCGGCGATCGGGGCGAACAGGTCGTCGACAAAACAGTCTTCCGATTTCCTGAGCGATAGCGGGCTCAAGCGCGAAGTCTCGACGAAGCTAGGCGGATAGATGCTGCCGGAATGCGGCGAGCAGAGCACCAACGGCGCGATCTGCGTTTCGGGCGCGCTCACGACATAGGGCGGCAAGAACTCCGCAGGAATTGGAAGGAAGTCGCGTTCGGGCATGCTTCTTGCGATTGCTTTCTGCGTTAAGCCTTTTGCGTGAGAAACGCCGGACAACGACTCTATGTGGTGTGCCAAACAACGGTGGGACACTAAAAAAACGCACTGCCGGGACAATGCGTCTCAATGCACACCATCGCCCTTGCTCACTGTGCCAACGTCGTCTCAATATGTCCATCGGGGGACGGTAAGGCTGGACGCCTTGTTGGTGGAGAAAACGAGGTAGCCATGGCTTGCCGGGGGCACCCTTCACCTCCCGTTTACCATAGTCACCTCACAGTCGAGCCGGCGCCGGCCGACGCGTCGAACCAGTAGTTCCAGAGTAGCCATGACCGCAAAGCCATCAAGCATAACGATCTCCCGTATCCTGCTCGCCGAAGACGACGACTCGATGCGCGGCTTTTTGGTGCGGGCGCTGAAAAAGGCGGGCTACGACGTCATCGCTTTCCCGAACGGCGAGGAAGCCTTCGAGCGGCTGAAGACGGAACCGTTCACCCTGCTGCTGACCGACATCGTCATGCCGAAGATGGACGGCATCGAGCTGGCGCGGCGGGCGAGCGAGCTCGACCCCGACCTCAAGATTATGTTCATCACGGGTTTTGCGGCCGTCATCCTCAACAGCGATACGGCCGCTCCCAAGGACGCCCGCGTGCTGTCCAAGCCCTTCCACCTCAAGGACCTTGTGCGCGAGGTCGACCGCCTCTTGGCGGCCTAAAGGCGCACATAACGGGCGCCCATAATCAGCTGTTGACCTTGGCGGGGGCGACCGCATAGAACCGCGCCTCTGGGGCGCGTAGCTCAGCGGTAGAGCACTACGTTGACATCGTAGGGGTCACAGGTTCGATCCCTGTCGCGCCCACCATCATTTGCCATCGGTGTTGAGATGAAAGTCCGGAATTCGTTGAAATCGTTGCGCGCCCGTCACCGCGCCAACCGCCTCGTCCGTCGCAAGGGCAAGGTGTACATCATCAATAAGGTGCAGCGCCGCTTCAAGGCGCGCCAGGGCTGAGCGCACTCCCGCCACGCTTTGACGCTTACCTGACCGCATCCTATGTTTGGGAGGATGCGCACAATGATGCCCCGTCTCGCCCTACTGCTTGCCGCAACGAGCCTTGTGGCCGTGGCAATGCCGTCTTGGGGCCAGGATGCTCCCGCGCCCCAGGCGCCGGGTGCCGAGGGCAGGAAGCCCGGCGAGCTACCCGCACCCCACAATAATCTCCCCCCCGTGCCGGCTCCGCCGGGCGCGGTGTTCCCCTCTGCCAAGCCACAACTGAAGGCCGACAAGCAGCTCCCGCAGGATCGCGAGAGTCTGCTGGCCGAACTCTACACGCACCTCGCGCAATCCCAGGACGCAACGCAGGCAGCCCCCATCGCCGAGACGATCGAAGGCCTGTGGCTGCAGTCGGGCAGCGATACCATCGGCGTGCTGATGGGCCGCTCCGCCAAGGCCATCAACGAGCAGAAGAACGATCTCGCTCTGCAACTGCTCGACGCCGTCGTCGAGCTGGCACCCGACTACGCCGAGGGGTGGAATCGGCGCGCCTACGTGTACTTCCTGCAGAACAACTACGAGGGTGCCATCGGCGATCTGCGCCGTGCGCTGGCGCTCGATCCTAACCACTTCAAGGCGCTCGAGGGTCTTGCCCGCATCCTGCGCGACAGCGGCCAAAAGAAGAACGCGCTCCAGGCCTACAAGCAGATCCTCAAGATCAATCCCTTCCAGGAAGGCGCCAAGGAAGCGGTCGACGAGCTGTCGGTCGAGGTCGAAGGCCAGGGCATCTAGGCTGCGCCGCTAGCGCACCTCGGCGACGGGCGCGCCGTTCTCATCGACAAAGGCGATGCGGATCATGTTGGTGGCACCGGGCGAGCCGAACGGCACGCCGGCGGTGATCAAGATGCCGTCGTGCGGCTTGACGAAGCCCTCGTCGAAGGCGATGCGGCACGCCTTGCTCACCATATCGGTCAGCGTCGCGGGGTCGCCCGTCAGCACCGACTGGATGCCCCAGACGAGCGACAGACGGCGCGCCGTCGCTTCGACCGGCGTCAGGCCCATGATCGGCAAGCCGGGGCGCTCGCGCGTGACGCGCAGCGCGGTCGAGCCGGTTGCCGTGTAGCAGACGATGGCGGCGAGCTTCACCGTATCGGCGATGGCATGTGCAGCAGAGGCGATGGCGTCGGCGCCGGTCGCCTGCGGCATAATACGAGTCGCGTGTATGATGGCGTCGTAGCTCGGGTCCGCTTCGACCTCGATGGCGATGCGGTCCATCATTTGGATCGCCTCGAGCGGAAACTGGCCGATGGCGGATTCTGCCGACAGCATCACCGCATCGGCGCCGTCGAACACGGCGGTCGCCACGTCCGACACCTCGGCGCGCGTCGGCACCGGCGAGGAGATCATGCTCTCGAGCATCTGCGTGGCGACGACCACCGGCTTGCCGGCGGCGCGCGCCTTGCGCGTGATCTGCTTCTGCAGCCCCGGCACGCGCTCGACCGGCATTTCCACGCCGAGGTCGCCACGCGCGACCATGAGGCCGTCCGCCGCAGCGATGATGGCGTCGAGATCGCCGATGGCCGAGGGTTTCTCGATTTTGGCGAGGACTGCGGCGCGATCGCCGACGAGCTTGCGCACGTCGTGGACGTCCTCGGCGCGCTGGATGAACGACAGGGCAATCCAGTCGACGCCGATCTTCAGGACGTGCGCGAGATCGGCGCGATCCTTGTCGGTCAGCGGGCCGATCGGCAGCACCGTGTCGGGCAAGCTGATGCCCTTGCGGCTCGATAGCGCGCCGCCGACCAACACTTCGGCAGCGATGCTGTTCTGCCGTTTCTCGATGACGCGCATGCGCAGCTTGCCGTCGTCGAGGAGCAGCATGTGCCCGGGCTCGACGGCCGCGAAGATTTGCGGATGGGGGAGGAACACGCCCTCGGAGGAGCCCGGCTTCTCGGTGCGCTCGAAGCGGAAGATGGCGCCGTCGTTGACGAACACGCGGCCGCCGGCGAACTCACCGACGCGGAATTTCGGTCCCTGCAGGTCGGCGAGGATGCCGATTGGATGGCGATGACGCTTGGCCACCCAACGCACGGAGTTTTGCAGCGCGCGCGCCGTATCGTGCGAGGAGTGGCTCATGTTGATGCGGAACACGTCGACGCCCGCCAGGAACAGGCGCTCGATCATTTCCGTAGCGGACGAGGCAGGGCCTAAGGTCGCGACGACCTTGACCCTTCGTTGGCGTCTCATTTTTCACTCGCCTCGGGATCGGTGAGGCGGATGGTCCACTCCTGCGACTCGCCCGTGTCTACTTCAAAGAAGCCGGTGCGTTTGAAGCCGCGCTGCTGACAATCCTTTACTCCGCGAATGGCAAACGATTTGTCGTCGGTACACATGAAGTTGGTCCCGACCCATTCGCCGCCGCGGTCGTAATCTAGGGCGTGAACGTAAATAAACCGGCTGGGCACGGCTCCCTTGAGCAGTGTCTCACAAGTTTGCGACGCGATGTTCCACCACCCCTCGGTGGCCCAGCCGGTGGCGTCCTGGTAGCCGACGGCGACGCCGACGCGGCTCGAGGTCGAGTTGCACAGCTTGAGGTCGGCCCGGGCGGCGGCGCCGGGAAGGACAAGGAGCGGGAACATCATGGCGGCGGCGGCATGCTGCCGCGCCCTCCGCCAAAGCCGCTCTCCACTCTCAGCCGACACGCCCGTTCGCTCCGCTCGCCTATGCAAATTGCGCCGTGCTCAGCGCCGCGGCGCCAGAGCCGTAGGCCCGGCTCGTTACCGCCATCGTGCAGGCGTCGGATACGCTTGAGTAACTGAAACGAGGGCGCATGCGGGATCGCCATTCGCCCGGAAAAAGCAGGCGCGAGTGTTGTTTTCCAGGAACTTGGCGGCATTGCGATTGAGCTGCGGCGGGCAAGAGAAATGACGGCGGGGCATCGATCCGGCCTCCGCCTTCGGTGTCAGCTGTTAGCGCCGATACGTCGGGTGCGGCCATTGTTTTTTCCGGCTCCCTGCCAAGGGGTTGGTTTGCGCAATCGCGTTTGCGCCGTCAAGCGGCGCGCCGACGCGGGTGGTGGTCATAGAGGGGTCGCAAAGCTATATTTGGTGCATGCCAGATTTCAATGGGCGCGAGGCAGCCTCGCTCGTCACCCCCCTCGTCACGGACAGTTACGAAGTGATCCCCGGCCGGCGCGACGCCGGCCTGCTGCTGATGTGCGATCACGCCGTTAACGCAATTCCGAGCGAGTACGGAACACTCGGGCTGCCGGCCGACCAGCTCGAGCGCCATATCGCCTACGATATCGGCGCCGCGGCAATGACGAGGCGCGTCGCCGAGATGCTGAACGCGCCCGCGATTCTCACGCGCTTCTCGCGTCTGCTGATCGATCCCAATCGCGGCCTCGACGATCCGACGCTCATCATGCGCATCTCCGACGGCGCGGTGGTGCCGGGCAACCGTCATCTCAACAGCGCCGAGCGCGAGCGGCGCGTGCGGCAGTACTACGAACCCTATCACCTGCGCATCGATGGCCTGATCGAGAGTTGCGTCACCGCCGGCGTGCCGCCGGTGCTGTTGTCGATCCACAGCTTCACCGACCGCTGGAAGGACGTGCCGCGACCGTGGCACGCAGCGATCCTGTGGGATCGCGACTATCGCTTCTCCGTTCCCTTGCTCGAAGCGCTGCGCGCCGACAACGGCATCATCGTTGGCGAGAACGAGCCGTACGACGGCAAGCTCGCCGGCGACTGCATGTGGCAGCACGGCACGCGGCGCGGGTTGGCGCACACCATCATCGAGGTGCGTCAGGATCTCGTTCGCACCCTGCAGGGACAGCGCGAGTGGGCCGAGCGGCTTGCCGCCGCCGTGCAGACGGTGTTCGCGCGCTCCGACCTGTGGGAGGCGATGCATACGGTGCAGTACTTCGGCTCGCATACGGATACGGAGGGCGCACCGCCATATGTTAGCCCGGCGGAAAGGAGCCGCGCATGACGGACATCGATGCCGCAACGGCTACGCAGCTCGAAGCGGCCGCGTTTCGCCGGCTCGTCGCGCATTTGCGCGAGCGCACCGACGTGCAGAACATCGATCTGATGAACCTGGCCGGCTTCTGCCGCAATTGCCTGTCCAACTGGTATCAGGAGGCGGCTGCGGAACGCGGCCTCGCCCTCGGCAAGGATGAGGCGCGCCAGATCGTCTACGGCATGCCCTACAAGGAATGGCAGCAGCGTTACCAGAGCGAATCATCGCCGGAGGAGCAGGCGGCCTTTGCCAAGTCGAGCGCCATTGGGCACAAGCCATAAGGCCACGCTGGCGGTGTTACCTGCACGCCGCAGGCGCCGCACAAGAATCCTCTGGATCGTTCTCCAGCTCGCCTTGAAGCGGCAAGACGGCGCCGCTAGCGTCGTCTGTTCATATCACGACGGGAGAAGAGCGATGACGACGCTACAGGCCTCGGCGCAGAAGCAGTTGCGTCAGATCGTCGAGCAGATCGAACGGCTCGAGGAAGAGAAAAAGGCACTCGCCGGCGACATCCGCGACAAGTTTCTCGAGGCCAAGGGCCTCGGCTTTGATGTGAAGGTCCTGCGCCAGGTCGTGCGGCTGCGCAAGAAGAGCGCCACCGAGCGGCAGGAGGAGGACGCGGTCCTTGAGGTCTACCTGCACGCGCTCGGCATGCTTGAGCAACTCGGCAACGGTCGCGATGCGGCCATCGAGGCGATGATCGCCGCCGAATAGAAAAAGTGCGCGCTACTCGCTTGGAGCAGCGCGCACCGCCACGCAGGGATGCCAATTCAAGGTAAAGAGCGCCCCGGTCCGATTCGGCGCTCGGCCGAGGCGCCCGCGGCTGAGAGGAAGGGTTTCCCCCTCCCCGCCGGTCTCGAGCGGCGCGCGGCACGCAAAACGCGGGCTTGCGCCAGGATCCATCCCCACCCGTATAGACAGCCCAAGGCATAAGTTCTAATCGTATATTGTTCGGCGTTGGATCAGAGTTTCTTATGCCCCCGCATGTGACGCTCAAACAGCTCCGCTACTTCGACGCGCTGGCCCGCGAGCAGCATTTTGGCCGCGCCGCAGAAACGTGCGCCGTCACCCAGCCGGCGCTTTCCATGCAAATCCACGAGCTCGAGCACCAGCTCGGTCTGGTGCTCGTCGAGCGTACGCGCTCAGGCGTCCTGTTGTCCGACAAGGGGCGCGAGATCGCGGCGCGTGCCGCCCGCATCCTCGGCGACGTGCACGAGATGGTCGAGTTCGCCCAGCACTGCAAGAACGTGCTGTCCGGGTCACTGCGCCTCGGCGTCATTCCGTCTATCGCGCCATACATGCTGCCGCCGCTGTTGCCGCTCCTGCGCGAGGGCTATCCGCAGCTCGAGCTGCACGTGCGCGAAACGCAAACGATGCCGCTGATGCAGGAGCTGATCGACGGCAAGCTCGATGTGCTGCTGCTGGCGCTGCCGATGGCGCAGGCCGAGATCGAGACGATGTCGCTGTTCGACGATCGCTTCCTCTTGGCGCTGCCCCAGTCGCGCCGCTTGTCGAGCCGCGTGCGGGCGACGCGCGACTTGATCGAGCACGAGCGTTTGCTTCTGCTCGAGGAGGGTCACTGCCTGCGCGATCAGGCCCTCACCTATTGCAACCTGCAACAGGTCTCCACCGTCAACACGTTTGGTGTCTCCAGCTTGTCGACCATCGTCGAGATGGTGGCCGCCGGCTACGGCATCACGCTGCTGCCGGAGATGTGCCTCAACGTCGAGGTGCGCGGGCGCGACATCGGCGTCACGCGTTTCGTCGAGCCCGAGCCCTATCGCACCGTCGGGCTGGCGTGGCGCGCAACGTCGCCGCGGGCGGGCGATTTCCGCGAGCTCGGCCGGCTCATCAAGGTGGCTTGGTCACGGGGCTGCGTGCCGCCCGGCCGCAAGAACCCGCGGCATACGCGACCGCTCAACGCCCCATCGTCTTGACCGACCGTGAGCTGAGGCCGGCGGCGCGTGCGGCGTCTGTTTCGTGCGCCTTGAAGTCGACCGCATTGCCCTGGAACTGCTGCGCCCAGAGAACCCCGGCGATCTGATCGCCGGGCCGCAGCTTCATCGGCAGTACGATCTGCTTGTCGTCGAGCAGGTCGAGCGTGCGAGCTAGATTCGGATGCACGATCTTCACCAGCGCCTCATCGTCGGCCGAGGCTGATTGCGTCAGCAGCGGTGCGACGGGGAACGGCCGATAGGACAGCTCTTCGGGATGATCGTCGTCGAACTCGGGAGCGGGCGCCCAGCCTGCCGGCTGCGCCTTCGCCGGGCTGAGCTTGCGCGGAGCGAGCACGCCAGGATCGAGCACGGCGGGGTCCAGCAAAGCGACCTGCGTTTCCTTCTTGAGCACGATCTCCGCCGCCTGCGGTCGCGGTTTCGGCGTTTCGACCCACGCGGTGCTGACCAGTGCGTCGAGCTGGCGGCGGTCGCCTTCGGCCGGCTGCGGCTGCGGTTGCGCAGGAATGTCGGTCGGGGTGAGTGAGGCCAGCGTCACTAGCTGATTGAGGCGTCCGCGATCGGCGTCGGAGGGTGGCGGCGTTGCCGGGCGCGGCGCTTGCACCAGCTGCGGCGCCGGTTCCTCGATTGAAAGTGCCTCGATGGGCGTTGCTTCGATTTCTTCGGCTTCAACCGCGGCAACGCGCGTCTCCGCGGCCGGCCAAGCTACCGGCGTCGGCGGCGCCTTCAGCACCGGCGCGGGGGCCTCGGCGATGACGACGGGGCGGGGGTTATTGCGGAGCTCGAAGTAGGCGGCGACCTGCGTCGCAACTTCCTTGTTGGCGCGTGCTTTGCGCACGTCGTCCATGGAGATGGAGCCGCCGTCCGCCGGCTGATGTTTCGTCTTGCCGTTGGGAAACAGCAGCGCCAGCTCGTTGCGCGGCAGCCGCGGCCAGGCGCGCACCGGGCCGGTGTCGACGTGCACGAACGGAACGCCCGAGGTGGGGTAGTAGCCGATGCCGCCCACTTGGCGGATGGCGGCCGACCAGCGCAGCTGCTTCAGCGGAATGTCTGGGAAGGTGGCGTCGATCGCCTGCCCCGTCATGTGCTTGCTTTTCTTCGCCTGCCCGCCGACGGTCCGGCGCAGCATGTTGTTGGTCTTCTCGGAGCGATAGCCGCAGATGATGTGGATCGGCTCTTTGCTGCCGAGCTCGGTGTGCATCTCCCACAGCAGGTCGATGGTCTTGGGGTCCATCTCGATGGCTTCGTTGAGACGCCAGTCGCGCATGATCCAGTTGATCTTCTTGAGCGCGTCGGCGTCGTACTTGCCATTATTCTTGTAGGTGATGGTCAGCGTTTCTTTGGTGTGGATGTGGAAAAAGGAGATCGTGCGCGTCGAGCCGAAGGCGGCGACGACGTGGGGCGAGCCAGCGCTCATGCCCAAAAGCGCAGCGGCCAGGCCGCCGAGGATAGCCTTCTTACGCAATACCAACGTGCCACCCCGTGTCCTGACCGGTCGCGGCGAACCCTGCGCTATTTGTCCTGCAGGCTCCCGGTATGCGACCGGCATTCACGTTCCCTAAGGGTTAACCGCCAATCGTTAACGGCTGGTAACCACGGCGAACCGACTAGGTACGCGCGGAATGGGGGCAGAAGCGGGCTCTCATGCGGCAATTTCTTGGCGCTGCTGCCAACTAAGCCGTTGGCAGCGTGCGCAAATGCCATCCAATCGTCAGAAGCCGCCGAGCGCCGAGTTGATGAAATCACCGACGCTTGAGAAGTTGCCCGAGGCGTAGGAGACGCTTTCGGGCGTGCGCACCGGGGCGAGGTGGTTCGGGCCTTTGGCGATCTGGCTCCAGCGGCCTTGCAGCGCCTGCGTGATGCGCTGCTCGTGGCCGTACACATCGCGCGCGATTTGCGTCTCGCCTTTGTCGTCAACCCAGGCGGTGAAGTAGGTGATGTGCACGCCGATCTTGCGGTCGATCGGCACCTCGTTGTTCTCCGGTCCGTTGGCGATCAAGTCGGCGATGCGCGCCGCGTCCCAGCCCTTGTCCTCGTCGAGTAGGATCTCCGCCATGCGGCGCGGATTGCGCACGCGCATGCAGCCGTGGCTGAACGGGCGGCTGACTTCCTCGAACAGTCCCTTGGCGTTGGTGTCGTGCATGTAGACGGCGTGCTTGTTGGGGAAGGCGAACTTCAACTCGCCCAGCACGTTGCTTGGCCCCGGCGGCTGGTAGACGTCCAAGTTGCGGATATCGGAAGAGCTCCAGTCGACGCTCTCGGGGTTGATGTCGCGGCCATTGCGCGACAGGCGCAGGCCCTGACGGCCGAACGAAGTGCCGCCGCGCGCCAGGCTCGGCCACAGCTCCAGCACCTTGATCGAGTTGGGTACGTTCCAGCGCGGCTGGAAGACGATCATCTTCAGATATTCGGAGAACACCGGCGTCTGCTTGGTCGGCTGTCCGGTGATCACGCGCTCGGTGTGAATGACCGCGCCGTTCTTGACGATGCGCAGCGTGAATTCTGGGATGTTGACCGTGACGTAGAGATCGCCGAGATCCTCGGGCATCCAGCGCCACTCTTCCATGTTGGCGAGCAGCTTGGCGGGGTTCAGCTCCTTGACGTCGTTGAGCAGGGCGCGCGTCGCGTTGCCGACAATGCCGTCGGGGCGCGTGCCGCTCTCGGTCTGGAAGGCGACCACGGCAGCCTTCAGAGTGTCGTCATAGACGTTCTCGTCGGCCGGCTTGTCGGTCGCCGGCGGCAACCCGACCTTCAGCCGCTTGCGCAGCAAGGCGACCTGCGGATCGCTCTTGCCGGGAACGAGCTGCGGACCATTGGGCAGCTTGACCATCGCCGTCGCGGCAGCGGCAGAGCGCATTTCGAGCAGCTTCTGGCGCAGCTTCTCGAACTCGGGATGTTTGGGGTGCAGCCTGCGCAGGTACGCGTCGGCCTCGCTCGCCGCCGCGATCTTGTCGATGACGTCCTTCGGTTCGAGCAGCTGCGGCTTGCGGTCGAGATAGGAGCTGAGCTGCGTTGCCGGATCCATGATGCGGCCACCGCGGGCATAGCGCGCGTACTTCAGCGCCCACAGGGATAGCGCGACTTCGGCCTCGGCGAGAGCGGCCGGAGAGGGCGCATCGCCGGCCGGGGCAACGACGGGGATTGCTGGGAAATCGGCGGCATCGAGGCCCCAGTCATTGGCTTTGCCGAGCTCGGCGATGACCGCCACGGCTTTGGCGTTGAAGCCCCTGCTGGTCACCCAGACCGGCGCGTAGACGCGCGTTGCGTAGGAACTGGAAAGCGCGGCGCGCTCCTGCGCGTCAGCATCGTCGGCGCGGCGTTTGGCGGCCGCCGAAAGCTTCTGCTGGAGCGCGATGCCGATGGGATCCTGCGGCGCAGGTGCTGGCGCTACGGCCGGGGCCGTCGCCGGCAGCGGCTCGGTTGTGGCGAGCTGTTTGGCCGGCGCCTGCTGCGCATCGGCCGCAGCCACAAAAAAGAGGCTCGAGGCCATGCCCAGAGCCAACGGTCGCCAACCCAACATACGCCTCCTCCACACTTACCGGCGGCACGCTGGCCGAGCGGTAGCCACGCCCGCCACAACGGTCGCAGGCTTGCGGGCGTTGTGGCGTTAAGGTGGTGCAGGAGTGTTGCGCAATTGCGACGGCATTCGTCCGTTATCGCGAAAATCCACCGTCAAAAATAAGAACGCCGCGCCCCCTCATGGTGGCGCGGCGTGCTTCCGATCAGGAGGCTCCCGCCTATCAGGCGCGCGGCTCGAGACCGTATTCCTGCATTTTGCGGTAGAGCGTAGAGCGGCCGATCTTCAGGCGCTTGGCGACTTCCGTCATGTGTCCGCGGTAGCGGCCGAGGGCAAGGCGGATCATGTCGGCCTCGATCTCGTCGAGCGGGCGAATGTCGCCGGCCTCGGTGACGACCGGGATGCCGAGCGCGCTGTCGTGGCCGTTCGAGCGGATCTCCATCGTCTGCGGGATGATGTCCTCGGCGCCCAGCACTGCCGGACCCTTGAATGCACCCGGCTTCGGCGCCGGGGCGGGAGCGGCCGGCACCCCCGTGTCGAAGCCCGTCACATGCGCCGCGATCTGCGGGAACTCGGCGACGGTTAGCTCAGACCCGTCGGCCAGCACGACCGCTCGGAACACTGCGTTCTCGAGCTGACGCACGTTACCTGGCCACGGGTAGCTCTTGATAAGGCGCAGCGCGTCGTCGCTGATGCCGTTGATGCGTTTGCCTTCCTCGGCCGCGAAGCGCGCCATGAAGTGCTGCGCGAGCTCGGCGACATCG
>DATBSP010000130.1:0-14482 GCA_036559705.1 Hyphomicrobium sp.
GGCGCAGGCGAAGGGGCAGGTGGCGCAAGCGCAGCGCAATCTCGCCTACACGACCATCGTCGCGCCGTTCGACGGCCTCGTGTCCGCGCGCCTCGTCGACCCCGGCGCCATGGTCGGCGCCGACGGCCCGACCAAGCTCGCCACCCTCGTGCAGGCCATGCCGATCTACGTGAAGTTCAACGTCGACGAGCAGCAGGTGCTGTCAATCCGCGAGAAAATGCGCATCGCGGGCGTCACTCTAAAGGACTTGGGTCCTATCCCCATCGGTATCGGCCTGCAAACCGAGCAGGGCTATCCGCATACCGGCACGCTCGACTACGTCGCGCCAGAGATCGATTCCTCCACCGGCACACTTGCTGCCCGCGCCGTGCTGGACAACAAGGACCGTGTCCTGCAACCGGGCCTTTTCGTGCGCGTGCGCATCCCCAAGCAGCAAGCGGTCGAGTCGCTGCTCGTGCCCGACATCGCCCTCGGCAACAACCAGCAGGGCCGCTATCTGCTCATCGTCAACGATAAGAACGTCGTCGAGCAGCGCCCTGTGCAGGTGGGTGACCTGGTCGACGGAGGACTGCGCATCATCGACAGCGGTCTGTTGCCGAACGAGCGCGTTGTCGTCGGCGGCCTCATGCGCGCCCTGCCAGGCAACACCGTCGTTCCGGTCACGACCTCCGCTTCGGCGGCTGCCGCCGGGCCTGGGACTGGCGGCCAATGATCGCCAAGTTCTTTATCGAGCGGCCGGTCCTCGCCAACGTCATTGCCCTGCTCATCGTCATCCTCGGCATCGTCGCGCTCTACACGCTTCCGGTCGCACAGTATCCCGATGTCGTGCCGCCCACAGTGCAGGTGACGGCCCGCTACCCGGGCGCCAGCGCCGCCACGGTGACACGCGAGGTCGCGCTGCCCATCGAGCAGCGCGTCAACGGCGTCGAGGGCATGATCTACATGTCCTCGCTGTCGACCAGCGACGGCCAGTACACCCTCACCGTCACCTTCAAGATCGGCACCGACGGCGACAAGGCGCAGATCCTCGTTCAGAACCGCGTTTCGAGCGCGCTCGCCGCGCTGCCCGAGAGCGTGCAGAAGCAGGGCGTGCAGACCAACAAGCGTTCCACGTCCATCCTCGAGATCGTGGCACTGAGCTCCCCCAAGGGCCAATACGACAGCCTGTTCCTGTCCAACTATGCCACCATCAATCTGCTCGACGAGGTCGCGCGTCTCGACGGCGTCGGCAACGTCGCGGTGTTCGGAGCCGGGCAGTACGCCATCCGTATCTGGCTCGATCCGCAGAAACTGCAGGCGCGCGGGCTCGTCCCGCAGGACGTGATCAACGCCGTCAACCTGCAAAGCCGCTCGACCAGCGCTGGTCAGGTCGGCCTGCCTCCCGTGCCGCAGGGGCAGACGTTTCAATATTCGATCAACGTGCATGGCAAACTCGACGACGTCGCCGAGTTCGAAAAGATCATCGTCAAGACGGACACGGGAGGCCGCATCACGCGCCTGCAGGACGTGGCAACGGTCGAGCTTGGTGCCCAGCAGTATAGCCAGACCTTCAAGCTTGATGAAAAGCCGGCCGCCGGCATGGCGATCTATCAGCTCCCCAACGCCAACGCCCTCGACGTTGCCAAGCGCGTCGAGACGCGCATGCAGGAGCTCGCCAACGCATTCCCTGAAGGGATGGTGTGGACCATTCCGTTCAACACGACGAAGTTCGTCGAGTCGGCGGTGCACGACGTCTACAAGACGCTCATCGAAGCCGCCGTTCTCGTGCTCGTCGTCATCTTGATCTTCTTGCAGGATTGGCGCGCGACACTCGTTCCTGCCACCACCGTCCCCGTCACCATTATCGGCGCCTTCGCGGCCATGGCGATGCTCGGGTTCACCGTAAATCTGTCGACCTTGTTCGCCATTATCCTCGCTATAGGCATCGTCGTCGACGACGCCATCATCGTGGTCGAAGGCGCGGCCAAGCACATCGAGCATGGGCTGACGCCGCATGATGCCGCCATCAAGGCGATGGATGAGTTGCTCGGACCGATCCTCGGCATCACGCTGGTACTCATGGCCGTGTTTATCCCGGCAGCGTTCCTGCCCGGGCTGTCCGGCCAGATGTACCGCCAGTTCGCGCTCGTCATTGCCGCTACGGCGCTGATCTCGGCGATCAACGCCATGACGCTAAAGCCAACGCAGTGCGCGCTTTGGCTGCGTCCAGTCACGCCGCCCGAGCAGCGCAACTTCCTCTATCGCGGCTTCAACCGCGTCTATAACGCGCTCGAGCACGCCTATGCTGGGCTGATCAAGCGCATGGTTGGGCACAGTGGCGTCATGGCGTTGATCGTCGCCGGCCTCGTCGGTCTCGCCGTGTACAGCTTGAGCCGCGTGCCGACCGGCTTCTTGCCCATCGAGGACCAGGGCTACTTCCTCGTCATCGTGCAGCTTCCCGAGGGCGCCGCGCTGGAGCGCACCACACGTGCCCTCGACGACATCACGTCCCGCGTCAAGGCGCAACCCGGCGTCGAAAAGGTCGTCGCCATCGCCGGCCTCGCCGCGCTCAACGACAGCGCCAGCCTCTCCAATGCCGGCGTCGCCTACGTCATCCTCAAGGACTGGGATCGGCGCGAAAAAGGCGAAGATCTGCTCGGCCTCTACAATGGCCTGTCGGCGCGCGTCAAAAACATCAACGACGGCACCGCGCTGGTCATTCCGCCGCCCGCCATCCAGGGGATCGGCAACGTCGCCGGCGCCACCATGAAAGTGGAGATCCGTGACGGCTCGTTCGACTACGCCAAGTTGCAACGCCTTGCGCAGGCCGTGGCCGATCGCGCCGACGCCCAGTCGATGATCCAATCGGCGACCAACGTCTTTCTCGCCGATGCCCCGCAGCTCAACGTCGAGATCGATCGCGTGAAGGCCGAGACGCTCGGCGTACCGCTCGGCAACGCGCTCGACGCGCTCAGCTCCTATGTCGGCTCGACGTACGTCGGCCAGTTCAACAAGTTCGGCCGCGTGTTTCAGATCTACGTGCAGGCCGACGCCGCGGCGCGCATCAACGCCGACAGCCTGCAATACCTGCAGGTGCGCAACAACGACGGCAACATGGTGCCGTTCGGGACGCTCGCCTCCATCAAGACCGTCGCCGGCCCGTCGGTGATCAGCCTCTATAATCTCTACCCGGCGGCCACCGTCATCACCGCGACCGCCATGGGCTTCTCATCGGGCCAGGGCATCCAACTGCTCGAGCAGATCGCCAAGGACACACTGCCGCCCGGCACCGGCTACGAATGGACGGCGATGTCGTATCAGGAGAAGGAGGTCGGCAATCAGATCTACATTATCTACGCCCTAAGCCTCTTGCTCGTGTATCTGGTGCTGGCCGGCCAGTACGAAAGCTGGATCGCCCCGGTGACCGTCATCGTCTCCGTGCCACTTGCCCTACTCGGCACCGCCGCCGCACTGCTGGCACTTGGCGTCGGCAACAACCTCTACACGCAGATCGGCCTCATCCTGCTCATCGCGCTGTCGAGCAAGAACGCGATCCTCATCGTCGAGTTCGCGCGGGAGTTGCGCATGCGCGAAGGCAAGGACATCCTCGCAGCGGCCGTCGAAGCCGCACGCTCGCGTTTCCGGCCGATCCTAATGACATCGTTCGCTTTCATCCTGGGTGTGGTGCCGCTCGTCGTCGCTTCCGGCGCCGGCGCTAATGCCCAGAAATCGATCGGCATCGCGGTGCTGACCGGTATGCTCGGATCGACGCTGCTGACGGTCGTATTCGTGCCGTCGGTGTTCGTCGTCATGCAGCGCCTCGAAGAGTGGCGCGCCCGCCGCAAGACTGACCGCAGCCGCGCAACAGCTCCCGCTGCGACGCAATAAAGTTTGCGGCAAAACTGCGGAAATATTGTTCCGCGACACGCCAACCCTAAATGTTGCCCTGTTCCGATAGTAATCGCGAGTTTCGTCAGCGCGCCGCGGAACCCCACCGCCGCACGCAAGTTCCACTGGCAGAGAATAAGGAGGAGTGAGTTCGATGCGTCTAAAAATAACGGCCCTCGTTGCTTCAGCTCTTGCCGGCTTCCTCTACGTTTCAGTACCGAGCGCCTCAGCCCTGCCGGCGCCATCGCGTTCAGACGTCACGACGCCGAATGCGACGACCGGCGTTATTACTGAGGAAGTGGGCTATCGCCGCCGCGGCTATCGCCGCTGGGGCTATCGTCCCTACGGATATTACGGATACGGATACCGTCCCTACCGCTATTACGGCGGCGGCTACCCGTATTACCGCGGCTATGGTGGCTACGGATATCCGTACTACTACCGGCGGCGCCCGGGCTTCGGCATTTACTTCGGCTTCTGACGCCACCAAGCATCGCTAAGCAACAGCCGCGAGGCCCCTACCCGGGCCTCGCGATTTCGTTTGTGTTGAGGCGCCGCGCACAGTGGCCTCCGCTATGCGTGACGAGGGGGCGCCGGGGCGGCTCTAAGCTCCTCGATTAGCCTCTGGGTTTCCGCCGCACGTGGCTGCGATAGCGGCGCCAGGATGCGATAGGCGACCGGCGTCAGGAACAGCGTGAAGATCGTCGCCAAACCGAGACCGCCGACGATGATCCAGCCGAGCGCAAGTCGCGCTTCTGCTCGGCTGATCTGCAAGGTCGCCAGCGGTACCTTGAACGGCTACGGCGCTGGTGGCGTCGTGGGAGCGGCAGGCGCCGCGGGAGGCGGAGCCGTTGAAGTCATCGGGGGTTTCTGGGTGGCAAACCAAATAATGCCGAGCACTACGGCGACGGCTAGGGCGATGAGGATTGTTCTTTGATCCATTGGCTTTTCTTTCTCTACAGCGCTGTGGCGCCGCCGAAATGCTCCGCCGTCAGCAATCGCCTGAAGATATACAGGCGCTTGAAGAGTGTCCATGTCGCTTCGTGCTCTTGCACCAGAATCCCGTTAATGTGTACTTTTTGAATATAGTAATTGGCACGCAAGGTACGCTAAGATTTCCGTGGTCGTGGAACCGGCTGAGGGATGAATGACGCGCATTCCGTATTTCTGCTTCGGCTGGCTGATGCTGGTGCTGGCGGCGATCGGCGCCGTCCTGCCGCTGATGCCGACCACGATCTTCCTCATTCTTGCCGCCTGGGGCTTCGCGCGCTCTTCCCCGCGCCTCGAGCAGTGGCTGCTCGATCATCCCCGCTTTGGTCAGACGCTCCGCAATTGGCGCGACTATGGTGCTATCTCGACGCCCACCAAGGCCATGGCCTGCGCCGGCATGGCCTTCGGCTTTTCGGTGTTCTGGCTCAGCGCCCATCCGGCGCCCTGGGTCGTTGTCGGCGTGGCGGCGTTCATGTTGGCATCCGCCCTCTACGTAATCTCGCGACCGGGTAACAATGCAGTCACGCGATCGGATGCGCACCGCCACGGCTCGCGCCAGGCATAGCGCGGGCAAAGTGCGGGTACTCTCGCGGCCCTATTCACGTTGACAGTAATGCGGCGACGATAACAGTCTCGCCCGGCCCAGCGGCGCGCGAGGTTGTTTCCGTTGAAGTACTTGATCGGCTTTCTTCTCGGCATGACGGTGGTGTGGCTATGGCCCCGCCTGCGGAAACACTTCGGCGACGCATCCGCGCCACAAGGGGGCGAGACGCCGTCACCCGTGCCGTTGATCTCCGTTCCGGCTCCCGCCGTCGGAACGCCTGCCGTCGAGACGAATGCCGAACAGGAGTCGCTGACGAGCCGCCTGACGGCGCTGTTCAGTGCCGTCGATGCCGAGGTCAACACATCGGCCAGCGCGCGCGAATTGGCCAACCATCCGAAATTCGTCGAGGCGCGCCGTCTCCTGGCCGACAAGAATGTGCCCATCGAGACGGTGCGCGACTACGCCATGGGATCGAACTGGTTCTACTCCTGCACGGCGTTGGCAGCACTTTACGATCGCGACGACCGCGATGGCGCCCTAGAGCACATATCGGCCTTCTTCGACACGCTGACACCGTGGGCCATGACCTTCGCGCTGAAGTTCTTCACCGTCGCTGAGCCGCGCCCGCCGGTCGGCGCCCCGCTGCTCGCCGCGCGCGAGTATTGGCGCGATAACATGTTCGCCATCACAGCGTTACGTGAGTACCTTGACGAACGCTCCCGCCTCGGCGACGACCCCGCGTTCGGTCCCGCGCTCGAGGGCACGACACCCGAGCAGCGCGAGGTCATCAAGGGCGTCCTCGGCCGCATCAGCCATCCGCTCGCAACCGAGCTCATCGAAACGCTCGAGACGGCTCGGCTGACGAATGTCGACCGCACTTTTCTCAACTCGTTCGGGCGCTTCTGGCAGTTCAAAGCCAGTGATGTGCTGGTCGAGCCGGAATTCTGGACCGATGCGCTGAGCGAAGCCGAAGCCAATGTGCTCGGGCGGCATCCGCGCTCGCTGCTGTCGAGCGGCGAGGTGCGCGTCGGCAAAACCTCGTTCCTGAAGCTGCTCGGGCGTCGGCTCGAACACGCCGGCTGGAGCGTCTTCGAAGCCAGTGGCGCCGACCTGATGGCGGGGCAGAAGTGGTTCGGCGAGCTCGAGGGGCGCATCCAGCGCACCATCGAGGAGCTGGCCGCCTCCAAGAAGGTCGTCTGGTACATCCCCGAAATTCTTCAGATCGCCCTGAGCGGCACGCATCAGGGGCAAGCCGCGAGCATCCTCGACCAGATCCTTCCCGCCATCGCGGCCGGCCGCCTCATCGTGTGGACCGAGGCCTCGGCGGCGGGTACCTCGCGTATCTTGCGCCTGCGGCCGGCTTTGCGCGGCACCTTCGAGGTCGCCCGCCTCGAGGCAATGGAGCCGCAGGAGACCGACGAGCTCGCCCGCAACGTGGCGCGCGCCATCACCGCGGCCAACGGCGTCAAAATTGATGCCGACTGCATCGACGTTGCCCTCGCCTCCGCGCGCCAGTACCTCTCCGCCTCATGCCTTCCCGGCGCCGCCCTCGATCTCCTGAAGCTCAGCGTCGGGCGCGCGGCCAAGGTCAGCGGCCCCTCCGTCACGCCAAGGGACATCATAGAGACCCTAGCGCAGCTCACCGGGTTGCCGGCCTCGATTCTCGACAGCCACCAGCGGGTCGATCTTGCCGCCGTGCGCAGCTATTTTTCCGCCCGCGTAATCGGCCAGGACGAGGCCGTTGGCTCCATCGTCGACCGCATCGCCATGCTGAAGGCTGGCCTCAACGATCCCGGCAAGCCGATCGGGGTGTTCCTGTTCGCCGGCCCGACCGGCACCGGCAAGACCGAGCTCGCCAAGACGCTTGCCGAATTCCTGTTCGGCACGCAGGAGCGAATGATCCGTCTCGACATGAGCGAGTTCCAGACACCGGAGTCGACCGCCAAAATCCTCGGCAGCGGCGACACGACTAATCCGACGGAGTCCCTCATTACACTCGTCCGCAAGCAGCCTTTCTCCGTCGTGCTGCTCGACGAGTTCGAAAAGGCGCATGCCAATGTCTGGGATCTGTTCCTGCAGGTCTTCGACGACGGCCGGCTCACCGATCAACTTGGCCAGGTCGCCGACTTCCGCCACTGCATCATCATCCTAACGTCCAACCTCGGCGCCACGGGCCACCGCAGCTCGGGCCTCGGTTTCTCGCCGGGAGCCGACGCCTACTCCGCCGATCAGGTTCTGCGTACCGTCGGCCAGACGTTCCGGCCCGAGTTCCAGAACCGCCTCGACAAGGTGATCGTCTTCCGGCCGCTGTCGCGCGAGCTGATGCGCGACATCTTGAAGAAGGAGCTGTCGCGCGTGCTTGAGCGGCGCGGCTTCAAGGACCGCGAATGGGCCGTTGAGTGGGAGGCATCGGCGCTCGAGTTCCTGGTCGAGCGAGGCTTCTCCCCGGAGATGGGCGCGCGGCCGCTAAAGCGCGCCATCGATCAGTTCCTCATCGCGCCGTTGGCGGCGACCATCGTCGAGCAGCGCTTCCCCGAGGGCGATCAATTTGTCTTCGTGCGCAGCGACGGTCACGCCATCCAGGCGGAGTTCGTCGACCCCGACCTCGACGAAACTCCTGCTCGGCCAACCGACTTTGTCGGCGAGCGGCCGGCGCTGACCGAGATGATCCTCGCACCGCAGGGCAGCGACGCCGAGCTGCACGCCCTGGAGGCCGAGCTTGCCGCACTCGACGAAGCTATCGCATCGGAAGAATGGGAGACGCTCAAGGCGGAGCTGTCGGCGCCGATGCTCGAAGCGAGCTTCTGGTCGAAGCCCGAGCGCTACGCGACGCTGTCGCGTCTGGCGCTCATGGACCGCGTACGGGCGGCGGCGGAAACGGCGCGGTCTTTAAAGACGCGCCTCGATAAAGGAGCCGAGCGCGCCGGCAAGTCGTCGCGCGAGCTCGTCTCACGCATCGCGCTGCAAGTCCATCTCGTCGGCGAAGGCATCGAAGACGTGCGTAACAGTGCGCCGATCGAGGTGGTCGTCGCAGTCGAGCCGGCCTTCGAAAAGCCGGGCGAGGCCAAGGCCTCTATCGCCTGGTGTGGGCAGATGCTCGACATGTACCGCGGCTGGGCCTCTAAGCGGCGCATGCAGCTCACCGAAATTCCGGCCGACGGTGCCGATGGGGGCGCTTTGCCCATGCTGCTGGTCAGCGGCTTTGGCGCGCATCGCATTCTCGGGCTCGAAACAGGCCTGCACGTGCTCGAACTCTCCGACGACGACCGGGCGGCAAGCCGCGCCACCGCCCGGGTGCGTGTCGGCGTCGCGCCGCTGGAAGAGCTATCGAAAGCAAAACTCAAGCAGGCCCTGAAGGCCGCGCTGAACGGCGCATCCCCCGCCAACAGCGTCGTACGCCGCTACCGGGCCGATGCCTCACCCCTCGTCCGCGATCTCGTCGGCGGCTGGCGCAGCGGGCGCCTCGATGCCGTGCTCGCCGGCGACTTTGACCTCATGGCCCCCAGCCGCAGCCGTTAGCTGCACGACGGAGGATCAGTCGTTGTTGGTCGTGAGCGCCATGATGGCCAGTGCCAGGGCGCGCATCTCCTCGTCCTCGGACCGCGCCTTCACTTCGAGCAGTCGGCGCAGGCTCTCTTCCGGAGGTCCCGCCGGCGCGGCATCAGAAATCACGCTCGCTGCCCTGCCGCCGTCGAAGCTGTCTGCCTTGTGATTTTTGGTCATCATCTTTCCCTCGCTATGCCGCTATGCAGCACACGCGATGGGGCAAGCCCGTGGCCCGATGAATCACATTTGGCGGCTGATTGTACACATGAGTGAACGCACGGCCGCCGTAACCCGGACCCGACTTAACGAAGCCGGCGGGTTGTGCTTCGGCGGTCTAAAAGTTGTCACGCTCGTCTGATGAAAGCTAGCGCGCCCAATTCTGCTCCCGTCTAGAAAACCCGAGATTGTCCATGTCGTATCTCCGCCTTGCTCTCGCCTTCGTGCTGCTGCCGCTCGTTTTCAGCTTGCCGGCTGCCGCCGAGAAGCGCGTGGCGCTCGTTGTCGGCAACTCGAACTATGCCCAGGTTGGCACGCTCGCCAATCCGGCCAATGACGCCAACGATATTTCCACCGCGCTCAAGAGTGCCGGGTTCGAAGTCATCCTCGGTCTCGACGTCGACAAGCGAGAGTTCGACACGAAGGTGCGAAACTTCGCCGACCTGTTGGAAGACGCCGACGTCGCCATCTTCTTCTATGCCGGGCACGGGCTGCAGGTGTCAGGCCGCAACTACCTCATTCCGGTCGACGCCCGGCTGCAAGGCGAGCGCGACCTCGACTTCGACGCTGTCAATCTCGATTTCATCTTGAAGCAGATGGAGCTCGGCCGCGCCGACAAGACCAACATCGTGTTCCTCGATGCCTGTCGCGATAATCCCTTCACGCGCAATCTGGCGCGCTCTATGGGCACGCGCTCGGCGAGCATCGGTAAAGGACTGGCGCAGGTCGACACTGGCGTCGGGACCTTCATCTCTTATTCAACGCAGCCAGGGAACGTTGCGCTCGACGGTACCGGCCGCAACTCTCCGTTCACGGCAGCGCTCGCCAAGCACGTGCGCGAGCCCGGTCACAACCTCACCTCGGTCATGATCCAGGTGCGCAAGGACGTGCTTGCGGCAACCGGCGGCAAGCAGGTGCCTTGGGACCACTCGGCGCTCACCGGCGAATTCTATTTCCAGCAAACGGCCGTGCCGGGGCTGCGTTCGGCGACAGGCGCCGGCGCGGACTCCGATGTGCAGGAGCGGATGCGCTCGCTCGAAGATGAGATTAAAAAGAAATCCGACGCCGAGCAGACCTCCAACATCGTCGCGCTGGCTCAGGCGCGCGAGCGGCTGCGTCAGTTGCAGGAGGCCAATCAGGCGGACCAGCAGAAGATCTTCGACAGGCAGTACGAAACTGGCAGCACCGGTGACGCCGACTCCCGGCGAAATCTCTCCATGGAGATCGGCAAGATCCAGATACAGATGGTCCGCCGCGGCGAGCAGCAGAAGAAGCTGCGCGAGCAGATCACCACGCTCGAGGGAAAGCTCGGCATCGCGGGCGAAAAGACCGAAGACGCCGCGAAGTAGCCGACCGCAGCCAGGCGAACGCAATGGCCAAGAAGACGTCCAGGAGTTCGGCAAAGGTCGCAAAGAAGGCCGCCGTCAAGCGGGTCGCTGCGAAGGCGTCCAGACCGCGCAAGACGGCACTGAACTCGAAGTCCCGCAAGGTCGCGAAGCCGGCGCTCCTCGCAGGCGGCAACCCACAGATCGCCAAGGGCCACGGCTACGCCCCCGTGCAAGCCTACATCGCGGCCATGCCGGGCTGGAAAAGCGACGTCGGGCGCCGCCTCGACGCGCTCATCGTGCGCACCGTCCCCGGCGTGCGCAAGGCGGTCAAATGGAACTCGCCCTTCTATGGAGTCGAGGACCAAGTCTGGTTTCTCAGTTTTCATGTCTTCGCGAAGTACGTCAAAGTAGCTTTCTTCCGCGGAGCGGCGCTGCATCCTGTGCCGCCCGGGGCATCGAAGCAAAAGGACGTGCGCTACCTCGACATCCACGAGAACGACCAGCTCGACGAAGCGCAGCTCGCCACTTGGGTGAAGCAAGCCAGCGAGCTTCCCGGCGAACGCATGTAGGCGGAAAGTCGCGAGACGCGTGCGGGGCTAAGCCAAGTAAACACTCTCCAGAGCTAACTGCTCCCCGAGGGACCGAGGGCCTGCTTGGCGGTGGCGAGTTCCACGCCGCCGAGACTGATGAGGTTGTTCGAGTTGTCGGGTGTGACGGGGATGTCGCCCGCGTGCGTGACGGACATGATCAGCCTGCCGTCGCGTGCCCCGAGACCGAAGTGCATCTCCGCGCCGACCTGCGAGGTGCCGGCGAACGCCTCCTGCCCCAGATTTGGCGTCGCCGCAGGTTTGAACCCGGGCGCGGCCTTGCTTCCCTGGACGGCCGTTTGGTAGGCCGCAGCGGCATCACCGGCGCTAGCGTACCGATCCACGGAAAGTGTCACTTTCTTCCTTCCGTCGGCGCTGTTGAAGACCACCGATCTCGACGCGATCGGCTTGCCGACGCTCGTTTCGTTCGGCCCCGTGCTCGCCTCATTGGTGACGTCGGGGAAGTATTTGGTCACCAAACTTACAGGCACGACCGTGTTGCGCGGCAGTAATTGAGCGGACGGGGCGGCGGCATCGCCGCACGCAGCCAATGAAAGTAGCGCAATCGCAGCGACCGAGCGCACCACCGCCCGCGGGCCTCGTTGTCGGTTCAATTTCGCCTCCCACCCGTAGCAATTACGGCAACCTAAGCGTCAAAAATTCAAATACTCAAGTGACGGGCGAGCGACGGCGATCATGAAAGAAGAGTGATAACCATGAAGAAGGGCAAGAGCGGCGCGAAGCAAGCAAATGCAGGGGGCTCACCCTCGCAGCTGATCGACGCGAAGATCAAGGAGCTGGGCGATTGGCGGGGCGAGACGCTCGCGCGGGTCCGCAAGCTCATCAACCAGGCCGACCCCGCGGTGGTCGAGGAGTGGAAGTGGAGAGGCGTTCCGGTGTGGGAGCACGCCGGCATCATCTGCACCGGCGAGACGTACAAGACTGTCGTGAAGTTGACCTTCGCCAAGGGCGCCTCGCTCAACGACCCTTCAGACCTCTTCAACTCCAGCCTCGACGGCAACACCAGGCGCGCCATCGACATTCACGAGGGCGACAAGTTCAACGAAAAGGCGTTGAAGGCGCTCATTGGCGCCGCCGTGGCGCTGAACACGTCGAAAGCTGTCGCTCGCCCCGTCCGCTCTCGCAAAAAACCAAAGAACGCTTGAATCTGCACAAACCCGTCGACCAGGCCAACACGGACTCCCGCTCAGCGCAACCGCGCCCGGGTGCGGTTGTTGGTCATCATTCTGATTTAAATAGATTTATCGGCTGGCGGAGGGGGTGGGATTCGAACCCACGAGACGGTTTCCCGCCCACACGCTTTCCAAGCGTGCGCCTTCAGCCACTCGGCCACCCCTCCACGCAGGCCGCGCAATATAGCCAGAGGTGTCCCGCACGCAACCGCCGCGTCTCGGCGGACACAAGTCCCGACAACCGCTTCACCTATGCAATTCTGCTGTGTCCTACCTCCCACTAGGCTTGCGGATGCATAGACGAGACACTTATTTAACGTGCATTGTGCTAATTTGGGACATGCCGATACGTTCTCTTTGGCGGTGCTTGCGCGTCTTGTCGGCGGGTTGCCGCGGCGGGTATGGGCGCTTGGTGGGTCAGGCTTTGGAGGTGTCAAGTGAGCGGGTTTAGGGGGAGCGTCAGTGTTCTGGCCGCGAGTTTACTCGCCATATTGATGATCGGCGTCCCGGCCGTCGCCGGTAGCCCATTTTCGGCACTCGTCGGCACCTGGAGCGGCAAGGGGACGGCCCGCCTCGAGGGCGGCAAGAGCGAGAAGCTCTCCTGCAAAGGCTACTACTCGGGATCGGGCGGCACCGAGCTCAAGCTCAACATCATTTGCGCCAACCCGTCGACCAAGGTCGAGCTGCGCTCGACGCTGAAATACTCCAACGGCCGCGTCACCGGCACGTGGGAGGAGCGCAACTACAATCAGGCGGGCACCATCACCGGCAGTGCCGACGACCAGAAGCTGCAGCTCGTCATCGGCGGCGGCGGACTGAAGGGGTCGCTGTCGGTATCGATCGGCGGTACCACGCAGTCGGTTTCGCTGTCGACGCAGGGCTCCGCCCTGAAGGGCGTGAGCATTAACTTCGCCCGCAACGGCTGACCTGACGCCAAACAGCGGTGCGCATGTGCCACAGGCATCCGCCGAGTGACGGCCGCGAGCCAGTGTGCGCCGCAATCATGCTAACTTGCGTTGCGAGAATCTGCGCCTTTAGAGCGCTCTAGGCTGGAGACCATGATGATGCGCCACTCCCTCGCCACCCGTGTAGTCGTCGCCGTCATCGCGCTGGCAACCATCAGCGGCTACGCATTCGCCGGCCCGCGTGCCGTTAGCAAGGTCCTCGGTTACGTCGTCGCCTACAGCCATGATGGCAATGGCTCGATCCGTGCGCCCTACCGCAATACCGACGTCGGCTATCAGGTGCGCCTGCCGCGCGGCACCTGGGTCTACTGCAGGACCAGCTGCTCGGAGACGCTGCGCGTCAACACCATCGATGTGTGGGCCAACGTCGACAGCGCCAATCCCATCGGCGTCGGCACGCTGCAGCAGGAGTGCGGCATCGCCGGATGCTTGCATTGGGAGTTTGGCTTCTAAACTCAGCGCTCCACACCCGGCAACAAGTGCCGGGATGACAGAGTTGCGGGCGCAGCAGCTAGGCCGCGTCGCCAACGATGAACGGGTTGGTACGCCGCTCTTGGCCGATGGTGCTTGTCGGTCCATGCCCGCAGATGAACGCGAACTCGTCGCCCAGGGTGAGCACCTTGGTGCGGATCGAGTTCATCAGCGCCTCGAGACTGCCCATCGGCAGGTCCGTGCGCCCTATCGAGCCCTGGAACAGCACGTCGCCCATCAGCGCAAAGCGCTGCGGCCGGTTGACCAGCACCACCGAGCCCGGCGAATGCCCCGGGCAATGCAGCACCTCGAACGTGTGCCCGGCGACCGACACCGTGTCGCCGTCGGCGAGCCAACGGTCCGGCGTCACCGCACGCGCCTCCATGCCGTAGGCCTGCCCCTGCTGCTCCAGCGCGTCGAGCAGCGGACGCTCGGCCTCGTGCGGTCCCTCGACGGGGATGCCGCCGAGCCGCTCGCGCAGCTCCGCCGCCCCGCCCGCGTGATCGATGTGCCCGTGCGTCAGCAAGATTTTTTCCGGCCGCATGCCGACCTCGGCGATGGCAGCTTGGATGCGATCGAGATCGCCGCCGGGATCGATCACGGCACCCTTCATGGTCTCCGGGTCCCAGATCAACGTGCAGTTCTGCTGAAACGGCGTCACCGGCACGATGGCGGCCTTGAGCACCTTGGCGGCGGCATCGCCCGATTTCTCGCTCTTTGCCATATGGCGGATCTAGCCTTGACGCGTAAATGAGTTGCTGCGGCCTAATTAGCG
>DATBSP010000131.1:0-3158 GCA_036559705.1 Hyphomicrobium sp.
GGCGGCTCCGCCTTGGCGCACTCACCGACCGCCTTGCCGCCGTCGCCGCCGTACTCCGGTGCCAGCACGTCCTTCTTCTGCTCGGCATCGTAGTAGCACTTCGGCCAACCGTACCAAGCGTCCGTCTTTAGTTCGAACACGACCTCGGCAGGGAGGTTAAAGCCCTGCTCAGCAGTGTACAGCTTCGGCCAGTTTTCGTGCAGCTGGTCGCGGCCGTGCTGCGTCAGGTACAGACGACCGTCGGCGTCGAAGTCGAAGCCTTCGCCGTTGCGGATGCCCGACGCATAGCGTTCCTTCGGCGAGAACACCTGGCCTGTCTTGTTGGCGTCATAGCGCCAGACGCCGGCGCGCGTCTCGAGCTCGGTGCATGGATCGTGCCCCTTCGAGCCGGGCATGCGGTTTTTCACCTCGCACGTGTTCGTGGCCGAGCCCATGGAGACGAACAGGTTGCCGTCCTTGTCGATGATGAACGGGTGCATCGGGTGATCGCCGGTGATCGGCATGCCGGAGAGGACGACCTGCGGCTCGCCTGTCGGTGTGATCTCACCGTCTTTGAGCGCATAGCGCACGATCTTGTCGTTCAGCTCGGCGTAGACCCAGTCGTTGTAAACGTAGATGCCGGTGCCGCCCTTGCCTCCTTGCGCGAACGTCTGTCCGAAGCGCTCGACGTGGTCGGCCTTGCCGGTACCCTTGGTGTCCTTCAGGGCAACGAGGAAGCCGCCTTCGGGCGGCGTGTCGTTGCTGTAGTAGACGCCGCTCCACGTGTTGACGAACACCGTGCCGTCGCCGGCGACGGCCATCTGCCGCGCGTGGCCGATTTTGTCGGCGAAGACGGTGGCGCAGAAGCCCTTAGGCAGCGTGATGCCGGTGTCGGTCTGCGGGCAAGGTTGCGCTTTGGCCGCCAACCCCGGGCCGGCGCACAGGGCCGCTAGTCCGCAGGCAATAACCATCGCCCCGATAGCGCCATGTACATTCGACTGTCCGATCGTCATCGTCGCTCTCCTCGTTGGCGCCATCCGAACCTGTTTCATATGGGCGTTGCGGGTCCGTGGCGACAAGCTGCCGGGACAGGCCCATTCGCCGCAAGGCCGAGCCGTGCGGTATGCCAAGCACGGGGTTAAGGGACGGCAGAGCGCCGGCCCAGCCTCACCACACGTAGCGCGCATAGGGTCCGTCGGTTTGCGTCTGCTCCTCGAGCTGCTTGGCGGCCTTCGCCGTCAGCGCCCGGATGGGCAGAATCGTGCGTCCGCCGCGTCAATCGTCGTGAAGTGAAGATAGTCGTCGACTGCCTCGGGTGAGGAAGCACGGATCGAAATGCGATTCCGCGGTGCTGACAGTGGACACAGGGATTGGTTCGATCGGACTAGACATCGGTCCCCCTCGCTAGATGGCAGGATGCCAGGTCACTCCCCGCCATATTACGGCAGGAGCCATCCGCGCGCGGAATGTTTTCTTTCCGTCACATGCATCGCGCCGCCGAACTGCCGCCGCAGATTTCAGTTCATACCTTCCATGATGCACTTGCGCGCGGCGACGATTGAGGATCTGGCGACGTTGCTCCGATGGGATGCCAAAGCGCACGTCATCGCCGGCACCGGCGCTGACGATGCGTACCCGTGGACGCACGAGCTGCCGCGCGATGTTCTGCGCCTGGGCGCAATGCCAGCCGCAGTTCGAGCGCAGGTCGCTTAACGTCCAGTACGTGTTGCAGCTCTACGCGGACGCCCGCTGGGAGGGCTGGCCATACCCACTCGACTTTCTTCGCGAACTAGGCCGCGTGATGCCCAAGCGCCGCATCTGGCGGCAAGGCCAAGCGTTGACCGTGTACAGTGTGCGGCCAGCTGAAAGCAAAATCGTGCCGCTGACCCGACATCATGCGCGTCAGGCGGCGTAAGAGGCGGATGCACTAGTTTGCGTGCGAAGGTGCGAGACGACTCGTGCCGCGATCATCCGAATTGACTCTGGGATTTTGAGACCGGCCCGCTACCGCGCTTGTGAAATGTCTCAAAGCGCACGGTTTTATATTGAAATTACATCGAGTTGGCCAGAGTTCTTTGTATGAATTATTGTACGAAGGAGTATCATGACCTCGCGCCACCTTCCCCCCTGTCCCGAGAGGAGATGGCCTGCCTACACCCTCAGGCCCGTGGCGCGACTGGGACGCTGATCCTCCCCCCGGATCAGCGTCCTTTATCCAAGGAGATGATCTCCGCGAACGACAAACAAAACAGGAGATAGGCTATGAAGAAAAGCCTCGTTATAGCGGCGCTCGCTGCGGCTTTGATCACTGGCTCCACGGCCAGTAGCCAAGCTATTCCGGCCGCCCCCCTCAGCAAGAGCATCCAGCAGAGCAGTTCCTCTCTCGTCGAACACGTCGGATATCGCGGTTACCGCGGCTACCGCCGTGTTGGCGCTTACCGCGGCTATCGCGGTGTCGGACTGTATCGCGGTTACCGCGGTTACCGGCGGGCCGGTCTTTACCGGGGCTATCGCGGTGTTGGGCTGTATCGCGGCTACCGTGGCTACCGGCGCGTCGGCTTATACCGGGGCTACCGCGGCTATCGCTGGGGCGGAGCTGCCCTGTATCGCAACCGCGGCTGCTGGTGAAATCGCCAACCCATAGCAGCTAAATTTCGCTGGGATGAACTGCTACCGGAGCAGGTCGACGCCTTCGCGATGACTGCTCCGGTTCGTCCGTTTCGTCTGATGAAACGTCGGCAGAAGTCCCCGGCAGAGAACGCGACGACGTAGAGATCAGCTACAGCTCGTTGAGGGCTAGAGCTAGATGCAGCAGCCGGGTGGAGTTGCGAGGAGGCGCCGCCCGGCTGAGGCTACGTTCGGTCCGACATTGCGAAGGACCGGTGACCGCGTAGGGGTCTTTGATTCATACGGTGATTTTGCGTTGTTCGGAGGTCGTCCATCCGACGATTCTAGTGCAGGCGCCCGACCACTTGCGGCTGTATTGGGTGCGTCAAGTAAGACGGTACTATGTCGAATATCGCCAAACAGCTGGGAGCCGACGCCGATGAGATTGTCGATGCATTGAGGCGCAAGTGGATCGAGCGCCAGTCCTTGCTGTTGCTATCCGTCCACGAGCCGTTGTTCGTCCACATCGAGGCGTTCGCTGAGCCCGCCTACGCCGACGTCTTGAATAATTA
>DATBSP010000132.1:0-16588 GCA_036559705.1 Hyphomicrobium sp.
TTCTCCAACGGCATTGCTTGCGATCATTGTCGTGATGGCGCGACCAGCGATCGCTAGCGTCTTGTGCTCTACCTCTTCGGGTTCAGGACTGACGCGACCATTGCGACAGCGCAAAGTCGACAGCAGCTTTATTGGTTCCGCCTGTGGTCACCGTGCAACGGCTGATCTACCGTCGGACGCGCTCCGTTGCGTTGTAGGCGCCGGCATAGACCGAAGCGGGCACTGCCAGCGCGGAACAAGCAGGAGTGCTCTGGCGTTGCCGCCACGAGGCAGAGGGATGATGCATGGCCAAAGTCGTTAAGAAGACCGGCGCCACCACACGCCCGGCAAGTGCCAAGCTTGGCCCGGCCAAGAAGCGGTCGTTTGCGCCCGACCGGAAGGGTGAATCGAGCGCCGGGGCCCTTGCCAGCAAGGATAAAAAGCGCTCGGTCGCCGCCAGCCGCGACGGCAGCAATACCCGTTAGCCGCCTTATTCGCTGCAACCATCGGGCCCGCCCTGGCCCTTAACGCATAGATAAGGGGGGGTTAAGGATTACACGCTCTAATTGCGCAGATTGAGCGGAGCGCCAGTGTGCTCGCAGATCTGGTAAGCGATTGGCGTGCACGGCTGCGCGCGCTAAACACGACGCGGCATGCGCCAATCGGCGCGCCGATGCATGCGGCGTGCTGCGCCGACCCTACCCGCGCCGGCGCCGCGCCCAACCCCCGCAACGATCGCCTGGATGGCTACCGGCAGGCCCTCGAAGAGCACTTTTGCATAACTGTCACCGACCCGAGCGGGCGATTGCTCGAGGCGAACGATCGCTTCTGCCAAGTCATCGGCTATGACCAGTCAGAGCTTGTCGGGCAGCCTTACGAATTGTTGAGCTCCGGTCAGCGGACGAGCGAAACCCTCGAGACGATGTGGGAAACGGTCCACTCCGGCCGGACTTGGCGCGGCGAGCTTTGCGATCATGCCAAAAGCGGCGCCAACGTATGGTTCGAGTCCATCGTCATTCCCCGCTTCGGCCGCGACGGCCAGATCGAGCGCTTCATAACGATCAGCACCGACATCACGGCCATCCGCGAGCAGGCGCAAACACTGCAGGCGACGATCGACAATTTTCCCGGCGGCCTGGCGTTGATCGATCGTGAGCTACGGCTGGTCGCCAGCAACCGGCTTTATCGAACCCTCCTTGATCTGCCGGACGGGTTCTTCACGGGCGAGCCGCCGAAGCTGGAGGCGCTCGTTCGTTATCGGGCCGAGCGCGGCGACTATGGTCCTGGACCCGTCGAACTTGCCGTCAGCGCGCGCCTGAAAACGCTGCTCAGCCCGGTGCCGATCACCACGGAGCGGAACGAACTCTCGGGCCGGATCCTGGAGATCCGCTGTGTTCCGGTTGAGGGCGGCGCGCATCTCATCACCTATCTCGACGTGACCGACCAGCGGCGCGCCGAAGCCGAGCTAAAGCGGACGCACTCGACGCTCGAAGCCTTCATCAAGCACGCGCCGGCGGCGGTCGCCATGTTCGATACGGACATGCGGTACGTGGCGCATACCGACCGCTGGCTGCACGACTACAACCTTCCTGACGAGCCGCTGGTTGGACGCAGCCACTACGATGTGTTTCCCGATATCCCGGACCACTGGAAGGAAAAGCACCAGCGCATCCTCAAGGGCGCCACCGAAAGCTGTCCCGAAGAGATCTTCAGACGCGCCGACGGGTCGACGAACACCATCCGCTGGGAGATCCGCCCCTGGCATCTGCAAGACAACAGCATCGGCGGCATGATCATGCTGACCGAGGAGATTTCCGAGCGCAAACGGCTCGAGCGGGAACTGTGGAGGCTCGCCAAGCAGGACAGCCTGACGGGATTGCCCAATCGCCTGCAGTTCAACGAGCTCCTGAAGTCGCTGCTCGACGCGGCGGGCGAGGGGCGCCGGTTCGCGGTCGGACTCATCGACGTCGACCGCTTCAAGGAGACCAACGACATCCTGGGGCACGCCGCCGGCGACGAACTCCTCAAAGAAGTTGCGTCGCGCTTGCAGTCCGCCCTGGCGCCGTACGGCCTCGTCGCGCGCCTTGGAGGCGACGAGTTCGCCGTCCTCATCTCGGTCAGGGAAGAGAGGGCGACATTGACGGGCGCAATCGGAGCGATTTTTTCTGCCCTCGAGCCGCCCGTCACCCTCGGCGGCGTTCAGCACCGCTGCACCATCAGCATGGGCATCAACCTATATCCTTCGGACGCCAAAGGCGCGAGCGAGCTTCTCAAGAACGCGGATTTGGCGCTGTATCGCGCCAAGGATCTGGGGCGCGACAGATACCAGTTCTACGTTCCGGAGATGCGGGCGTCCTTCGAGACGACGTATCAGTTGCATCGCGATATTCAGCGTGCCCTTGCTGCCAACGAGCTGCGCCTGCTCTATCAGCCGATCGTTTCCTTCGACGCGTCGCAACCGGTGAGCCTGGAGGCGCTGCTGCGCTGGGACCATCCGCGCCGCGGCCTGCTGTCGCCGGCCGACTTCGAGGACGTTTTTGACGATCCCAAGTCGGCCGCCGACGTCGGCAAGTGGGTCATCGACAGCGCCCTTCGCCAGGCTGCCGCGTGGGTACGTCAGGGGCTCCCCTTCGGCCGCGTCGCCGTCAACGTCACTTCGGCCGATTTCGCATTGGGCACGTTCGCCGAACTGGTCCGGACCAAGTTGCGCGAGACAGGCGTGCCGCCGGAGCGGCTGTGCATCGAGGTTACGGAGCGCGTGTTTCTGGGGCGCGGTGCAGTCGGCGTGGAGGTGGCGCTGCAGACGCTACATGACATCGGCGTCGAGATTGCGCTCGACGATTTCGGCACCGGCTTTGGATCCTTGTCGCACCTCAAGAAGCTGCCTATCGATCGCCTAAAGGTGGACCGGTCGTTCGTGAGCGACATGGAGACCAATCCCGACAGCATGGCGATTGTCCGCACGATTGCTCATTTGGGCCAAAGCCTCGGGATCAAGGTCACTGTCGAAGGTGTCGAAACCCAAACGCAATTGACGCTGCTGCGGGCGATGGGCTGCGACACGATGCAGGGATACCTGTTCTCAAAACCCGTGGAAGGCGCGCTGGTGCGAGCATTCCTCGCCCGGGAGAGCGCATTGAGCGCCTGAGCCAAGGCGGGAAGCAGCTTGACGCCGCGGCGCCATTATCCATTCTGCGCAGCAGTTTGAGCGGGTTGGAGCCAAGGCGGCGTGCACGCAACGTGGATCGAAACCGCCTGCCCGGAGCCTTGCGCGGAAAGTCGCGCGGCGGCCGAGGCGCGGCAGCACATCCTGACCAAGCCGCCGGGCTCGCTCGGCGTGCTGGAGGGGTTGGCCATTCGCCTCGCTTCCTTGCAGGCGGCTGAGCACCCGCGTGCGCGGAACGCGCCCATCGTGCTGTTCGCGGGTGATCACGGAATCGCCGTGCAAGGCGTCTCGGCCTATCCTTCCGACGTCACCGTGCAGATGCTGCGCAACTTCGCCGGCGGGGGTGCGGCGGTGGCGGTGCTGGCGCGCGAGCTGGGCGTGCCGCTCACCGTCGTCGACGCGGGCACGCTGGCGAGCACCGGTATTCCGGGCGTAACGACCGACAAGTCGCGGCGTGGCACGCGCGACTTCTCGCAACAGGCGGCCATGACGCGCGAAGAGCTCGTTTTGGCACTCGCCGCCGGACGTCGGGCCGTGCAGCGCGCCACCGAGAATGGCGCCGATCTCGTCATCCTCGGCGAGATGGGCATCGGCAACACGACCTCCGCCGCGGCCATTGCCGCGGCGCTGCTCGGCGTGCCGGCCGAGGATCTCGTCGGCTCGGGCACTGGGCTCGATGCGCAGGGTATGACCCACAAGGCCGCGGTCATCACGACGGCGCTCCGCAAACACGAGATTGCGGGCGGGGCGGCACCGCCGCTGCACATCCTCGCTTGCGTCGGCGGCCTGGAGATTGCCGCGCTCATCGGAGCCATCATCGCCGCGGCGCAGGCCCGCACCCCCGTGCTCATCGACGGCTTCATCGTCTCGGTTGCCGCGCTTGCCGCCGTTCGCCTCAACCCCTCCTGTGCGTCGTGGCTCATCTACTCGCATCGCTCGCTCGAGCGCGGGCATCGCATCGTGTTGGATGCGCTCGGCGCCGAGCCCATCCTCGATCTCAAGTTACGCCTCGGCGAAGGCTCCGGCGCCGCCGTTGCGCTGCCCATCCTGCGCCTTGCGTGCGCGCTGCACGCGCAAATGGCCACCTTCGAGGAAGCGCACATCTCCGGTCCCGCGTCATGATGCGGATAGATCTTCTGCGCCATGGCGAGACCGCAACGCCCGGCCGTCTGCTCGGCCGCACAGATCCGGTGCTATCCGACACCGGCTGGCAGCAGCTGGGGCGTCAGACGACGGACCGACGGTGGGATACCATCGTGGCCTCTCCGCGCCAGCGCACGCGAGCGCCGGCCGAGCAACTCGCGGCCGAGCGCGCGCTTCCCCTGCGCGTCGACGACGACTGGGCGGAGATGGATTTCGGCGACTGGGATGGCCGCGAAATTTCCGCGCTGCGCGCCGACGCGACGTGCGCCGACGCCTTGGCCGCGCTCTACGGAGGTGCCGATGCTGCGCAGGCCCCCGCTGGCGAGACGTGGCACGCCCTCAACGCGCGTATTGCCCGCGCATTGGCGCGCCTGCTTGACGTGCCGTCACCTACCAGCGTGCTCGTCATCACTCACGCCGGTCCGATGCGCGCTGCCCTGGCGCTCGTCTGCGGCATTCCCCCGGCGAGCTTGTGGGCGGTCAAAATCGATCCCGGCACGCGCATCACCTTGCACGCCGGCCGTGACCCTGGCACCGGCCTGTGGGGCGAAATCGTCGAGGTGGCGCAGCCATGAGCCTCGACAGCCACATTCGCTCCTTCTCGCATGCGCTGCAGTTTCTCACGCGCCTGCCGGCGCCGCGTATCGCCGTTTTCGATCCAGACGACCTCTCGCGCTCGGCGTTGTGGTTCCCGATCGTCGGCGTCATTGTCGGCACCATCGTTGCCGCCGCGCTGTGGGTGGGCGTGCAAGCCTCGCCGTGGATCGGTGCCCTGCTCGCCCTCATCGCCGGGGTCTGGGTGACGGGCGGCCTGCACCTTGACGGCCTCAGCGACATCGCCGACGCTCTTGGCGTCGCCCACCGTTCGCCGGAGCGTTTCCTCGAGGTTCTGCGCGACCCGCACATCGGTGCCTTCGGCACCATCGCTATCGTCCTGCAGCTGATCGCCAAGTTGGTGTTGCTTGCTGCCATCGCCAGCCCGCCGGCGCTTGCTGCCATCATCTTGATCGCCGCCTGGGCGCGCTGGGGCGCGATCGTGTGGAGCGTCACGGTGACGCCGCTGGCCACCGGAACGGGCGAGCGCTTCGCCTGGCACATCGACCGGCGCGCCGTCGTCGTCGAGGGCGCGGTCCTCGCCGTCTTCAGCGCCTGGCTGGCGCCGCTGCTGCTTCTAGCGCTGTTGGTCATTCCCGCAATTGCTGCCTTCTGGAAATACCGGATCGGCGGCGTGACGGGGGATTGCCTCGGGGCCGGCATCGAGGTGACCGAGACGTTGTTGCTCCTTATAATTGCCGTGCAAATGGCATAGCTCTCGTACCATAGCCGTGCCGCCAAAGGGACCGCGACCATGCAATCTTCCGCCATTGGCACCGAGCGCCGCTTGCTGTGGATCGGATTTCTGACCGTGGCGACCGTGCTGATGTCGGGCGTCCTTGCCTGCGCCGTCCCCTTCGCCGCGCTGGCGGCCCTTGCTGCGTTCGACACCGAACGACGTGATGGCCTGCTGCTGATCGGCGCGGTCTGGCTCGTCAATCAGGTCTATGGCTTTGCGGTTCTCGGCTATCCCATGGAGGCGCAGGCTTACTTATGGGGGCTCGCCATCGGGCTCGGCGCCGTTGCCGCCTGCTACGCCGCCCGCGCCGTCGTCTCTGCTCTGGCCCCATCGGGCGCGCTGGTAGCCGTGATCTCCGCCCTGCCCGTCGCCTTCCTCGCCTACGAGGCGGTACTGTATGTCGCCAGCCTCGTGCTGCCGCACGGCGAAGGTGCGTTCAACACCGATGTCGTCGCTTACGTCGCCCTCGTCGAGGTCCTCGCCTTCCTGGCGCTGCTGATCGTGCATCGCCTCGCCGTCGGTGCCGGCCTCGTCGAGCCGAACGCCGTCGAAAGCGCCATCTAGGCAGCGATCACTTCAAGTTCAGTGGCAGCCCGGCCGCCATGAAGATCACACGGTCTGCCGCCGCTGCGACGCGCTGATTGAGTCGCCCTTGCGCGTCGCGGAAAGCGCGCCCGAGCGGCGTCTCCGGGACCAGCCCCAGCCCGACCTCGTTCGACACGGCCACGAGCGGCCCCGGCGCGGAGCAGAACGCGGCAAGCAGGCGCGCGATTTCCGCCTCGACGTCGCGGTCGGTCAGCATGACGTTGCTCAGCCACAACGTCAGGCAATCGATCAGCGCCGGCCCCGCTACATTCTGGATGGCGCCGGCGAGATCGAGCGGCGCGTCCAGCGTATGCCAGTTGGCGTCGCGGCGCGCCCGATGCTGGTCGATGCGCGCGCGCATTTCCTCGTCGCGCGCCTCGGCCGTCGCCACGTAGGTCCATGGCGCCCCCGCACGCATGATCAGCTCCTCGGCATGGCGGCTCTTGCCCGAGCGCGCGCCGCCGAGCACCAGAGTCAGGCGTGGAATGGGCGCGTCGGCCATTGGAGGGGCAATTTCGATTGACGGGACAAGCGGCCAACTCTTATCAAACCAGGCACGCGCCCCGGCAAGGGAAATGCGCATTTTAGAAACCGGCTCCGCGACTTAGACCATAGGGAGCCCTCAGTGCCTAGGCCATCGCCGATGTCTGCATCACCTCGCGGCGTGATCATCGCCGCGCCCGCTTCGGGCGCCGGCAAGACGACGGTGACGCTTGGCCTGTTGCGCGCGTTGCGCCGGGGAGGCGTCGCCGTGCAGCCCTTCAAGTGCGGCCCCGACTACATCGATACGGCATTCCACACCGCCGCGGCCGGGCGCATCAGCGTCAACCTCGACACCTGGGCCATGCGCCCGGCCCTCATCGCCCGCCTGCTGCGTGACTCGAGCGCCGATGCGGAGCTGTGCATCGCCGAAGGCGTCATGGGCCTCTACGACGGCGCCAGCACGCGCGGCGCCTGCGGCAACGGCTCGACCGCCGACCTTGCCGCGCTCACCGGCTGGCCTGTGGTTCTCGTGCTCGACGTCGAGGCGCAGGCCGAGACAGCGGCCGCCGTCGCGCTCGGGCTCAAGGCCTACCGACGCGACATCGACATTGCCGGCGTGATCCTCAACATGATCGGCAGCCCGCGGCACGCGGCGTTCATTGCCGAGCCTATGGCGCGCATCGGCATCCCGGTGTTCGGTTCCGTGTGGCGGCGGCGAGACATCGTTATGCCCGAGCGTCACCTCGGCCTCGTGCAGGCGGAGGAGACGGCGACGCTCAATCAGCGCCTCGACGCCATCGCCGAAGCTATTGCCCATGATGTCGAGCTTGGCCGGCTGGTTGCCGCCGCGCGCCCAACAACACTTGCGAAAGCAGCCGATGCCGTTCCGCTGGCGCCGCCCGGGCAGCGCATCGCCTTGGCGCAGGACAAGGCCTTCTCTTTCGTTTACGCGCACCTCCTCGCCGGTTGGCGGCAGGCCGGCGCCGAGATTCTGCCCTTCTCCCCGCTCGCCGATGCCGGACCCGCCGCCGATTGCGATGCGGTTTGGCTGCCCGGCGGTTATCCCGAGCTGCACGCTGCAACGCTCGCCAACGCGTCGCGCTTCCGGGCTGGGATGCGCGATGCGGCCGCGCGCGGCGTGTCGATCCATGGCGAGTGCGGCGGCTACATGGCGCTCGGCGATGGCCTCGTCGATGCCGCCGGCGCGCGCCACGAGATGCTCGGGCTGCTCGGGGTCGAGACGTCGTTTGCCAAGCCGCAGATGCACCTCGGGTACCGACGCGCGCGTCAGCGCAACTCGGGCGTTGAGCTGGTCGGTCACGAATTCCATTTTGCCAGCTTGCTGGCGAACATGGACGAGCCGCTCGCCGACATTCGCGATGCCGCAGGCGTGCCGGTCGCCGAGTGCGGCTCGCGGCGCGGCGCTGTCACCGGTACGTTCTTTCACGTCATCGACACCGCGTCATGAGGGGCAATATTACAGCAACGCCGCCGCGCTTTGACGACACGTTCCGCGCCGCCTTGCGTGACCTCATCCTCTGGCGCCGCGACGTGCGCCGCTTCAAGACCGATCCCGTCGATGCCGCGCTCGTCCTATCGCTGATCGAGCTCGCGGCGTGCTCGCCGTCAGTCGGCTTCAGCCAGCCCTGGCGTTTTGTGCTTGTCGAAAACCTTGAACGGCGCGAAGCCATCCGTGCCTCGTTTGCCCGCGCCAATGCCGAGGCGCTGAGTACGTATTCGGGCGAGCGGCGCGGCCTCTACGCCAAGCTGAAACTCGAGGGCTTGCAAGCGGCGCCCGTGCAGCTTGCCGTGTTCGCCGACGAGGAAACTGCCGCCGGCGCCGGCCTCGGCAGCAACACCATGCCGGAGACGCGGCGCTACTCCGTCGTCGGGGCCATCCAGACGCTGTGGTTGGCGGCCCGCGCCAACGGGCTCGGCGTCGGCTGGGTATCGATCCTCGAGCCGGACAGCGTCACTGCCGCACTCGATGTGCCGCGCACCTGGAGGCTCGTTGCCTATCTGTGCGTCGGTTGGCCGGCCGAGGAGCACCTCGACCCCGAGCTCCAGCGCCACGGCTGGCAGGAGCGTATGGATGCGAACGCCCTTATCTTACAGCGGTGACTACTTAGCCGGCGCCAGGACCGGCGCCGCATCAGCGCGGTTGTTGCGCATCGATAGCCGGCGGATCACCACGTAGAACACCGGCGTGAAGATGAGGCCGAACAGCGTGACGCCGATCATGCCCCAGAACACGCCGGTACCGAGCGCGATGCGCATCTCGGCGCCGGCGCCCGTCGCGATGTAGAGCGGCACAACACCCAGCGTGAAGGCGAGCGAGGTCATGAGGATCGGGCGCAGCCGCAGCTTGCAGGCTTCGACCGCCGCCGTCACCGTATCGCGACCCTGGTCCTCGAGCTGACGTGCGAACTCGACGATCAGGATGGCGTTCTTCGCTGCCAATCCGATGAGCACGATGAAGCCGATCTGCGTGAGGATGTTGATGTCCTGCCCGTGCAAAGTCACCCCGAATAGAGCGCTGAGCAGACACATCGGCACGATAAGGATGATGGCGAGGGGCAGCGACCAGCTCTCGAACTGCGCCGCCAGCGTCAGGAACACGAACAGCACCGACAGTGCGAAGATGTAGTAACCGGTGCTACCGACCCGCGCCTCCTGGTAGGAAAGGTCAGTCCATTCATAGGTGATGCCTTCCGGCAACTCGCGTTTGGCGAGCTCGGCCATGAGGCTAAGTGCCTGTCCGGTGCTGACGCCAGGCTGCGTCGCGCCGTTCACCTCAACGGTGGGGAAGAGATTGTAGCGCGGCACGCGGTCGGGCCCGGCAACATTGCGGAAGGTGACGAGATTGGCCAGCGGCACCATCTGCCCCGCCTCGTTGCGCACGCGGATGCGCGATACGTTCTCCGGCTGCATGCGGAAGCTGGAATCGGCCTGCGCCGTAACGCGGAACGTGCGACCGAACATGTTGAAATCGTTGACGTAGGCGGAGCCCAGATAGATGCGCAGCGCTTCGAAGATGGCTTCCAGCGGAACCTTGAGCATCTGCGCCTTGTCGCGATCGACGTGGACGTAGAGCTGTGGCGTGCTGGTCGAGAAGGTGGTGAAGGCATTTTTTATGCCGGGCGTCTGGTTGGCCGCCGCGATGAAGTCGACGGCGACTTTCTCGAACTGCGCCGGCGTCATGTTGGCGCGGTTTTGCAAGCGCATCGAGAAGCCTGTCTGGCCGCCCATGCCGCGCACTGGCGGCGGAATGGTCACCGTAGTCTTTGATTCCTCGATATCGTTGAGGCGCGCAGTGATGTCGTCGGCGATCCTATCGACGGTCAGTCCCTTCCTGGCGCGCTCGCGCGGATCCGCAATGACGGCATTTATCAGCCCGAGGTTGCTCGAGTTGGAACCCGTTGATCCCGAGCGGCCCGTGTAGGTCGAGGTATGCGCGACGCCGGGGGTATCGAGCACCAGCTTGTTGGCGCGGCGCACCACCTCATCGGTCCGCTGCAGCGAAGCGCCCTGCGGCAACTGCAGCGAGACGGTGATGATGCCGCGATCCATCTTGGGAATGAACCCGGTGGGCGCATGCATGAGCAGCCAGCCGGCGACACCGAGCAGCAGCGCATAAAGACCGAGCATCGCCGGCGCCGCGCCGATGACGAAGCGCACCAGTTGGGCGTAGCCCGCAGCCAGCTTGTCAAACGCCGCGTTGAACAGCCGGAAGAAGCCGTGCACCGGCCGCATGAAGGGGCTTTCATGCTCGTGCTTGACGTGCGGCTGCAGCAGGATGGCGCACAGCGCCGGGCTCAACGTGAGCGAATTGAATGCGGAGATGATGGTCGCCGTCGCCACGGTAACGGCGAACTGCCGGTAGAAACTCCCGGTGATGCCGCCGATGAAGGCGGTGGGCACGAACACCGCTGTCAGCACCAGGGCGATGGCGATCAGCGCTGTGCCCACCTCGGTCATGGTGACGCGCGCTGCCTCGATGGGCGAAAGGCCCTCGCGCAGCTTACGCTCCACGTTTTCGACGACGACGATGGCGTCGTCGACAACGATGCCGACGGCAAGCACCAGCCCGAACAGTGTCAGCATATTGATGGAAAAGCCGAGCCCCTGCATCACGGCGAAGGTGCCGATCAGCGATACGGGGATGGCGACCAGCGGAATGATCGTCGCCCGCCATGTCTGCAAGAACAGCAACACAACCACCACGACCAGCAGCACGGCCTCGATGATGGTGAGGTAAAGTTCGGCGATCGAGGCTTCGATGAACTCCGTCGGGTTATAGACGATGCGGTATTCGAGGCCCTTGGGGAAGCGCTCTGACAAGCGCTTCATCTCCGCCTTGATGGCGTTGGCCGTTTCGATGGCGTTGGAGCCCGGCTGCTGCGTGATCGGCATCACGGTGGCGGCGAAGGAGTCCTGATAGCCGTAGGTGGTGTAGCTCAGCGCCCCCAGCTCGACGCGGCCGACGTCCTTGACGCGCACCACGCGGCCATTGGCACCGGTCTTCAGCACGATGTTCTCAAACTCGCTCGGCTGCAGCAGGCGCCCCTTCAACTGCAGCGACATTTGAAAGGCGCCCATGTTGGGCTGCGGCGGCTGGCCGAGCGAACCTCCGGCGACCTGCAGATTCTGGGCGCGCAGCGCCGCCATCACCTCGTCGGCCGTCATGCCGCGCAGAGCGATGCGTTCTGGGTCGAGCCAGACGCGCATGGAATATTCGCGCGAGCCGAACAGCGTGACGTCGCCGACACCGGGGATGCGGGCGAGCTCGTCGCGCACGTTGAGCAGGGCGTAGTTGGAGATGTAGACCTGATCGTATGTCTTGTCGGGCGATACGAGATGCACGACCAGCAAGAGGTCGGGTGAGCGCTTGTTGACCAGAATGCCGTTGCGGCGCACCTCCTCGGGAAGCCGCGGCTCAGCCACAGCAATGCGGTTCTGCACCAGCACCTGCGCCTTATCGATGTCGGTGCCGATGTCGAAGGTGACGCTGAGCGACATGTTCCCGTCGTCGGTCGACTGGGAATACATGTAGATCATGCCGTCGACGCCGTTCACCTCTTGCTCGATGACGGAGGCGACCGTGTCGGCGACGGTGACGGCGTTGGCGCCGGGATAGGACGTGGTGACGGAGATTGTCGGCGGTACGATCTCGGGGAACTGCGCAACGGGCAGCGTGAGGTAGGCGATCGTCCCCACGATGAGGATGACGAGCGAGAGAACCGAAGCGAAGATGGGTCGGGCGATGAAGAAATGAGAAAACCGCATGTCCGCTTCCGCCCGCCCTACGGCTTGCCCGGCGCGCCGCCATCGGGCGCTGCGTCGGAGACGGTGAGCGGAACGCGTCGCGGCACGATCTTATGGCCGGCCCTGACGCGCTGCTGGCCGCGCAGGATGATCCAGTCCGCGGGCTTCAAGCCTTTGCGGATGACACGCAGCCCGTCGTCGATCGGTCCCAAGTCCACGGTACGCCGCACGGGGATGTTGTCGTCGCCGACGACGTAGACGAAGCGGGTTGCCTGATCGGTGCCGACCGCCTCGTCGGGCAGCAGCAGCGCCTCGTACTCCGGTGAGCCCTGCAGGCGCACGCGCGCGAACATGCCGGGCGAGAAGAAGCGGTCCTTGTTGGCGAGGATGGCTCTGGCGCGCAGAGTGCCGGTGCCTTCGTCGAGACGGTTCTCGAGGAAGTCGAGCTTGGCATTGTGCGGGAAGCCGGTCTCGTCGGGGAGCCCGATGCCGACCGCCGCGCCAAGAATGCCCCTGCCGCTCTTGCCGCCTGCCGGCGACATGCGTTGGTACTTGAGCGCGTTGTTTTCGCTGACGTCGAAGTAGATGTAGATGGGGTCCTGCATGACGATGGTGGTGAGGATCGTCGATCCAGTGTCCGATCCGCCGCCGCTGACGAAATTGCCGGGCGTCACCAGCGTCCGGCTCATGCGGCCCGAGATCGGCGCCGTGATGCGGCAGAAGCTGAGCTCGAGCTCGGCTGCCTTCACACGTGCCTCGGCAATCTTCACCAAGGCCTCCGCGTCGCGCACGAGGTTCTCGCGATCGTCGAATACCTTCTTCGAGATATAGTCGCGTTGCAGCAGCGGGCGCCCGCGTGCAACGTCGAGAGCGGCATTGCTGACGCTGACCTTCGCCTGATCGAGCTGCGCCTTGGCCTGATCGAGCGCGCGCTCGAATGGGCGCGGATCGATGGTGAACAACAGGTCGCCCGCCTTCACGTCCTCACCGTCGGTGAACTTCACCTCGGTGAGGTAGCCGGAGACGCGCGCGCGCACCTCGACCGATTCGACCGCAGCAAAGCGGCCAGTGTACTCGTCCCATTCGATTACTTTGTGCGTGACGGGCTGGCTGACCGTGAGTTCGGGGGGCGCTGCCGGATTCTTCGCTTTATCGCCGCCGCCGCCGAGACGAGCGAAAGCCGATTTGATGGAACTACCGACGTCTTCGAACCCGACTTCGACGCTGCGTCCACGCAACGGCCCGACCGCGGCCACAGCCGCTGCGGCAGCCGCTACGAGGATCAGAACGACGTAACTCGGACGCATCGACGCTCTCAGTCTACGCGGGCTCCGCCTGCCGAACGGAAGTTAAGCACGTTTTCCGTCGCGGCTTTGGCCAGATTAGCCGGCGAAAGGTAAATCCGCCGACCAATGCAGAAAGGCGATCGCGTTAGCGCCCGAAATGATAGATCGGGTGCGCCGGGGAGGCTTCAATAACCCGCAATATGCAGGCTTTGCAACCCGGCGGCGCCGTTGCGCTCGTTCAGCTTGCGTGGCCTTCGCGCCCCGCGTCCACGCTGAAGGCGCCGGCGCCGGCGGCGACGAGGTAGAGGAAGATGAAGCAGAAGAGGATTGCCGCATCGCCACCGTTGACCGCTGGGTAAGGGCTCTGCGGGGCGTGCACCATCCAATAGGCCACGGCCATCTGACCGCTCAATACGAATGCGACCGGCCGCGTGAACAGTCCGATGAGAACGAAGAAGCCGCCAACGAGCTCGAGGAACCCGGCGAACCACAGGAGCGTAAACAGCTCTGGCATCGGCCGTTCGCTAGGCGGGAAGCCGAGCAGCTTCTGCGCTCCGTGCTCCATGAAAAGGATTGCCGCGACGATGCGCAGTAAACCCAAGAGGCGCGGCGCCCATACGGTCTCAAGCTCCGTTCTCGTCATTCGCGTTCCTCGACCTGTCCATGTTTGTGGTCGGGTCGGAGCCTAGCTGGCTCTTACGCAGGGCTCAATCGGGAAGGCGAAGCGGCCTACCAGCGCAGCAGACGGGCGCCGAGCAGGGCGCCGGCCGCCGCCACGATGGCGGTCGCCATCGCATACCAGACGGCCATGAACAGCGGGCTGTCATTCTGACAGTGCGTCGCATAGAAGGTCGCGGCGATGCCTGCCGCTACCAGGCCAGCAACGGCTCCGGTGAGCGCTGGCTGAGACGGAGCTCCTTGCCGCAGCGCAATGATCATCAACGCCAGTGGCAACGCCGACAGCAACGGGATGAGAACCATGCAGCCTACGGCGTTGGTGCCCACCATGTTCGGCATCCAGTGCGACGAGGGTAGAGAGATCAGCTCGCTGCCGACGCCGGCGGCAAGGACCAGCGGCGCAGCGAGGAGGGCGAGCAGCTGCAGCCGGGACACCGGTTGCGGGCGGGCCAGCTGCAATATTAGCGCCATCGCCGTCGCTAACAGGGTGAGGGAGAATGCCCACTTGAACAGGAAGCGCGGGGTTGCCATCGCGTCCATCATGTCGGGCCGCACGGGTAGGAGGGTGAAGAACAAGAAAGCGGCCGCGAGAACGGCGGCACCCGCACCCAGCCACACCAACCGTCCTATGGGCGCTCGGGGCGCCCCGGCGTCGGCCGAGATTGCAGCGATGAGGTCGTCGGTCTTCATTCGTCCTGGTCTCTCTGGTGTAAGGCGGCGAGCGCCTTGAGGCCGCGATGGAGTGCAACCCGCACCGCGACTTCTTTCATTTGCAGCCGCTGGGCCACATCGCGGATCGACTGGCCTTCGAGGCTAATGGAACGCACCACCTCCTTTTGGCGTCCGCGCAGGCCATTGACGAGCCGTGCGGCATCTTGCCGGTCGACGCTGCTGTTGCTTTCTTCAGCGGCCAGCGTCTCCATAACGCTTTCGATCGGCACCTGGATGCGTCGTCCGCGGCGGCGCAAGGCATCGATCAGCTTATGCCGGGCGATAGCCCGTACCCAAGGCCCCAGAGGCTGCGACGGATCCCATGTATTGCGCTTCAAGTGCAGCGCCAGCAACGTTTCCTGAACCACGTCCTCGACATCGCCAAGTGGTGCGCCAGCTTGCGCAAAACCGCGGCGCACCGCCGCGCGCAGGCCGTAGGACAGCGCTTCGAGCAGCCTGCGGTATGCTGCCTCGTCGCCATCGATGGCTGCCCGCATCAGGGCTGCCCACTCCTCCTCACGCTGCGTTTGAGCCACAAAGCTCCTCGTAGGCTGTTCGCCCGCAGATGCCGTGGCGTTACACGGGGCGGACGTTTGTCTTCAAAGACCTTTCGCTTGCCGCTTCAACACAAGATAGTGATCGCAAAAGCGCCAGCGTAAACCTCCGTATCAGGCAGCAGCGGCGGGGGCAACGATCCGAGGGGATCGGTACATTTCCGGCTCCGCATGCCGGCCGCTTTTTTTCTAGACTGCTTAATGCAAACAATTCGGGTGCGCGATTGCGGCAGTGGATCTGAAGTGAACATGTCTATGTGAGTGCGTTCAACCACGGCGACGACGCCGATGCTTTCCTCTAACGCCGGCGTGGCTGCCATCGCCGGAGCCAACGTGGCTGAAAATGGGCTGCTCAGCCGCGTGGTTCATCGGTGCGACTAAGCCTCGATCAGAGCGCCTGTGGTGAAGACTTGCCTGCAGGTACAACGTCCTGCTCCCTCGCAACGGCACCGCCCAACCGTCGGTGCAGTTTGTCGAGCAGGAGGTAGATGACCGGCGTCGTATATAACGTGAGCATCTGCGAAACGATGAGACCGCCGATGATGGTGATGCCGAGCGGACGGCGAATCTCGGAGCCGGGTCCTACCGCGATGGCAAGCGGGATGGCGCCGAGGAGCGCCGCCAGCGTCGTCATCAGGATGGGGCGGAAGCGGGCGATGCACGCCTCGTAGATGGCCACCGCCGGCTTGAGGCCGCGCTGTCGCTCACCGTCGAGCGCGAAGTCGACCATCATGATTCCGTTCTTCTTGACGATGCCGATGAGCAGGATGACGCCAATAAGCGCCGTCATCGATAGTTCCATGCCGGCGACGTATAGCGCCAGCAGTGCGCCGAGACCTGCCGAGGGCAGCGTCGAGATGATGGTCAGCGGATGCGCCAGGCTCTCGTACAGCACCCCCAGCACAATGTAGACGGCGATCAGTGCCGCGAGGATCAGCAGCGGCTGCTGCGACGATTGCTCGGCGAAGGCGCGCGCATCGCCCGCCATCTCGCCGCGTAGGCCGGCCGGGGTATGGATCTCCGCCATGGCGCTATCGATGTCGCGCAACGCCTGATCGAGCGTGTTGTCGGGCGCCAGATTGTAGCTGAGGGTGATGGCCGGGAAGGGTCCCTGGTGATTGACCACCAGCGGCGAGGTGTTCTCCTCGACCCGGATCACTGCCGTCAGCGGCACCTGCGGGCCGCCGCCAATGCTCGGCACATAGATGTTTTTGAGGTCCGAGGGATCGCGCTGCAGGCGCGGGTCGACCTCGAGGATGACGCGATACTGGTTGCGCTGGGCATAGATCGTCGACACCTGCCGCTGCGAGAAGGCGTTGTTGAGCGCGCTGTCAATGTCGGAAATGCGCACGCCGAGCCGGGCCGCTGCGTCGCGGTCTATCTTTACCTCGAGCTGCAGCCCGCC
>DATBSP010000133.1:0-5056 GCA_036559705.1 Hyphomicrobium sp.
TCAGGCACCGTCGACGACTTCCTCGGCGAGGCGAAGGCCGCCGACGGCATCAAGGTTGGCTACCTGCCGCAGGAGCCGCAGCTCGATGTGACCAAGGACGTGCTCGACAATGCCATGGAGGGCGTCGCGGAGAAAAAGGCCATCCTCGACCGCTACAACGAGATTGCCGCCAACTACACCGAAGAAACCGCCGATGAGATGACGGCGCTGCAGGATCAGATCGACGCTCAGAACCTGTGGGACCTCGATACCCAGGTCGAGCAGGCGCTCGACGCGCTGCGCTGCCCGCCGGGCGATGCCGAAGTGACGAAGCTGTCGGGCGGCGAGAAGCGCCGTGTGGCGCTGACGCGTTTGTTGCTGTCGAAGCCAGACATCCTGCTGCTCGACGAGCCCACCAACCACCTCGACGCCGAGAGCGTCGCCTGGCTCGAGCGTTACCTCAAAGAATACACGGGCTGCGTGATCCTCGTCACGCACGACCGCTACTTCCTCGACAACCTCACCGATTGGACGCTCGAGCTCGACCGCGGCCAGGGTGTGCCGTGGAAGGGTAACTACTCGAGCTGGCTGGAGCAGAAGGCAAAGCGCGCCGAGGTCGAGAAATCGGCTGATGAGGGCCGTCAAAAGCAGATGGCGCGCGAGCTGGAATGGATCAGAGCTTCGCCCAAGGCGCGGCAAGCCAAATCCAAGGCGCGCGTCACCGCATTCGACAAGCTGGTCGAGCAGGCGGGACGCGAGGAAGTCGGCAAGGCGTCGTTCTCCATCGCGCCGGCGCCGCGCCTTGGCGAGATGGTGGTGGAGGTCGAGGGCCTGACCAAGGGCTTCCGTGATGATCTCCTCATCGACGGCCTCTCGTTCAAGCTGCCGCCCGGCGGCATCGTCGGCGTCATCGGCCCCAATGGCGCCGGCAAGACGACGCTTTTCAAGATGCTCACTGGCATGGAGAAGCCGGACGGCGGCTCGATCAAGCTCGGCCCGACCGTGAAGCTGTCCTACGTCGACCAGAGCCGCGATCATCTCGATGCCAAGAAGACCGTATGGGAGGAGATCTCCGGCGGCCTCGACATCATGAAGTTCGGCGACAAGAAGGAAATGTCGAGCCGCGCCTATTGCGGCTGGTTCAACTTCAAGGGCGCCGATCAGCAGAAGAAGGTTGGGCTGCTCTCGGGCGGTGAGCGCAACCGCGTCCACCTCGCCAAGATGCTGAAGGAGGGCGGCAACCTGCTCCTCCTCGACGAGCCGACCAACGACCTCGACACGGAAACGCTCGGCGCGCTCGAGGCGGCGCTGGAGGATTTCCCCGGCTGCGCCGTGGTCATCTCGCATGACCGCTTCTTCCTCGATCGCCTGGCGACGCACATCCTCGCTTTCGAGGGCGATAGTCACGTCGAATGGTTCGAGGGCAACTTCGAATCCTACGAGGAGGACAAGAAGCGCCGCCTGGGCGAAGCCGCAGTCGAGCCGCACCGCATCAAGTTCAAGCGCTTCGAGCGGGCGTAGGCGTTTGCGCAGGCGCGGGGCGAGCGTCGCCTATTTGCGCTGAGCTGTTTCCGCAGAGCAGCCAACATCCTAGTCGAGATGCGCAAGGTGGAGGTGGTTGGCATCGACCAGTGTCAGATGTCCCGGCCCGAGAGCCGATTTTTTTCACATCCGCGTCCGGCGGGCCTTCCGCGATCTCCTTGCCGCGATCGCCGTCTTCACTTTGCCCTGCGCTTTCTTCTGGACCACCGCGGCCGCACGCCGCTGTAAGAAACTGTGGCAACCTTCGGTTCCGGCCCATCGGCCGGACCGGTTGCAGCCGCGGGCGGCGAGCCAGGAATTTTGTTGAGCCCCGAAGCAGGGGGCCTGACGCAAATATCCGTAGGATCGTCTTGCAGGGCGGGTGAGCTGGTCAGCATCACCTATGCCGATGCGACGCTCGTCGAGCGGTTAGATGCGGACGGCCACTCAAAAACGACACGTATAGACCTCGACATTCATGCCGATCGATTTGCCTGCGCTGGCGGTGCTCAGAAACCCATTGGCCACCGTGTCGCCGGCGAAGCAATCAAGCGTTGATCGCGCAGACTTGCCAAAGGCACCCATAGGTGACAAGCGGCGGCAGCCGCACTAGATGGACGGCATCGAAACGAAGCGCCTCAAACGCGCATCAGCGGCAAGCACACGCGCATCGCCGCAGCAGGGAGCCGTTCGGTATGTCTGACGTTGTTGCGAAGGCCGGTGCCAAGGCCGGCCGGCGCGAGTGGATCGGCCTCGCCGTCATCGCCATCCCCTGCCTCATCTACTCCATGGACCTCACGGTCCTTTACCTCGCCGTACCGCAGATCGTCGCCGATCTGAAGCCGAGCGCGGCTGAGCTATTATGGATCGTCGACATCTACGGCTTCATGGTCGCCGGGGCGCTAGTGACCATGGGTACCCTCGGCGACCGCATCGGCCGCCGCAAGGTGCTGCTCATCGGCGCCGCGGCGTTCGGCATCACCTCGGTTCTCGCCGCCTACTCGACCAGCACCGAGATGCTCATTGTCGCGCGTGCCTTACAGGGGCTCGCAGCGGCGACCCTTGCGCCCTCGACGCTCTCGCTCATCCGCAACATGTTCCTCGATCCGCAGGAGCGCGCGTTCGCCATAGGGATTTGGGTGGCCAGCTTCTCGGCCGGCGCCGTCATCGGTCCGGTGTTCGGCGGAATAATTCTGGCGCACTTCTGGTGGGGTGCGGTGTTCCTCATCAATGTGCCGGTCATGCTCATGCTGCTCATCTTGGGTCCGGTGCTGCTGCCTGAGTTCCGTGACTCCGAGGCCGGCCACATGGATCCGCTGAGCGCCGCACAATCGGTCGTTGCCGTGCTGGGCGTCATCTACGGCATCAAGCGCCTGGCCGAGGATGGATGGGCGCTGCTGCCAATCGTATCGATTCTGGTCGGCCTCGGGGTCGGGGTGATCTTCTTCCGCCGCGAGCGACGGCTCGCCGAACCGCTGATCGACGTGCGTCTGTTCTCGGCGCCGGCGTTCAGCGCCGCGCTGGCGACGAACGTGCTCGGCCTGTTCATGGTGCTCGGCTCGTTCCTGTTCATCACCCAGTACCTGCAACTGGTGCTCGGCATGGGGCCACTGGAGGCCGGATTGTGGATGGCGCCTTCCGGCGTCGTGTTTGCCCTGGGATCCATGGCGGCGCCGATCCTGGTGCGCAACTTCCATCCATCGAGCGTCATCGCTACCGGGCTGTTGCTCTCGGCGCTGGGTTTTGCATCGCTCACTCAGATCGCGACTGCCGAGTCCCCGTGGATGTTGCTCGGCGGCATGCTGGCATTCTGTATCGGCTTGTCGCCCATCGGCGCCATCACCACCGATCTCGTCATGGGCGCCGCGCCACCGGAAAGGGCCGGCGCCGCCTCGGCCATCTCGGAGACGAGCTTCGAGTTCGGCGGCGCGCTCGGCATCGCCGTGCTCGGTAGCCTGTTCACGTTTGTCTATGGTCGCGGCATGCGTTCCGCCGCTGAGCTCGCGACCTTGCCGACAAGCGCCGTTGAAAGCGCGCGTGATGGCCTCGGCGCTGCAATCGAGGTGGCGCAGACGTTGCCCAGCGAGCAGGGCGCGCAACTCCTGTCGACGGCGCGCACGGCGTTTGTCTACGCCTTTGAGGTGACCTCCGCGGTATCGGCGCTTTGCGCACTCATGGCCGCGGTGTTCGCCGCAACCCTGTTGCGCGGGGCTCGCTAAATGAGTTGAGGCGTTGCGCTGGTTTGGGAAACCGGCTCTGAGGTCGGTACCACGAGTTTCTGCACCGTCTGCAGTGTGTCGGCTTCCTCGGCCGGTTTGTCCCAGCGGATGCGGTGGACGCGTGGAAAGCGCATGGCGAGCCCCGACTTGTGGCGGCTCGAGGGGAACACTGCGTCGAAGGCGATCTCCAGTACGATCTGCGGCTCGACGGCACGCACCGGTCCGAACTGTTCGGTCGTGTGCGTGCGTACGAAGCGATCAAGGCGAACCAGCTCCTCGTCGGTGAAGCCGGAGTAGGCCTTACCGACGGGCACGAGCTCGCGCAGCGGCTTGCCGTCCGCGTCAGGTGCCTCGCGCCAAACACCGAACGTGTAGTCGGAATAGAACGAGGACCGCTTGCCGGAGCCACGCTGCGCGTACATCAGTACGCAGTCGACGGTGAGCGCCGCGCGCTTCCACTTCCACCAGTGACCCTTCGGTCGTCCCGAAACGTAAGGGCTCGACTTGCGCTTTAGCATCAGGCCTTCGATGCCGGCTTCGCGCGTGCCGCTCCATAATTCGTCGAGGTGCTGGAAGTGATCGAACGCCACGAGTGCGCTGACGTCGCTCAGCCGCGGATGATGCTTGCCGTGCCAGGCCTCGAGCCGTGCGCGCCGCGCGGAGAAGGGGAGGGGACGCACGTCATCGCCGCCCTCGATCAGCAGATCGTAGAGGCGTACGAAGGCTGGATAGTCCCGCAGCATCTTGGGGGTGACAGTCTTGCGGTTGAGGCGCTGCTGCAAGTCGTTGAACGGCGCCACGATGCCATCCCGCGCGACGAGCAGCTCGCCGTCGAGCACGGCATCGAGCGGCTGGAAGGCGGCGACGATTTCCGGGAAGCCCGCCGAGATGTCATCGCCCGAGCGCGAGAAGATGCGCACGTCGCCGGCTCCGGCGGCAATCTGCACGCGCACGCCGTCCCACTTCCATTCGGCCGAGATCTCATCGGGGTTGAGCCCTTCCCAATCGCCCTCCTCGATGGGGTGCGAAAGCATCAGCGGGCGGAACACGGGCTTTCCCTCGGCGTTGGGGCGCGGGCCGCGGTTCTCCAGCCAGGCGAACAGGTCGGCGTAGGGCGGCTTTAGTGCGTGCCACATCTCCTCAATGTCGGACAGCGCGTGGCCACTGAACTGCGCCAAGGCCGTCTTGGCGAGGCGCGCCGAGACGCCGACGCGCGGCGCCCCGCCAACGAGTTTCAAGAGTGCCCAGCGCCCGCGCACGTCGAGCCGGTCGAGGAAGTCGCCAAGGATCGGCGCCACGTTGTTGCGTGGGGCGAGCGCGAGGGCGGCAACAACTTC
>DATBSP010000134.1:0-7723 GCA_036559705.1 Hyphomicrobium sp.
CTCGCCATTTGCCCGCCATAGACTGCGAATCGGCTACCTTTGACCTAACGCAGACGATGGAGGCGACATGTCTGAAAAGACGATCCTCGTTGTACCCGGCAAGAAGCTGACGGTGCCGCGCCCGCTCAAGCGCAGCCTGCAGGTGCTTACCGCGGTCGGGCTCACGGCGGGCGTAGCGCTCGCCATCCTCATCGGCAACGGCCTGTTGGTCCCGCGCGGTCACCTGCTGCAGGGGTGGGACGTGTGGGTGACCTTCATCAACCGCACCGACATCCTCGCCACCATGGTACTGACGGCGCTGGTGACGGTCTTGTTGGTCTACTGGCAGCGCGACCAGGAGCGCGGCAAGTAGCTAAAGCCGGTAGCTGTTGAGAATTCCCGCCGGCGATGCGGATGCGCCGTGTTTGCGGGGCAGCGCGAATGCGTAATGCAAATACAAAAGCCCGCGAAAACCGCGGGCGGGGCAAACTCGAAGTGGGCAATCTCGGAAATAGGCAAGGGAGGACACGGCTATCGCCGCGTCCTCCGCTTGTCAGCAGAGAGCTGCTCGCTGATTAGCAGCAGCAACGCTTGCGATAGTGCTTCACAGCGGCAACGGTGCGGTAGCTGCGGACGCGCTCGAAAGAAACCTTGCGGACGACCGACACGGTCGGCTGCTGGACGGCGACGTTGCGATAGAACTTACGGCAGCCGCAACGGTCACGATAAAGCTTCTTCACGTAAACGGTGCGATAGCTGCGCACGCGCTCGTAAGAAACCTTGCGCACCAGCTTGTCGACCGGCTGGCGATAGTAGACTTTCTTCGCCACCGTGCAGCAGCCGCCGCGGTCGAACAGGCCGCGGTCGAACAGATTTGCTTCCGCAGAAGTCGTAACGGTCAAGCTCGTACCGGCCATCACGCCTGCGGCAACCAGAACTCCAAGAAGCCCACGCATTCGAAAAACTCCCAAATTCACCCACGCACATTTTCCAGTGTTTGACTTTTCGGTAATAAACCGAAGACGCCAAACGGCACACGAAATGGATAACATGGCCCCATTGTAAAAAATGGTTAGGCCCAAAAACAAACGAAAAGCATTTCCAGTTATGGTTAATGAAAGGCAGCGTCGACTCGTTTCGCGTATCAAAACGGCAAGGAATACAGAGAATAACCGTTTGTTTGCAGGTTAATAGTGCGCCTGTTTATGCAACTATTCATTTCGATGCAAAAAATAAGAAAGCAGACGCCGATAAAGCTAACGATTAGAGGCGCAATGCCGCTTGGGAAGTAAACGTAAAACAATAATTGCCCGCTCCATTTTCTGGCGACGGGCAACTTACTGTTAGCTGATTGAGGGCGTGGAATACTGGTTCCGCGGAAAGGGACGTGCGCTGATCTATCGGCAATGCTCTGTGTGCTCAGCATCTTTCTTGATGATGCTGCCGATGGGATCGACCGACCCGGTCGTCACCTCTGGCGGATCGGTGCAGCGCCAGGCGGACAGAACCTTCGGCTGGCCGGTTGCAACGCTCTTGGGCACCGGCAACTCGGGCGCCGCGGCAATCTCCGCCGCCGGGACTTTCGGCGGCAGCTTGGCCGGCACCGGCCTCGGCGCGATCGGTGTCTGGTCCAGCATTGCCTTGGCGAAGCAACGATCGAGATTGGTGCAGCGGCGCTTGGCGGAGGGATGCGTGTCGGTTTCCGGCGCGCCTTCGAAGCTGTCGCAAACCTCTCTGAGCCCTTTGCGGTCGAGCCAGCGATCCTTCACGCCGCGATTGACCGCGAAGCAGTCGGCGTCGAGCTCGCTGTCGCCGACTGTGATGTGCCCGCACTCGTGAGTGAACACGAAGAAGCGCACAGTCGGCGGCTGCTGATTGAGCATATTAGGATTGAGGATGAGGACCGTATCGCCCGCACCGCCCTCGCTCGGCAGCTCGCGATCGATCATGATATCGGCCTTGCCGCAGTTCATCTTGCGGCCCGCCAGCGTCACGCTGTGTCCAACCCACTCCTCGGCATGCGCCGAGTTAGGAATGGGAACGGGAGCGGCGAGGCTGACAAAAGCCGCCGGCAGCAAAAGCAGGATGCGCAACTTTACCATCGACAAGGCTCGCTCGCCCCCCCGGCTCCCTCGGCAACCGGGAATTAAGTGGCTGATTTAGCCCGAATTAGGACGCTGGTTTCGTGGCGGTCCGTCAGCCCTAGCAAACCTTAGCGGTAAGCCTCCGAACAAATTATGCATGCCGAGCCGGCGGCGCCGAGCGCGCCACATCGACAAGCGGGCGCCCGGTACCTGGGGTATGCACAACGCGAGGGGGTACACGTGGGGCAGGAGAAGGACGCCAGCGACATCGATCCCGACATCAAGGACGCGATGGAGGGCCACGAGCGTTTTCGTGAGCAGTTCGAACGCGATCGCGCCTTTTATCAAAGCCTCGCCGTCAAGAAGCAGAAGCCCCGTCTTCTTTGGATTGGCTGCGCCGACAGCCGCGTCGTGCCGGCGCAGATAACCAGTTCCGATCCCGGGGAATTGTTCGAGGTGCGCAACATCGCCAACGTCGTCCCGCCGGCCGATGCCTATGACGATGCAGGCCGCCATCGAGTACGGGGTCGGCCACCTTGGCATCGACAATATTGTCATTTGCGGTCACACGGGCTGCGGTGGCATCGCGGCGCTGCTCGAGCCCATCCCGCCTAACCGCGAGGCACACCTAGGCCGCTGGTCGAATTTACCAAGCCGGCCCATCAGTTGATCGCCGCCGCGCAGGTGCCGGAGGCGGAGCGACTGACCGCCACCATCAAGGCACACGTGCGGTTTCAGCACGATAACCTCATGACCTACCCAATCGTGCGGGAGGCTGTCGCGGGCGGCCGCCTCAATGTGCATGGTTGGCTCTACGACATGCAAAACGGCGCTCTATCGGCCTACGACCCGCAGGCCGGCGGCTGGCGCGGCCGGCTCGACAAGGCGTAACGGCAAGCGCCGCCAGCCCCGGAGGGCTTGCGGCGCGCCCTAGAATAGCGATATGCGCCCCGAGTCGCGGAACGCCATGCCGCCGTTTGGTCATATTGCGAGGCAACATGCCCTCTTGGGGATGTGGGCGAAGCACGTCACACTCGGGCTTCGGTTGCGCACGACCGGCGGCGCCGGCGTACGGCGCCTTTGCGACCGCCCGCGTCCCGGGCTCATCCCACGTCACGGATAAAAATATGAACCCCACCGATCTCGCCCAAGAAGCCATCGGTCCCGCGACGGTGGGCGGCTTCTCCTTTCTTGAGCTGTTCCTAAACGCCCACATCGTCGTGCAGCTCGTCATGGCGGGGCTGCTCATCGCCTCGATCTGGTCGTGGGCGATCGTCGTCGAGAAGTTCTTCGCCTTCCGCCGCGCGCGCATCGAATCGGACCGCTTTGAACACATGTTCTGGTCGGGCCAGTCGCTCGACGAGCTCTACACGGCGCTGTCGCGCACCAAGCCCATCACCATGGCGGCGCTGTTCGTCGCCGCGATGCGCGAGTGGAAGCGCTCGGTCGAAGGCAACATCCGCGCCCTTGGCGGCATCCAGCTGCGCGTCGAGAAGGTGATGGACGTTACCATCAGTCGTGAGATGGAGCGGCTCGACCGCCGCCTGCTGTTCCTCGCCACCGTCGGCTCGACCGCACCGTTTGTCGGCCTATTCGGCACGGTGTGGGGCATCATGTCGAGCTTCCAGGCCATCGCCGTATCGAAGAATACCAACCTCGCGGTCGTGGCGCCGGGCATCGCCGAAGCCTTGTTTGCGACGGCGCTCGGACTTGTCGCCGCCATTCCGGCGGTCATTTTCTATAATAAGTTCTCTGCCGATAGCGCGCAGATCAGCCATCGGCTGGAGGCCTTCGCCGACGAGTTCGCCGCCATCGTTTCGCGGCAGATCGACGTCAGAACCTAAGGACGGCGCACGAGGCTAAGTGGGAAGGCGCGAAAGGCACCATGGGCGCAAGCATCAGGGCAACGCCACAGGCGGCGGGACGACGCAGGCGCTCGCGCCGTCATACGCCGATGAGCGAGATCAACGTCACGCCGATGGTCGACGTGATGCTCGTGCTGCTGATCATCTTCATGGTCGCCGCGCCGTTGTTGCAGGTCGGTGTGCCCATCGAGCTGCCGCAGGCCAAGGGCAAGCAGCTTGAATCCAACAAGGAGCCGCTGGCCATCAGCGTCAAGGCCGACGGCAGCGTCTATATCGGCGAGACCCAGGTGCAGCTCGATGAGATCGCGCCCAAACTCAAGGCCATCGCCAAGAACGGTTACGACGAACAGATCTTCGTGCGCGGCGACAAGGGCGTCGCCTACGGCACGGTCATGCGCGTCATGGGGCGCATCAGCGCCGGTGGCTTCCGTAAAGTCTCGCTGGTCACGGAAGTGGAGGATGGAGGCTAGTGCGATGATCGCGAAATTCGCCATCATCATCGGCAACGTAGCGAGCGAATATCGCGACCTGAATCGCACTAGCAAATCCATGCTTCTACTGCCCCTCATGATGCCGAAGTTCGCTCTCGGCCGCAGCCGCGAACTCTGGCGAACTTCGTCATCGGGACACTAGGCGTGTACCGCGGGCTCCTCACCTCTTTCGTTGGCCACGCACTGCTGTTGGCCTACGCGCTGTTCGAGATCCATGGAGCGCCGCCCGACATGCCGCCGGTCATCCCGATCGAGGCGACGATCATCACGCCGTCCGAGTTGACGCGGCTCAAGCAGGGCGATCCGACGTCCAAGCAGCTCGAAGCCAAGGCGAAGGAAGAGCCGCAGCCGGAGATCTCCAAGAAGGAGGCGGAGAAGCCCAAGCCCATAACTGCGCCGCCGCCGGCCGCCGAGCCGCCACCACCAACACCGCCCGAGCCAGAGCCGCAGAAGACCGAGACGCTGCCCGAGCCCAAGAAGGATCCGATTGCGGAAAAGCTGGCGGCCGCGCCGCCGGAGCCGCCGCCCGAGCCCGGTCCGACGCCCGAGGAGAAGAAGAAGCTCGAGGAGAAGCTCGAGCAGGAGCGCAAGGTCGAGGAGGAAAAGAAGAAGGCCGAGGAGAAGAAAAAGGCCGACGAAAAGAAGAAGGCGGAGGAAAAAAAGAAAGCCGAAGAGAAAAAGAAGAAACTCGCCGAAGCCAAGCGCAAGGAGCAGGAGAAAAAGAAGTTCGACGCCGACAAGATCGCCGCGCTGCTCGACAAGACGCCCGATAAACGCGGCGCGCCGCACTCAGGAACAACGCCGACGAACCCGACCGAATATACCGGCCCTACCGCCGGCGAGAGGCAGGGCAACGACACTGTGCTGTCGGCACGCGAGCAGGATCTGCTGCTGTCGATGATCAACTCGCAATTGCAGCCGTGCGCCAAGATGCCGGGCGGCGGCGGCGGCGCCGACACGCCCATCGTCAACGTGCGCTTCCGCCTGCGCCAAGACGGCTCGCTCGACGGCGAGCCCGTCGTCGTCGACCGCCAGAACACGCCGCTTTACGCCATCGCCGCCGACGCTTCGATTCGTGCCATCAAGCAGTGCGCACCGTTCCAGCTGCCGCCGGACAAATATTCGTCATGGAGCACCGTCACGTGGGCATTCGATTGGCCCGTCATCTTAGGGCTCGTGCAGCGTTAGGCATGCACTCGGACGCAATTCGACTATAAGCAGCCCTCAAAGGGCAAAGGGTTCGACGATATGCGAGACGAGAACGGACGGATGGTGAAGGCTCGGCAAGGTCGCTGGATGTTTCATCGGCAAGCGTTGCTCAGCGTGCTGGCGATGTTCGCTGTCTCAGCCTTCCTCTCGCCGGCATCCGCGCAGCGTCCCGACGATAGCTACAAGGGCCCCTCGGCGGGCGGCGGCCTCGATGCGCAGATGCGCCAGTTCGAACCGGCGCCTCCGCCACCCGCCGGCGGCGGAGGCGGCGGCTTTAGTGGCGGTACCAGGGGCGGCGGTGGTCTGCAGGGGCGCCAGACGCAAGGCACAATCGCGCCCATCCCCATCGCCATTCCGTTTTTCCTCGGCCCCGATCCCAAGCTCGCCGCCGACATCGCCGAGGTGGTCACCGCCGATCTGGGCGGCTCGGGTCTCTTTGAGCCGCTCGATCGCGGCTCGTACCTGGAGCAGGTGCGCGACGTCAACGCCGCGCCGCGTTTCCCCGACTGGCGTTCCATTCGTGCCGACGCGCTCGTCGTCGGCGATGTCGCACGTGGCGACGATGGCCGTATCGTCGCGCAGTTCCGTCTGTGGGACGTCGCATCCGGTCGCCAGCTCGCCGGCCAGCGGTTCGCCACCAGTGCACAGAATTGGCGCCGCGTCGGACACATCATTGCCGACCAGGTCTACAAGCAGCTCACCGGCGAATCCGGGTACTTCGACACGCGTGTGGTGTTCGTCGACGAGACGGGCCCTAAGGATCGCCGCGTCAAACGCCTCGCCATCATGGATCAGGATGGCTTCAATGTGCGGCTGCTCAGCAAAGGGCAGGAGCTCGTACTGACGCCGCGCTTCAGCCCGACCAACCAAGAGATCACCTTCATGTCGTACACCGGCGATCAGCCGCGCGTGTTCCTCATGAACCTCGAGTCGGGACAGCGTGAGATCGTCGGCGACTTCCCGGGGATGACGTTCGCGCCGCGCTTCTCTCCCGACGGCCAGCGCGTCATCATGAGCCTGCAGGCTGACGGCAACTCATCGATCTACGAGATGGATCTGCGCTCCAAGCAAAAGCGCCAGCTCACTCCAGGCACGTCCATCGATACGAGCCCGAGCTACTCGCCGGATGGACGGCAGATCGTGTTCGAGACCGATCGCGACGGCACGCAAGAAATTTACGTGATGAACTCCGATGGCTCGAGCCCGCATCGCATCAGCGGGGGCGAGGGCCGCTATTCGACGCCTGTGTGGTCGCCGCGCGGCGACTACATCGCGTTTACGAAGCAACTCGGTGGCCGCTTCCTTATCGGCGTCATGCGCCCGGATGGCTCCGGCGAGCGAGTCCTCACGGAGGGCTTCCACAACGAGGGGCCGACCTGGGCTCCCAACGGGCGCGTCCTCATGTTCTTCCGGGAATCTCAGGGCGCCGAGGGCGGCGCGCGAATCTTTTCCGTGGATTTGACCGGCTACAACGAGAGAACCATCCGTACTCCCTCCTTTGCGTCGGACCCCGCGTGGTCGCCTCTCCTGAATTGATACAGCTTTTAACTTGAACTTAACTATCTTCAGCGCTCTATGTTGGCCAAGCGCCTTGAGTCGGAGAGGCGAGTTTAATGCGTAGATTCAACCTTTTCCGACGACTCGAGATGGCACGTGGCAGGTGTTGGGGACGACAGGGTGCGGCGTTGCATTTTCGCATCTACGCGCTTGGAAAACTGAGGGATAACTGCCTCTGTTCTTGATCAAGACGAGCCGCGCCAGTACCCCAATATGTGGCTAGTGCCGATGAAGCATCAGGAGATGAGACCATGCAGGGTTTGAAGGGGCTGATCGTTTTATCAGCAGTGGTTGCGGCCGTTGCGCTGAGCGCGTGCCGTCGTGAAGAGCCGGCGCCGCTGAAGCTTGGCGCTGATATGCCTGCCGCCACGCAGCCCGCTCGCTAAGAGCAGGCGGTAAGGCCAGGACAACATAGGAGAAAATGCTATGAAGAGTGCAATCGTACTCGCCGTCGTCGTCGCTGCTGTTGCTCTGGGCGCTTGCCGTCGTGAAGAGCCCGCTCCGCTGAAGCTCGGCGCCGACATGACCACGGAAGTTG
>DATBSP010000135.1:0-41634 GCA_036559705.1 Hyphomicrobium sp.
CAGCACCATCTCGCCGAGTTGGCGCGCCTCTGGCGAATTCTCCGGCAGCTGCATGTTCTGCTTTACGGCGGCGGCGTGGGCGCCGGCGGTGCCGCGGCCGTCGATCCACTTGGCGTCGTCGATGACCTTGCGGCAGGCCGCCACCTGCTCCTTGGTCAGTACCTGCGGAACCTTGATCTGCACGCGCGTCTCTTCAAATGAGGCCTACGGGCACGGGGGTGCCCGTAGGTTTAGCAGATCAGGAGCTGGTCGAGCTCGGATCTAGTCGTATTTCCACTTCACGGTTAAGTAGCCGGCCCGGCCCGGTGCCACGAAGGCGAAGGTAGCTAAGGGCGCCTGGTAGATGGCATCGTAATAGAGCTCGTCCGTCAGGTTGAGGCCAATTAGCTCGAGCTCGATGTTCTTAGTCAGCTCGTACTCGGCAAAGGCGTCAAACCGCCACCAGTCGACTGTGTGGTTGTAGCCCTCGTTGGCGGCAAGATGGCCAGCGGCGACCGCGCCCCCGTAGGTCGCCGTGCCGCCGACGGCCAAATCGTCTGTCAACTGATACTTTGACAGCAGTGAGAACTGCGTCAGCGGAATGTTGGCCAAACGTCGGCCGATATCGCGCTCGACAGCTGACTTGAGAACTTCGGTGTCGAGGAGCACAAGTCCGCCGAACACGCTCCAGTCGCGCGTAATGTTGCCGGACGCGCTCAGCTCGATGCCTTGGACCCGATATTCGCCGGCGAAGGCTTTACTGAAATCTCCTCCGAAGTCTCTCACAATCGCGGCGGCGTTTGGATTGGTCCGAGCATTCTCGACGTCAGTTCGGAACAGGGCGGCGGTGGCAAGCAGGTTGCGATCGAACAGCTCCCACTTGGTGCCGACCTCGACTGCCCGCGCCTCCTGAGGCTTCACAGCTACGAGTCTCGAATCGAGGCCATTGTATTCCGGTCCGGTCGCGTCCAACTCGCTGCCGATGGGGCTTTCGGACGTTCCGTAGGCGGCATAAAAGCTCGATATCGGGATCGGTTTGTAGACAACGCCGGCGTTCCAGCTGAATAGACCCGCCTCGACGTTGGCGGTGTTGTTGCGGATATTGTCGGCGATGGCAGTGGCGTTGGCACCGTTATTCGGACCGCCGACTTGATCGCGCGAAAAGTCGTCGAAACGCGCGCCGCCATTGATGATCCACTGCTCGGACAGATGGATCGTATCGAGGAGGTAAACACCAACATCGTCGATGGTCGCGTCGTATTGGCGCGATTTTGCTCTGATGAAGTCCGTCTGGCTGTACACATTGGGAGGAAAAGGCCGCGTGGCGTCGAACAGGTTGCTTACAAGGTAGGCGTCTCGATCGATCGTCTCGCGCGTCACCTCCAGGCCGGCGACCAGGTTGTGCCTGAAGGTACCGGTCGTGAACTTGAAGTTCAGCTCGGTCTGGTTGGCGTAGATATGGGCCATCTGGTCACGTTGCGGATGGTGCACATCGTTGATGCCCTCCATGGACGTGGCGACGTAGTTGACCCGGCTCTGCCCACCGCGCGATGTGTTGGTCAACGTGATGTTATCGGCCAGCTTGGCGACGATCATCATCGTGCCGATGTCGGCCTGCTCCTCGAAGAAATCGAGATTCTTCATGCCGACCCAGGTGTCTCGGGGGACGCCGGCCTCCGTCACCGGTAGATGGACGTTGCCAATTGGCGCCTTGACCACGCCGGGTATGGTGTTCGGCGGGGGGGTAGGGTTGGTTCCGGTGGCGTTGAAGCCGACGGGAACACCAAAGTCCGGCGTCGCGTCGTTGCGATAGCGGTAGTAGTCGAGCGTGACCATAACGTCGTCCGTCGGCCTGGCCCTGGCCGAGAACAGGCCGCCCCACCGCTCGCTGTCGGCGAAGTCGCGCCCGGCGACATCGTGCTGGTCGTACATGAGGTTGGTGCGTACGGCAAAATCGTGGGTGACGACTTGGTTCGCGTCGAGCGTGGTGCGGAAGGTGCTGTCGGTTCCGACCGTCGTGTCGACCTCATAGTAATTGAAGTTGAGATCGGGCTGCTTGGAGATCAGGTTGATGGCGCCGCCGATGGTGCTGCGCCCGGCGATACCACCACTCGGCCCCTTGTAGATCTCGATCTGCTGAACGGCGAACACGTCCGGGATGACGTTGCCGGGATTGCGGACGCTGTCGACAAAGATGTCGTTGTTGGACTTGAAGCCGCGAATGGCAAAGGCGCCGTAGGCGTTGCCGCCCTCGGCCGATCCGATGGTCAGGCCGGGGACATTACGCGCGAGTTCGCGCAAATCGCGCACCCCCTGATCCTCCATCACTGCCTCAGGTATGGCGGTGATCGTTCGCGGAGTATCGGCTAGTGGCTGGGTCAGTTTTGGATTCGCCGACTGCTCGACCATATAGGGCGCATTCGGATTAGCGTAAGGATTGCCGCCGGGAAATGTGGCACCGGCAGGGAACGCATCGGATATGGGCGGCGGCGGTGGCTGCGGCTCCGGCTGCGGCTGCACGACGGGTTGCGGGGCCGGAGCCGCAGCCTGCTTGGGAGCCGATTTTTTAGCCGCGGCTGCCTTCTTCTTCTTCTTTTGAGCTTCGACCACCAGCGGATCAAGTTGGGTGGAGTCGGCGGTTTGCGCGATGGCAAGCGTCGCCGGACTGACCGCCAGCATCAGGGCGGCGGCGAAGATACGTGATGTTGATTGTTTGACCGCTGAGTTCTGAAAAATACCAAGCGCAAACACACCGCCCTCAGTGGCGGGACCCGCTGGACGCATGACGCTACCCCCCTCACGCAACGCAAATCAGGTGAACGAACATTCTTTACTCTGCGCGTCTATTAAGTGAGAGAGGTGGGTTAACCGTCAAATTCATTTCCATACTTTGCGCGTATAGTTCAAACGATGCATCCTGAAAGCCACAGCGACGAAGGGCGGTGGACCCAAAGTCGAACACCGCGCGGAATTCTATTTTAGCTTTGGGTCAACAACAGACCTGGGCGGCTGCTTTGTTCACCCCGCCAATTGGCTCGCTGCGCCATGCCGACGCGATGCTTCAGCGTGCTTTGTGTCCGTCGATTGGAATGTGCTAGGCGGCAGCGGGGGCGACGGATGTACGCGCTCCGTGCGGGCGCTCGACCTGCGGGCGAGGGGCGTGCTCGGGCAGCTCGCAAAGGCCGCCGCCCATGTAGAGGTGGTGCCAGAGCTGCGTCGATAGCACGCCGGTGAGGCCCATCTTGAGGAATACGTTGATCTGGTCGGCGTTGCCGGCGCCGATGGCGTTGTAGTCCTTCAGCACCGCCTGCGGGTCGAAGTATCCGGTGCGCGCCAAGGCCTCGGGGCTCATCAGCTGGCGCACGTACTTCGGCGGATTGATGAAGAAGGATTCAGCCAGGGGCGCGCGGAACATGCCTTTCTTGCGGAACGCCGCCTCTTTCGGCAGAAGGCGCGCCGCGGCTTGGCGGAGCAGGTATTTGTCGCGCGTCAGCCCGCGCAGCTTCCAGCGCGGGTGCAGCTTGGAAACGAGCGCGATGAGGTTCTCGTCGAGGAACGGGTAGCGGGTCTCGACGCTGTTGGCCATGGCCACGCGGTCGCCCTTGTGGTTCAGCAGCAGCCCCGGCAGATGCACTTTGTAGCCGTAGTAGAGCGACTGGTTCAGCGGCGCCCAGCGACGTGTGCGCTCGACATCAATCGGGACGTCTTCGTAGGCGACGTAATCACCCAGCCTGTCCTTCATCGCGGCGCTGAAGTAGCGATCCCGCGACTGCGCGACGAGGTGATAGAGCAACGTCTGCGCGTGTGCACGGCCCATCATGCCGTCGATGCGCTTGAGCTTTGCGATGCTCATGTGCGGCGCCATGCGCCGGCGGAACAGCCGGTTGAGCGCGTCGCTGGCGTGCGTGCCGCCGACATCCATGAAATAGCTGAGCTTGCGCAGCTTGAACCAGATGTAGCCGGCAAACGCCTCGTCTGAGCCTTCGCCCGTCAGCGCCACCTTGTATCCCTGGTCGTGCACCTCCTGCGACAGGCGCCACAGCGCCGCGCATGAGGTATCGATTACCGGGCAGTCGGCCGACGCAATGAGCTGCGGATAGGTGTTGGCGATAACCGAGCTGTCGCTGCGCAGGATAGTCGGCCGGCAGCCGATGGCGCGGGCCGTGAAAAGCGCATCGCTCGTCTCGTCGAGGCCCTTGCCGGGAACCTGAATGGTAAAACTGGGCACCGGAGAGCCGCGCAACTTCGAGGCGGTGCCCAGCACATAAGCAGAATCGACGCCGCCACTGAGGTATCCGACCACCGGTACGTCGGCGCGCAGGCGGATTTCGACGGCCCGGCGGAACGTCGCCTCGAACTCGTCGATCAGCCCGGTGACGTTTTGCGGGTCCTCCTCGCTGCCCGCATCGGGGAAGTCGAAGTCCCAGTACTGTCGCTCGACGATCTCGGCCGGCTTGCCGTCGCGGCGGAATGCGATCTTGAGGTAGTGGCCAGGCAGCAGCGCCTGCACGCCCTCGAACATCGTACGCCGCGTGCCCATGGCGAAGAACGTCATGAGCTGGTCGAGGCCGCGCGGGTCGGGAGCGGCAGGCACGGAGCCGGAGGCGATCAGCGCTTTGATCTCGGAGCCGAAAAACAGCCAGTCGCCCTGGCGGCTCCAGTGCAGCGGGCAGATGCCGACGCGATCGCGGGCGAGGAAAATGGTGCGCTTGGTAAAGTCGACGAGCGCCAGCGCAAACTGGCCGCGCAGCTGCTCGAAGACGCCTTCGCCGTACTCCTCGTAAAGGTGGACGATGATCTCGGTGTCGGTATGAGTGCGGAAGATGTGGCCCTTGGCCTGCAGCTCCGCCTTGCGCTCGGGATAGTCGAACAGCTCGCCGTTGTAGACAACGGCAACCGTGCCATCCTCGTTGAAGATCGGCTGCTTGCCATCGCCGAGACCGATGATGGAGAGGCGACGGTTGGCGAACCCGATGCCGGGACGCAGCAGAAATCCATCGTCGTCAGGACCGCGGTGCCAGAGGGCCTGCGCCATGTTTTGCAGGGCGATTGAATCCGGCTGCCGCTTGCCAGTGAGGTCAATGATTCCAGCAATGCCGCACATAGGTCCTCGTCGAGTCGAAGGGCAGAACGGGGGGCGATTCGGTTTAGCTTGTAGTCCACAATGGCCAGGTAAAGGGCCAGTTACGCAGCGTCGCAAATGACGCCGCTGCGGCAATGCGTTGCCAGATCAACCTAATATATCGGGGCCAGTTGGAAGGGAAGCTGGGCTCAAATGAGGCGAAGCGCCTTGAGGCTCGCATGTCCTTCCCGGCCAACGATAATATGGTCGTGAACGGATATTCCGAGGGGGGCTGCACTAGCGACGATTTGCTTCGTCATGTCGATGTCGACGCGCGAGGGCGTGGGGTCGCCCGATGGGTGGTTGTGCACGAGAATGATCGCCGTTGCAGACAACTCCAGCGAGCGCTTCACCACTTCGCGCACATAGACGGGCGCGTGATCGACGGTGCCCTGGCCCTCCACCTCGTCGGCGATCAGGCGGTTGCGTTTGTCGAGGAACAGGATGCGGAACTGCTCGCGGTGCTCATAGCTCTGCGCGGCACGCAGGCAGTCGAGCACTTGCTTCCAGGACGAGAGCGCCGGCCGCTGCACGATCTCGGTACGCATCAGGCGCAGCGCTGCGGCGCGCACCAGCTTCAGCTCGGTGACGACGGAATCGCCGACGTCCTGCAACTCTTTGAGACGCGGCTCGGGTGCATTGATCGCCTCGGCGAAGGTGCCAAAGCGGGCCTGCAAGCGCTTGGCGATGCCCTTGGTTCGCGCCGCGGAAGGGCGCGGAACAGCACCAGCTCCAATAACTCGTAGTCCGGCAGCGCGTCGGCGCCACCCTGGCGGAAGGGTCGCGCAGCCGCTGGCGATGCCCGGCGTGGTCGGGGATCGGCGCTTCCAGGAAGAAGCCCTGCTCGCTTATCTCCGTGCCGTCGCCGCTCTTGTCGCGATCCGGCATGGCGCGTGTCCGCGACCCTAGTGGGTGTCGAAACGAGGATAGTCGAGCCCAGCGGGCGAATGCGTGAACACCTCGCACCCGAACTCGGTCACGCCGACGCTATGCTCGAACTGCGCGGAGAGCTCGCGGTCACGCGTCACTGCCGTCCAGCCGTCGGGCAGCACTTTCACGTGCGGGCGGCCGAGATTGATCATCGGCTCGATGGTGAACAGCATGCCGGGCTCGAGCGTCACACCTTCGCCCGGCTCGCCGTAATGCAGGATGTTCGGCCGGTCGTGGAATACGCGGCCAAGGCCGTGGCCGCAGAAATCGCGCACGATGGAGCAGCGCTCGGCCTCGGCGTAGGCCTGGATGGCGGCACCGATGTGTCCGGTGGTGGCACCGGGGTGAACCTCGGCGACACCGCGCCGCAGCGCCTCGTAGGTGACGGAAATCAGCCGCTCGGCGCGTCGCGAGATATGGCCAACCGGGTACATGCGGCTCGTGTCGCCGTGCCAGCCGTCGACAATTAGCGTCACGTCGATGTTGACGATGTCGCCGTCGCGCAGCGGCTTGGGACCCGGGATACCGTGGCAAACGACGTGGTTGATCGAGGTGCAGATGGACTTGGGGAAGCCACGATAGTTGAGCGGCGCTGGATAGGCGTTGTGATCGAGCGCAAAGCGTAGCGCCAGCTCATCGAGCTCCTCGGTGGTGACGCCCGGCTTGACGTGCCCGGCGAGCATGTCGAGCGCTGCGGCCGCGAGCTGGCCGGCTTTGCGCATGCCAGCGAAAGCCTCCGGCCCGTGCCGCCTGACCTTTCCATCACGGTCGGGTGCGCGACCAACTTCCACGTTCGACATGTGTTGTTCCTGAATGCCCCATCCGGGTCAGGTTTGGAAATGTAGTGCAAATTGCGCCGCGCGCAATAAACGAACGGCGCGCTCTGGATAGGCGCGCCGCAGCGTCGATCAAGGATGGAACCGGAGGCTTAAGCCTTCGCCTCCTCCTCGGCCGGAACCTCGGCGACGGAGGCCTCAGCGATCAGGTTCTGAGCCTGGCCGACCCAGTCGTCCTTCTCGATCCTAAGGCCGAGCTGCAGCACTTCATCGAGGTTGGCGATGTCGTCGTCGGACAGGTTGGCAATCTGTTCGAGTTTGATGCAGTTAAGCTGACGCAGGCGGCCGACCAGATCGGCGTCGATGCCCTTGATCTGCGTGAGATCGTCGGGTTCGCCCTTCTGTTTCTTGAAGCCCTTCCACTGGGCGTTGAGGCGGCGGGCGCGCGCGTCCGAGCGCTCGACGATGCGGGCCGACTTACCGCGGCGGCCGCGGAGGTAATAAAGCTTCGCGCGGCGGACCTTGCCGCGGCGAATGACTTCGATCTCAGCGATGTATGGCGAGTAAACCGGGAAGACGCGCTCGACGCCCTCGCCATAGGAGATCTTGCGGACCGTGAAGTTCTCGTTGATGCCGGCGCCGGAGCGGCCGATGACGACGCCCTCATAGGCCTGGGTGCGGACGTTATCGCCCTCGATCACCTTCACCATCACCTTGACGGTATCGCCGGGGCCGAATTCCGGCACGCCGCGCTTTGCCGTGACGGCGTTGATCTGCTCGCGCTCGAGCTCTTGGATAACGTTCATGGAGGCACCTGACGTAGAAAATGGACCGTCGGGCCGGCGACAGGCCGGCACCCCTTAACGGTAAGCCATGGGGAATTTGCCGGGGTAATAGCTGAAACACACCGGCTTGTCGATATGGTCGACGCTGATTTGTCGGCCGGTCAATGTACTTGGAGCCCGCATGCCTCTCGTCAATGTGGCCAGATTGTTGGCGGTCGCCTGGATGCTGCTCAGCGTCTGGGTTTTCTTGCTGATGCTCAACGGGTTCAAGCCGCAAAGGCGCTCATCCTGCTGCTCTGGGTCGCGGCGCCACTACCCCTCGCCTACTGGATCGGCAGCAGGTTCACTGCAACCTGAGTGCCTGGGGAGCCATCGTTGTCGGGCTTGCCCTCGCCTTCGCCTTTGGCGCCTGGCTCTATTGGGATGCATTCCTGGCTCCCAGCAGCCGCACGGAAAGCCTATCGGGGCTCGTTGTCCTGCACGATCCGCTCTACCAGTCAGTCATCCTGACCATGGCGCTGCTGGCGGCGTCGTTGCTGAGCCGGCGAAGCGGCTAGGGCTTTGACTTCAGCAAGTCCGGCCGCCGCTCGGCGGTGATGCGCTCGGCCTCACGGCGGCGCCATTCGGCGATCTTCTTGTGGTCGCCGGAGAGCAGGAGGTCGGGAATGCCGCGGCCCTCCCACTCGCGTGGCTTGGTGTACTGCGGGTACTCTAAGAGGCCGCCTTCAAAGCTTTCCTCGCTCAGCGAGCCCTCGGCGCCGATGACACCCGGCAACAGGCGCACGCAGGCGTCGATGAGCACCATGGCGGCTAGCTCACCCCCCGACAGCACATAGTCGCCGATGGAGACCTCGCGCATCCGGCGCGCGGCAATGACGCGCTCGTCGACGCCTTCGAAACGGCCAGCCAGCAGCAGCGCGCCGGGACCCGCGGCGATTTCGGTGGCGAGCGATTGCGTCAACGGCTCGCCGCGCGGCGACAAGTAGATCAGCGGGGCCTCGGTTTCCTCGGTGCGCGCATGATCGATGGCCGAGGCGAGCACGTCGGCGCGCATCACCATGCCGGCGCCACCGCCCGCCGGCGTGTCATCGACGGCGCGATGGCGGCCAAGGCCGAACTCGCGAATGGACACCATGCGCAGGGTCCACAATCCCGCTTCGAGCGCTTGACCGATGAGCGAGATGCCGAGTGGTCCGGGAAACATTTCCGGGAATAGCGTCAGGACCGTTGCCCTCCAGGGCGGACGCTCACCTTTGCTGGGAAAATGCGCCATCGGCAGACCTCACAGCGGAGCGGCGCCGCCGCGCGCTCCTTTAGACGCCCTCGACGACGACCATGTGCAGCGTACCGGCGCCCTGGCGCAACTTCTTGGCCTCGGCATACTCCGTCGAGCTGGCGTAGCCGAGCGCCTTGTTGAAACTGTCGAACTCGATGACGACGTTGCGCGGCAGTCCGTCGCCTTCGACGATCTTCGCCTGGCCGCCGCCCACAATGCGCCGCCCACCGAACTTCTCGAGGGCGACTTTGGACTTCGTCACGTACTCGGCCCACTGCTCAGGGTTGGTCACCTCGGCGCGCACGATCACGTATCCTTTCGGCATTGGTCTAGCTCCTCCCGTCGTTTCTATCAGCCGGCCTTGGCGCCCGCCGTCTCCGCTTCGCGGATGTGGTTGATAAAGGTTTCAGCGATCAGCTTGGGATTGTCCGCCTGGGTGATGGGGCGCCCCACGACGAGATAGTCGGCGCCGGATGCGATGGCGTGGCCGGGGGTCGTGATGCGTTCCTGGTCGTCGGTGGCGCTACCGGTCAGACGAATGCCCGGCGTGACGATGAGGAAACCGGGGCCGACCGCCTCGCGGATGCGCGCCGCCTCCTGGCCCGAGGCGATGACGCCGTCGAAACCGGATTCGCGCGCCAGCTTCGCCCGCCGCAACACGAGGTCGGCGGGACTGAGCGAGGAACCCTGCTGCAGCAGGTCGTCGGTGGTGAGGTTGGTCAGCACGGTCACGGCTAGCAGCTTCAACTTGCTGGAGCCGCGTCCCGTCACGGCGGCGCGCATGGTCTTGAGATCGTGGCCGTGGACGGTGAGGAAGTCGACACCGAAGTCGGTCGCGTTGGCAACCGCCCGCTCGACCGTGTTGCCGATGTCGAGCAGTTTCATATCAAGGAAGACCTGCTTGCCGTGGCCTTTGAGAGAACGCGCTAGGTCGAGGCCGCCGGCGAACAGCAGTTCGAGGCCCAACTTGTAGAATGTGACCGCATCGCCGAGGGCGGCGACGAGCCGCTGCGCTTCCTCGACCGTCGGCATGTCGAGGGCGACGATCAGGCGGTCTCTGGCTGTCGGTGACGTCATGACGGGAAGCGCGCTGCAAGGAGCCGGGCGCTAGCCATGCAGCACGTGGGCGGCGCGCGCAAGTCTCTGGATCAGCGCCTTGAATATCTCTTGCTGGTCCTTGTTCTTGAGATGCCCATCCTCGCCGTACGCCTCCTTGGCACGCGGCACGGCGAACTGATCGGGCAGCACGAGGGCGCCAAGACCAAGCTCCAGCATCTGGCGCACGGTCGTCAAGCTGCGTAGTCCGCCCATGCCGCCGTTGGATGACGAGCCGAGCGCGAAGACGCGCGTCTTGTAGACCTCGGGACCACTGGGTCCCGGCTCGCGCACGTGGCTCACCCAGTCGAGGGTGTTCTTGAGCAGCGGCGTGATCGAGGCGTTGTACTCGGGGCTGGCGATGAAGATGCCGCTATGCGCAGCCATAAGTTCCTTGAACTTATGGGCGTTTTCGGGCTGGCCCTCGGCGGCTTCGAGGTCGCCGTTATAGATCGGCATCGGATAATCGCCGAGGTCGGCGAAGGTCGAGGGAATGCCGTTGGCGTCGGCGATCATGCTGCCGAGCCGCGCCAGTTGCTTATTGAACGACCCCGTCCGTGACGAGCCGGCGAAGAATAGCAGTCGCACCGGTGTCGCCATGGTCGTTCCTCAGGTGCCTTTACCGTCGAAGAAGTCTTTGACGCGCGCGAAGAAGCCGGCGCTTTCCGGGCTCGTTTCCTTATGGCTTTCGCGCTCGAATTCCTCGAGCAGCTCCCGCTGGCGCTTGGTCAGGCTCTTCGGCGTCTCCACCTCGACCTGGATGTACATGTCGCCGTTTACCTTGGAGCGCAGCACAGGCATGCCTTTGCCTTTCAAGCGGAACTGCTTGCCGCTCTCTGAGCCCTCCGGAACCTTGATGCGCGTCGCGCCGCCTTCGACCGTCGGCACCTCGATCTGGCCGCCGAGCGCTGCCGTGGTCATTGCGATCGGCACCTTGCAGAAGATGTCGGCGCCGTCGCGCTGGAAGAACTCGTGCGGCTTGATCGACAGGAAAATGTAGAGGTCGCCGGCTGGACCGCCGCGCAGGCCGGCCTCGCCTTCGCCGGCGAGACGGATGCGCGTGCCGTCCTCGACGCCGGGCGGGATGTTGACGGAAAGCGTGCGTTCCTTGGTGACGCGCCCCGAGCCGTGACACGCCTGGCACGGGTCTTCGATTGTCTCGCCGCGGCCCTGACAGTTGGGACAGGTGCGCTCGATGGTAAAGAAACCCTGGCTGGCGCGCACCTTGCCGTGACCGGCGCAGGTCGGACAAGTCGTCGGTTTGGTACCGGCGCGCGCGCCCGAGCCTGAGCATGTTTCACAGGAAACGCTGGTCGGCACGCGGATCTGCGCGGTCTTGCCGACGTAGGCTTCCGACAAGGTGATCTCGAGATTGTAGCGCAGATCGGCGCCGCGCTCGCGCGCCGTGCGCGAGCGTCCGCCACCGCGCCGCCCGCCCATGAATTCGCCGAACAGGTCATCGAAGATGTCGGACATCGAGGAGGCGAAGTCCGGTCCGAAGCCGCGGGCGCCCCCGCCGCCGTGCTCGAATGCGGCATGCCCGAAGTGATCGTAGGCCGCACGCTTCTGCGGGTCCTTCAGAACCTCGTAGGCCTCGTTCAGCTCCTTGAAGCGAAGCTCGGCGCGGGTGTCACCGGGATTGCGATCAGGGTGAAGCTCCTTGGCGAGCCGCCGGTAGGCAGATTTGAGCTCCTGCTCGCTCGCGCTCCGGGAGAGCCCGAGCGTCTCATAGTAGTCGCGCTTGGCCATGTTCAGCGCGGGTCCTTCGGTCTCGTGCACTGGCGAATGCCCTGTAATTTGGAGATAGCGATGTTTTTGGCGCGGGGGAAGGGTGCGCCAAGCCTCATCGCATGTGGAAAGCCGGCATGTTGCCGCAACCGGAAGGTCAATGGCTGCCTGGTGGTTCGCTTAAGCACGAGCCCGGCCGAATGGCCGGGCCCGCACGGTTTCAAACGGCTTGGAGGCAAAGAGCTTAGGCCGACTTCTTCTTGTCGTCCTTCACTTCCTCGAAGTCAGCGTCGACGACGTTCTCGTCGCCCGAGGCTGATCCGCTGTCGCCCGCACCGGCGTCGCCACCAGCGCTCGCGCCCTGCTGGGCCGCGTAGATCGCTTCACCGATCTTCATGGCCACCTGGGCGAGGTTGTTGGTCGCCGTCTTGATGCGCTCGGTGTCCTCGGAAGACAGTGTCTCCTTAAGGTCGGCGATTGCCTTCTCGACGTCGGGCTTGGCGGTCGCCACAGCCGCGTTGCTCTCGTTGTCCTTGAGCTGCTTCTCGGTGGCGTGGACCAGCGCCTCGGCGTGGTTCTTCGCTTCGATCAGCTCGCGCTTCTGCTTGTCCTCGGCAGCGTGCGATTCCGCGTCCTTGACCATTTTCTCGATCTCGGATTCGGAGAGACCGCCGGAAGCCTGGATGCGGATCGACTGCTCCTTGGCCGTCGCCTTGTCCTTGGCTGAGACGTGCACGATGCCGTTGGCGTCGATGTCAAACGTGACTTCGATCTGCGGCACGCCGCGCGGGGCCGGCGGAATGCCGACCAGGTCGAACTGACCGAGCAGCTTGTTGTCGGCCGCCAGCTCGCGTTCTCCCTGACTGACGCGGATGGTGACGGCGTTCTGGCTGTCCTCGGCGGTCGAGAAGGTCTGGCTCTTCTTGGTCGGGATCGTCGTGTTGCGCTCGATCAAGCGCGTGAACACGCCGCCCAGCGTCTCGATGCCGAGCGACAGCGGCGTAACGTCGAGCAACAGGACGTCCTTGACCTCACCCTGCAGCACGCCGGCCTGAATGGCGGCGCCGACGGCGACCACCTCATCAGGATTGACGCCCTTGTGCGGCTCCTTGCCGAACAGCTGTTTGACGACTTCCTGCACCTTCGGCATGCGCGTCATGCCGCCGACGAGCACGACCTCGTCGATGTCGGCGGCCTTGAGGCCGGCGTCCTTGATGGCCTTCTCGCACGGACCTTTGGTGCGTGCGATGAGGTCGTCGACGAGGCTCTCCAACTTGGCGCGGGTGAGCTTCATCGTGAGATGCTTGGGACCTGAGGCGTCAGCGGTGATGAACGGCAGGTTGACCTCGGTCTGCGTGGCGCTCGACAGCTCGATCTTCGCCTTCTCGGCGGCTTCCTTCAGCCGCTGCAGTGCGAGCTTGTCGTTACGCAGGTCGATCCCCTGCTCCTTCTTGAACTCTTCGGCCAGGTAGGAGACGAGCTTCATGTCGAAGTCTTCGCCGCCGAGGAACGTGTCACCATTCGTTGACTTCACCTCGAACACGCCGTCGCCGATCTCGAGGATGGAGATGTCGAACGTGCCGCCGCCGAGGTCGTAGACCGCGATGGTCTTCGATTCCTTCTTCTTCTCGAGGCCGTAAGCGAGCGCCGCGGCGGTCGGCTCGTTGATGATGCGCAGCACCTCGAGGCCGGCGATCCGGCCGGCGTCCTTGGTCGCCTGGCGCTGGGCGTCGTTGAAGTAGGCGGGAACGGTAATGACCGCCTGCGTGACCTTCTCGCCGAGCTTGGCTTCGGCGGTTTCCTTCATCTTCTGCAGGATGAAGGCAGAGATCTGCTGCGGAGAATATTGCTTGCCGTGGGCCTCGACCCAGGCGTCGCCGTTTGGACCTTTGATAATCTTGTAGGGGACGAGGTTCTTGTCCTTCTCGACCATCGGGTCGTCATAGCGGCGGCCGATGAGGCGCTTGATGGCAAAGAAGGTGTTGAAGGGGTTGGTCACCGCCTGGCGCTTGGCGGGAAGGCCGACGAGCTTCTCGTCGTCGGCGGTGAAGGCAACGATCGAAGGCGTGGTGTTCATGCCTTCGGCGTTTTCCAGAACCCTCGGCTTGCCGCCCTCCATGACTGCCACGCACGAGTTCGTGGTTCCGAGGTCGATGCCGATTACTTTAGCCATGTGCCTATCCTCATCATTCTGCGGCAGACCGTCCGGACCCGAGTTCTCGGCGTCCAGAAAATCCAGTGGCGCGGCGGAGCGCGCCGAAGCGGTCCCCTATGGAGCATTCCAACGGTAAACGTCGCTTATATAAGGTGCCTTTTTGGGCGCGCAACGGGCACTTCTGACACTGCGGCCTTCAATTTTCCCCGCCATTCAGTGGGTAAGATCACGAACATAGTAGCGGCTCGAGGTGCGAAGCAACGCTATCAGGCGGCGTCGTCCGAGGCTTTCCGCTGCGGCGCGCCCTTGTCCTCGCCGCCGCGCTTTTCCCCACCCTTCGCCACTACCACCATGGCCGGGCGCAGCACGCGATCTTCCAGGACGTATCCCGGCTGGTACACCTGAACGATGGTTCCCGGCGCGACATCCGGCTGGTCGATCTCGATCATCGCCTGGTGCTGATGCGGGTTGAACGGCTGGCCTTCCGGGTCGATGCGCTTGACGCCGTTGCGCTCCAGCACGTTGAGGAACTCGCGCTCAGTCAAGCCAACGCCGTCGACCAATGCCTTGAGAGCCGGGTCGGCATCGGCGGCGCCGGGGGGTACGGCGGCGGTAGCCCGCTGCAGATTGTCGCCGACAGCCAACACCTCGCGCGCGAACTTGGAGATGGCGTATTTCGCCGTCTCCTCTTTGTCGCGTTCGGTGCGCTTGCGCAGGTTGTCCATCTCGGCGTGGGCGCGCAGCAGCCGGTCGGTCAGGTCGGCAATCCGCCCCTCCAACACGCCGACGGCATCGTCGGGCTGGCCGTTGGCCTCGCGGGCCGCCGGGATGCCGTTGCCGGCCGAGCCAGCGTCAGGATTGGGTTTTTTGTCTTCGTCGGCCATTGGCAACTCCGCTGGTGGCGGATCCTCATCAAGGGCGGCGCTCGGGGGAGGCCGGGCGAATTCGTCGGAATGCGAGCCCGATATCAGGCGATGCTCTACAAAAATCAAGTCAACAGTCGGCTAACGAGCTTCGCAGTGTAGTCGACCATAGGGATGATGCGGGCGTAATTGATACGGGTGGGGCCGATAACGCCGAGCACGCCGACCACTTTGCGGCGCTCGTCGTGGAAAGGGGCAACGATCAGCGAAGAGCCCGACAGTGAGAACAACTTGTTCTCTGATCCGATGAAAATGCGCACTCCGTCGGCGCTTTCCGACAGACCGAGTAGCTGCACGAGATCGCGCTTGCGTTCGAGGTCGTCGAACAGGTGGCGGATACGCTCGAGATCCTCCCGCGCGTTGAGGTCTTTCAATAGGTTCGCTTGGCCACGCACGATCAGGCTTTTGCGGTCATCGAGCGAGCCTGACCATTCGGCAAGCCCCGCCTGGATGACGCGTTTGGTTAGCTCATCGAGCTCGGCGCGCGAAGACTGAAGCTGCTGCTCGATGCGGCTGCGTGCTTCGTCGATCGTGGAGCCGCGGATGTGCGCGTTGAGATAGTTGGCGGCTTCGACCAGCGCCGAGGAGGGCAGTCCCTGCGGCAGTGTGATGACGCGGTTCTCGACCGTCTGATCCTCGCCGACCAGCACCACCAATGCCTTGCCCGGCTCGAGCAGCACGAACTCAATGTGCTTGAGGCGCGTCACCTGCTTGTCGGCGAGCACCACACCGGCGCAGTGCGACAGGCCGGAGATCATCTCGCCGACCTCGCGCAGCACGTCGTCGACGGTCGTTGCGTGCTTGCCGGCGATGTGGGATTCGATCTGCCGGCGCTCTTTGCTCGTGAGATCGCCCACCTCGAGCAGGCCGTCGACGAACAGACGAAGGCCAAGTTGCGTCGGCAGGCGCCCCGCAGAAGTATGCGGCGCCACGATGAGCCCCAGCTGCTCCAGGTCCGACATCACGTTGCGGATCGAGGCGGGAGAGAGTGCCATCGGCAACACGCGCGACAAGTTGCGCGAGCCGACCGGTTCGCCCGTTTCGAGATAGGACTCGACGATCTGCCGTAAAATTGTGCGGGAGCGTTCGCTGAGCTTGGTGAGTTCGCTTACGCCTTCGGTCATCGCTCGGGTATCTTCGAACCTCGCCTTCAAGTTGCTCAAGATTAGGGACGGCGCCCCATCTTCGTCAAATTAGCCGGTGGTTTTGGTTGAAGCGCGGCGGACCGTCCCGTAGGTTCTGCCCAAATTTGCCCAGCAACAACCTAAAGTCCGGCATCCCTCATGCGCCCTTCGAAACGCAACCCCGACGAGTTACGCCGCGTTTCCATCGAGCGAGCTGTTTCCAAGCACGCCGAGGGTTCCTGTCTGATTAAGTTCGGGGATACCCACGTGCTGTGCACGGCGAGCCTGGAAGAGCGCGTGCCGCCGTGGCTCAAGGGTCAGGGACGCGGTTGGGTGACGGCCGAGTACGGCATGCTGCCGCGCGCCACTAACGAGCGTATGCGCCGCGAGGTGACGGTTGGACATGCATCGGGGCGTACGCAGGAGATACAGCGGCTGATCGGTCGTGCCCTGCGCGCCGTTGTCGACCTGACAAAGCTGGGAGAGCGCCAGATCAGCATCGACTGCGACGTCATCCAGGCTGACGGCGGCACACGCACGGCCGCCATTACCGGCGCCTGGGTCGCCCTGCACGATTGCATGCAGTGGATGAAGCTGCGCGACATGGTGAAAGAGGACGCACTGCGCGATCACGTCGCCGCGGTGAGCTGCGGACTCTACAAGGGCACCGCGGTGCTCGACCTCGACTATGTGGAGGATTCCGGCGCAGAGGCGGATTCCAACTTCGTCATGACCGGGGCGGGAGGCATCGTCGAGGTGCAGGGCACGGCTGAGACCGTGGCCTTCAGCCAGGAGAGCTTCGATCAGCTCATGTCGCTGGCCAAGAAGGGCATCGGCGAGCTCGTCGCGCTACAGAAACTGACAGTGTCCTAACCATGACTCCGCACGGCATTCTCGAAACCGTGCTGTACGCCCGCGACCTCGGCGCCGTCGAAGATTTCTATCGCCGTGCGCTGGGGCTCGAGCCGTTCGCCAAAGCCGAAGGCCGCCAGGTTTTCTACCGAGTCGGCGATCAAATGCTGCTCATCTTCAATCCCCTTGTCACGTCGAAGCCACCGGCCGACGACGCCGAGCTGCCCGTGCCGCCGCACGGCGCCGACGGCGAGGGTCACGTGTGTTTCCGTGCCAGCGCTGCCGAGATCACCGCGTGGCGCAAGCATCTCGAGCGTCTGAAAATTCACATCGAAGCCGATTTCGAATGGCCGGACGGTGGGCGCTCGATCTACTTTCGCGATCCCGCCGGCAACTGCCTGGAATTTGCCGAGGCGCGCATCTGGGGCCTTCAATGACGCGTCGCCTGCGGCGCGGCGACCAACTCGTTGTCGCCACCCACAACCCCGGCAAGGTGTGGGAGATCAACAAGCTTATCGAGCCGTACGGGCTGGCGGCGGTGTCCGCCGGCGAACTCGGGCTCGCCGAGCCCGTGGAGACCGAGACGACGTTCGAGGGCAATGCCACGCTCAAGGCGCTGTTTGCCGCCAGGGGGTCCGGGCTACCAACCCTGGCCGATGACAGCGGGATCGAGATCGATGCGCTGGGGGGCGCCCCCGGCGTCTACACCGCCGATTGGGCCGGGCCGAACCGCGATTTCTCCATTGCCATGCAGCGCGTCCACGACGAACTCGCGGCACAAGAGGGCTGGAAAGGCGAGCCGCTGCGCGCGAACTTCATCTCGGTGCTGTGCCTTGCCTGGCCGGACGGGCAAACCGAGCTCTTCGAGGGCAAAGTTTACGGTCATGTCGTTTGGCCGCCGCGCGGCGACAATGGTTTCGGCTATGATCCGATCTTCATCGCCGAGGGGCACCATCAGACGTTCGGCGAAATGGAGCCGGCCAGCAAATATGCCATCTCACACCGCACCCGCGCCTTCGACCATTTCAAGCGGGCCTGCCTCGACGCGCCCGGCTGACGAGACAGGCGCCGACGAGGTGGGTTTCGGCGTCTACGTGCACTGGCCGTTCTGCGCCCAGAAGTGCCCCTACTGCGACTTCAACAGCCACGTCCGTTTCGGCGGCATTGACGAGGCGCGCTTTCGCTCCGCGTTCCTGCGCGAGCTGATGCACACTGCCGCTCGTACTGGCCCGCGGACCGTTTCGAGCATTTTCTTCGGCGGCGGCACGCCATCGTTGATGGCACCGGAGACGGTCGCCGCGATCCTCGAGCAGATTGCTGCGCTGTGGAGCGTCAAGCCGGATGCCGAGATCACGTTCGAAGCCAATCCCGGGAGCGTCGAGGCAGGGCGCTTCCGCGGCTATCGAACGGCGGGGGTCAATCGCGTGTCGCTCGGCGTTCAGTCGCTGCGCGACGATATCCTGAAGTCTCTCGGCCGAATTCATTCTGTCGCCGAAGCCAAGGCGGCGATCGAAATCGCGCGCGCGACGTTCGATCGCTTCTCGTTCGATCTCATCTACGCGCGGCCGGGGCAAACGCTCCCCGCGTGGAAAGACGAGCTGCGCGATGCACTCGCCATCGCCGGCCAGCATCTGTCGCTTTATCAGCTCACCATCGAGCCGGAGACGCCTTTCGCAGCGCTGTACGCCGCCGGCAAGCTTGTCATACCCGACGAGGAGGCAGCGTTGGCGCTTTACGATACGACTCAGGAGCTGACGGCCGCGGCCGGCCTCCCAGCTTACGAGGTCTCCAACCACGCTACGCCAGGTGAGGAGAGCCGCCACAATCTGCTGTACTGGCGCTATGGCGAATACGCCGGCTGCGGTCCGGGTGCACATGGGCGCTTGGCTGGAGGCGGCGTGCGACACGCGACCAGCACCGAGCGCAACCCGGAAGCCTGGGCCGCGCGCGTCGAGCAGGACGGCCACGGGATCACCGAGGACACGCCGCTGTCGGCTGCCGAGGAAGCCGATGAGTTGCTGCTCATGGGCTTGCGCCTCTCCGAGGGCGTCGATATCGAGCGGTTGACACGCCTCAGCGGCATACGACCTTCGCCGACTGCCATTGCGGCACTGACACAGCAGGGCCTTATTGAAGCCATTCCCGGCACGCATCGCATTCGCGCGACCGGCAGCGGTCGCTTCATCCTCAACGAGATCGTCCTGCGCCTCGCCCTGAGCTTCACGACCCGCAGAGCGAGCGGATCGCTTGCCAAGTTCCCGCCAGCCGCTGAGTGATCACTTCACATGATGCGTCGCATGTACGACTGGATGATGGGCCTGGCATCGAGCCGCCGCGCTCCATGGGCGCTCGCCTTCGTCTCCTTCATCGAAAGCTCGTTCTTCCCCATCCCGCCGGACGTCATGCTGATACCGATGGTGCTCAGCGACCGGCAAAAGGCGTGGTGGTACGCGACTGTCGCCACTGTCGCATCGGTGCTCGGTGGGCTGCTCGGCTACGCCATCGGCTACTACTTCTATGAAACGATCGGCCTGCCGATCCTGAAGTTCTACGGCAGGGAGAATGCCCTCGATGCATTCATCCAGTTCGTGCAGACGTATGGCGTGCCGGCGGTGATCATCAAAGGCGCCACGCCGATTCCGTTCAAAGTCGTGACAATTGCGGCGGGCGTCGCAAAAATGGATCTGCTCGCCTTCATCGGCGCCAGCATCATCGCGCGCGCCATGCGCTTCTATCTCGTCGCGGGGTTGCTCTATTTCTTCGGCCAGCCGATCCGCGAATTCATCGAGCGCCGCCTCACCCTGGTGACGACCGTGTTCGTGGTGGTCTTGGTCAGCGGCTTCGTCGCTGTTAAATACCTTTTCTAGTTGAAGGTTACAGGTGTGCTGATGACCTTGGCGGCTTCCGATCCGACAGCCCATTCGGCCTACCGCTTCGGCGCCGTGGCCTTCCTGCTCGCGGCCGCGGCGATTCTAGTTGCCCTGGCATTCGAGCACCTGGGGGGGTATGCGCCCTGCCCGTTGTGTCTCGAGCAGCGCTACGCTTATTACGCGGGCGTGCCGCTGCTGTTTCTCGCCCTCGTGGCGCTGAGCGCCGGGCAGCACCGTGGCGCCGCTGTTCTCTTCATACTCGTCTCGTTGGCATTCCTCGCTAACGCCGCGCTGGGCGTCTATCACGCCGGGGCCGAATGGCAGTTCTGGCCGGGACCGGCAGAATGCTCAGGCTCGCAGCAGATCATGACCAACGCCGGTGACATGTTGAAAGCTCTGCAGCAGACCAACGTTGTGCGCTGCGATCAGGCGGCATGGCGGTTGGCCGGCATCTCCTTTGCCGGTTGGAATGTTGTTGCTTCGCTGCTCATCGTGTGGCTGAGCATCCGCGCGACAAGCGAAGCGCTAAACGCGCGCTGAAGTTTCGGCTTCGTGCCTTGCGATCAAAAGTTATCCACAGAACAATCGCATACTGGCGACAGCGGCTTCCGTTCAGCAACTGTCAAGCTAAATACCGTGGGTCCGACACGACGCTGCCATTCCGTGGTCAAAAAGTAACGGTCTATTCCTCTCGTTCGCGGAACACGCAGTGAAGAGTTCGCGTTCAAGACACGAGCCTTCGTACTTCAAGAGCCCGGCAGTTCTCTCGCGTACCTAGAGAACGAAGTTCGAAGGCAGTTGCGTAGGTCAGTAGAGTTTTCGCCAGTCGCGTTCTCCGGCCCCGCGTCGTCTCCGCGTCAGTAACTTCGGGAACCCCGCGTCCCGCTCAGTTGCGTTAGTAGCGTCCTCGTTCAGTCAGTCGTGTCCAGCGTCAGTCCCCCCAAGTAGTGCGTTTGTAGGCGTTGCGTCCGTTGCGTCGCGTGGCGTTTGGTTGCGTTCGGTTGCGTTCGGTTGCGTTCCCAGTAGCGTTGAAAGTGCGTCAGCCAACCTTCCCCAATAGCGCTCCTGTTCGAGCGCACACTGCAAGTCGAGGCGAACCGCTCGGAGGCAAGGTCCTCGCGTACTTCCGAGCGGTTGCACCCCGAAAGTTGAGTAGCGTTGGTTGCGTACCGCCTAGCGTCAGCCGCTTAGTCAATTGGTTAGTGAGGTGTGCCGTGGAGTCTCAGTTGCATTCGTGGCGTTCGCTTTCGGAAGTTGTCGGCGAAGTTCTCGTCGCTATCGGCAGCCCGTCTCCAGCGACGGACGTTCCCATAGCGGCGGTTCCGACAAGATAGTGAAGCCGCTTTTTCTTTTCGGGAGGGGATAGAGGGACCTTTCCAAACGAGCTGGCAAGCATGCGGAGCGCAGGAGCCGCGGGCCTCCCCAAAAGGCACCACGTGACATGGTTTTGCGTTGTGGTGCCAACGCGCTCTGTGTGCTTGCCGCCCAGTTCAAAGCCTCGCGCCGGGGTACTTAAACGGCGCACCAATAAGGAGGTGTCGAATGAGTTTTAACCACGTTAACCCGCTGCAGTGGCATCAGGCCGTTGGCGTTGCCCGCCAGTCGTGCGCCCGCTTCTTCCGCGATGGCGGCGCTCCGGCCGACGCGCTGCTCGCCTTCGGGCTGAGCGCCGACGACCGCGTCGCGCGCGATTGGGGCCGGGCTGTCGAAGCGATCGCAGAATTGCTGTGTGCTGCACCGACCCGGCGCGCCGCCTGAACGAATTACCGTCGTCCTTCCAAAGCGACGAAGGCCCCGGCAACCGCATTGCCGGGGCCTTTCAGTTTCGCTCGCTGCACAGACAGAGTGCTTACGGCTCGAGCTCGGTATCCCAGTAGAGATAGTCGAGCCAGCTTTCGTGTAGATAGTTGGGCGGGAACAGCCGCCCGTTGCGGTGCAATTCGAACACCGTCGGCCGGTAGGGCGACTGCTTGGGCAGCATACCCACCTCGTCCGGCATGGCGCCGCCCTTTTCAAGATTGCACGGCGCGCAAGCGGCGACGACATTGTCCCACCGCGTCTGGCCGCCGCGCGAGCGGGGGATCAAATGATCGAATGTCAGATCTTCCTTCGAGCCGCAGTATTGGCAGGTGAAGCGGTCGCGCAGGAACACGTTGAAGCGTGTGAAAGCGGGATAGAGCGCCGGCTTCACGTATGTTTTGAGAGAGACGACGCTAGGCAGCTTCATCTCGAATGAGGGGCTGCGGACGAAGCGGTCGTATTCCGAGACGATGTTGACGCGGTCGAGAAATACAGCCTTCACCGACTCCTGCCAGCTCCAGAGCGACAACGGGTAGTAGCTCAGTGGCCGGAAGTCGGCGTTTAGTACAAGTGCCGGAAATGAATCCGGAATGGCCGCATGCGCATCCACGTTACGGGCGTCCTGTCCGATCTCGCCTGCGAATCGCGTTCTCCTCGACGTTCGGCCGGGATACTAGCGGCGCATATCAACTCTGTGAAGCTCCCGGCCACGCCCGCAGCCGAGTGTTGCAGCACGACCTAAGGCCACGCAAACTAGGCATTTTTTGGAACCAGCAGGGCGCGGTCGGCGACCTTGTAATAAGCCCACAGAAGGTGCGCAGCGACACCGCGCCAGGGGCGCCAGCGTTCGGCAATGTCGAAAAGCTCATCCCGCGTTGGCCGCTCCTTGAGCCCGAGCGCCGCCCGCGCCGCTATCTGCAAGGCGAGATCCCCGGCGGCGAAGGCGTCGGCGCGGCCGAGGCAGAACAACAGGTAGATGTCGGCGCTCCACGGTCCGATGCCGGGCAGCGCCGTGAGCGCTTCATGCACCTCGGGTTCGGGCGCGAGTGCCAGCTCGTCAAGATTGAGGCCGTCCACTACGGCCTGGCTCACCGCACGCAAGGTGGTGACCTTGCCGCGCGACAGCCCCGCGGCCCGCAGCTGCTCATCGTCGAGCTTGAGAAGCGCCCTCGGCGTCATCGGCCGCACGGCGAGCTGCATGCGGCCCCAAATCGCCTGCGCGCTGGCGAGGGATAACTGCTGACCGACAACGATGCGCGCGAGACCTTCAAAACCTGGTGTGTGCTGGCGCAGCGGCGGGTCCCCAGCGTGCGCGTGCACCATACGCATGTGCGGGCACTTGCGGCGCAAAGCGCGGATGCCTTTGCGCATCGCGTCATCGCTGAGGATAATGGGCGCCGCTTGCGGACGTTTCATGTGCATTGCCTTTACGGGCCCTTCTCCACGGGCCGCATGCAACGTAAAGTCTTCATCGCGCGTTCGCAAAGCGGCGGGCTTACGCGTGTTTTGGAGTGCTGGCGATGTGGCATCGGTCACGGACGGCGACTTCATTTGCGGTAGTGTTTCTGGTGCTTTTGCTCGCAGGCGGCTTGGCCGGCGAGTTCGCTGCCCGGGCAGCCGATTGGCGCCGCGATTGGGCGACCTTGCGCAACGAGCGCCACGGCTTCCTCATCGCCTATCCCATCGATGTGTTCCCGCAGGTGCGCGAGCCCAATACCGACGAGGGCCGCGTGCTGTATTCGCGTGACGGCCAGGCCCAGCTGCTAGTCGGCGCCTTCGTCAACGACGACGCAACGACGCTGCAAGCCTATCGCGACTACCTCATGCAGGAGAACTACGCCGGCGCGCGCATCGACTACGCGCCGGTGCGCGGCAAGTGGTTCGTCATTTCGGGCACCATCGGCGACCACGAGTTCTACGAGCGCGTCAGCTTCACCTGCGGTGGCCATCTGATAAATAGTTGGGCGATGATCTATCCTACGGCCGAGCGTCGCTTCTATAACCGCGTCGTCGAGGCGGTGGCGCGCACCTACTCACCCGGCGCCGGCCGCACCGGCCAATGCGACTGAGCCGCGACGCCGAGAGTTCATGACCCCAGTTCCTGTCCTTCGCTTTGCGCCGAGCCCCAACGGCCCGCTGCACCTCGGGCATGCGCTTTCCGCCCTTACCGGGTTCGATATGGCGCAGCGGCTGGGCGCCCGCTTCCTCGTCCGCATCGAGGACATCGACGTTGCACGCTGCCGCGAGGAACACGTCGCCGGCATCTTCGAAGACCTCGCATGGCTGGGCGTTACATGGGAGGAGCCGGTCCTGCGGCAGTCGCAGCACTTTGCGACCTACGTGCAGGCGGCGCAGGAGTTGGAGGCCAAGGGGTTGCTGTACCCGTGCTTTGCCTCGCGCAGCGAGATCGAGGCGGCGGTTTCGCCAGGGGCGGTCGATCCTGATGGCGCGCCGCTCTACCCTGGCCTGCATAAGTCCATGCCGCGGTCAGAGATCGAGGTGCGCCTGCACAACGGCGAGCGCTTTGCGCTGCGGCTCGACATGGCGCGGGCGCTCGGCGTGGCCCGCGATCGTCTCGGAGGTGCGCCGCTGACCTTCACGGAGCTCGACGAGAGCGGTCGCCCGCAAGTCCTCGAAGCGCATGCGGAGCAGTGGGGGGATGCCGTCATCCTGCGCAAGGATGTGCCGGCAAGCTATCACCTTGCCGTCGTCGTCGACGATGCCCGGCAGGGCATCACGCACGTCACCCGCGGTCGCGACCTGCTCCAGGCGACCGGCCTGCACCGCCTGTTGCAGGTTCTGCTGGGATTGCCCGAGCCGCTCTACCAGCACCATCGGCTGCTCGTCGATGCCGACGGCCGCAAGCTCGCCAAGAGTGCGGGGGAGGGAGCGCTGCGCGCGGGTGGTGCCTCGCCCGCCGATGTGCGACGCACGCTGGGCATGTCTGGCGTTTAGCCAAACTAAGTTTGGCGCTTCACCGGCCTTCTGCACACAGCGGCGCAGCTCAAGCTCCTAAGCCGACGGCGTCACTGGCTTATTTCGTATGGTAAGAACTCCGTTAAGAATTGTCTGAAAAGATTACGCAAGAGGTGCAGCAACATCCGTTGCGCAACGGCAACGCGATGTCAGCTTACATGCAGAACATATTGTCATTTCAGGCAAATAAGGTCAGCCTGTCTATCGCGCCAGTATCTGCGGCCGTATCGCGTGCAGTGTTTGGCGACGGGAGCTCATGCAATCCTAACCAAGAACGAAATAGCGCTGCGCATCGACATGCTCCGACGCATCATCATCCACGTCAATCTCGCCCTGGCCGGCCTTTGGGCAACGCTGGCGCTGCATGGCGTTCCGGCCCGCGTGCCCCGCGAGACGTTAAGGGCGGTCGAGCCGGTGCGCATGACGATCGAGGATCATTGGCGGCGGGCGACGGGCATCTTGTCCGCGGCGCTGGCGAGCTTCCAGCGCGTGAAGGCGTTGCAGGCTGCAGCGGCGCGGCAGATCGATTCCGCTGACTATGCGCTGACGCAACTCATCCACGATCTCCGTGCGGCCATGCCGCTTCCCGCCGATGTGTCGGCACTGCGGACGATCCTCGCCGAGGCCGAACGGACGGCGCCGGGGCGCCGGCGCGAGGCGCTCGCGGCCTAAGGGTGTCTTCCTTAGGGCGTCTGGGGCGGTGCACCCGCTTGGTTGGCGGCAGAGACTTTTGTACCCTGGAAGCTCGCTGGCGCGCCATCGATTACCGCCGAGCCGAACTTCTGCACCTCAAGCACCGCCAGCCCGCGCTCGCTCATCCCGTTCTCGCTGAAGCGGATAATGCCGTCGACGCCGGAAAAGCCATTGGCGCGCGTCATATTGGCGAATGTGTAGCGCGCGCCGGGAGCGTTGGTCGATAGGCCGATGGCGACTCCCACGGCGTCGTAGGCGATGGAAGCGATCCGTGGCGGGCTGCTGCCAAACGTGCGCGCGAAGCGTTCGGAGAACGAGCGCCAGGCGATGGGGTCGGGGCTCGGGTACCAGCCGCCCACGAACGCCGCGTCGCGGCCGATCGATGGGAAGTCCCAGGCGCTGGTGCCCAGCAGCTTCACCTTTGTTGTATCAAGGCCCGCGTAAGCGATCACCGGCCCGATTTGCGGCAGCACCTCTTGCCCGCCGGGGAGGAACAGGGCGTCGATCGGCGCCAGGGCGGTCTCGCCACCCTTGATCGCCTCGACTACGCGCTTGGCCGGTCCCAGCATGCCGTTGGCCGCCAACGGATACCGCTCGACGATTGCCACCATGCCGCCGTTGTTTTGCACGGAGCGGCGGAACGCTGCCTCGACGACGGCGCCATAGGCGTCGTCCGGAATGAGCGCGGCAAAGCGGCGTTTGCCGTGCGCCGCGGCATAGGAGACGATGCGCTCCGCCTCTTGCTCGGCCAGGAAGCTGACGAGATAGACACCTTGGCCAGCGACCTGCGTGTTGTTCGAAAAGGCGAGCACCGGAACGTTGGCCTGGCGCGCGACCGGGGCGACACCCGTCACCGACTGCGAGAGCAGCGGACCAACGATGATCTCGGCGCCTTCCTTGATGGCTTCGTCGGCGGCGGCGCGCGCCCGAGCGGCGGTTCCGCCGTCGTCCTTAGTGATGAGTTCGACGTTCGGATCGTTGAGCTCGAACAGCGCCATCTCGGCGCCCTGCTTCATGCTCTTGGCAACCGCCGCGGTCTCGCCCATGCCGCCTAGTGGCAGCAACAGCGCGATTTTCACCGGGGCACGTGTTTGCGATTGACCCTGCCCGGGAGGCGGAGCCAGCGCCGCGGTCGGCGCTTCAGCGGGGCCGCCGGTCGAGCAGCCGGCAAGCAGGAGGCCGAGCACGGCCAGTGTGCCGGCGCCTCGGCGCCAGCTGACCCTGGCCCGCTCCAAGCTCATCCGCAGCAAATCGCGGTCCCCCTCGAGCGTTGCTCCCGCCGTCCGCCTGGCCAATATGGTCCCGACAGCCGGAACAGTGTAACGACTCTCACCTGACTGGTTAGACCCTCGATTTGCCGCCGAAAAGTGCCTCTCTGCCACTATCGTGAACAATCGACGCCTCAGTTGCGAAAGAGACTGGCCGCCATGCGCGGAGAGAAGGCAGATCCAAGCCGAATTCTCGCCCGTACGGCCGAGGAAATGCGGCGGCATCTGGAGGCCGAACTGGCGCCGGGCCTCTACGTCGTTTCTACCCCCATCGGCAATCTCGGCGACATGACCCTGCGCGCCATCGCTGTATTGGCGCGTGCCGACGCCGTCCTGTGCGAAGACACGCGTCACAGCCGCACGCTGCTCTCACACTTTGGCATCGGCACGCCGGCGCGGCCCTACCATGAGCATAACGCCGCCAAGGAGCGCCCCCGCGTCCTCGGCGAGCTGGCGGCGGGGGAGCGGATCGCGCTCATTTCGGATGCGGGCACGCCGCTCGTCTCGGATCCCGGCTGGAAACTCGTGCGCGAAGCGCTCGATGCCGGCCACCGCGTCGAGGCTCTGCCCGGTGCTTCCGCTACGCTTGCGGCACTTTCTGTCGGCGGGCTGCCGACGGACGCGTTCCTGTTTGGCGGCTTCCTGCCGCCCAAGAGCGCCGCCCGTCGCACGCGCATCGCCGAGCTCAGCGTCGTGCCGGCGACATTGGTGTTCTTCGAGGCGCCCTCGCGTGTTGCCGAGGCGCTCGCCGATCTTGCGGCGGTGCTCGGCGCGCGCCCCGCAGCAATCGCGCGCGAGCTGACCAAGCTACACGAGGAGGTGCGCCGCGCGCCGCTCGATCGCCTCGCCGCCGAGCTCGACGGCGCAACGATCAAAGGCGAAACGGTGATCCTCGTCGGGCCGCCTCAGCGGGGCGAAGTATCGGACGACGACATCGTCACGCGCCTAGCACCGGCGCTCGAGGCGATGAGCCTGCGCGACGCCGCCAAGGCGGTGGCCGACGCGCTCGGCATACCGAAGAGCCGTGTCTACGATCTCGGGCTGCGCGCGCGGAAAGACGCGCCATGACGGCTGGCGAGCGGCGCGCCCGCCCGCGCCGCGGCCGCTTGGCCGAGATGCTCGCTGCCGCTGCACTCATGACCAAGGGCTATCGCATCGTCGGCCGCAACGTGAAGACGCGTGCCGGCGAGATCGACATCATCGCCGGGCGCGGCAAACGGCTAGCCTTTGTCGAGGTGAAGCGCCGCCTCACCGCCAACGCTGCCGAAGCGGTGGTCGGCGAGCGCCAAGCCGCCCGCATCCGGGCCGCCGCCGACTATTGGCTTGCATACCGTCCGCACTACCACGCGCACGAGCAGGGCTTCGATCTCATCCTGCTGGTGCCACGCCGCTGGCCCCGCCACATCCCCAACGGCCTTTAGACAGGGGACCGCCCATTGACAGGGCCCCCGCGACGCGGCTTGCCTACGGCGCCCGTCGCCCTACCGTCAGCGAGCCTCCATGCCGTTACGCGTTGCCGTCCAGATGGACCCGATCGAGCGGATCGATATCCGCGGGGATTCCACCTTTGCGATCCTGCTCGAGGCGCAGAAGCGCGGGCACGACCTCTTCTATTACACGCCGCCGAACCTCGCCTTGCACGGCGACAAGCTGCTGGCGCGCGGCGCCACGCTGAAGGTGCAGGACAAGCAGGGCAGCCACTGCAAGCTGACGCGACCCCGCGTTGAAGATCTGTCGAAGCGTAACGTGGTGCTGCTGCGCCAGGACCCGCCGTTCGACATGGCGTACATCACCACGACGCATCTTCTAGAGCGCATCCACCCCAAGACGCTTGTCGTCAACGATCCGGCGGAGGTGCGCAACGCGCCGGAAAAGATTTTCGTTCTCGACTTCCTCGACTTGATGCCGCCGACTATCGTCACGCGCTCGGCCGATGACGTGCAGGCGTTCCGCAAAGAGATGGGCGACGTCATCCTGAAGCCGCTGTACGGCAACGGCGGCGCTGCCATCTTCCGCATCGGCCAGGACGATACCAACACCGGTGCGCTCGTTGAGCTGTTCCAGAGCGTGTTTCGCGAGCCGTTCATGGTGCAGCAGTACCGCCCCGAGGTGCGAGAGGGCGACAAGCGCATAATCCTCGTCGACGGCGAGGTGGCGGGCGCCATTAATCGCGTGCCGGCGTCGGGCGAGACGCGCTCGAACCTGCACGTAGGCGGCACGGCGAAGGCCACAAAATTGACGAAGCGTGACGAGGAGATCTGTGCGCGGCTCGGACCACGGCTGAAAAAGCGCGGGCTCCTGTTCACCGGCATCGACGTCATCGGCCCGTATCTGACCGAAATCAACGTCACCTCGCCCACCGGCATCCGGCAGGTGAAGCAATTCGGCGGCGCCGACATCGCGGCACTAATCTGGGATGCGATCGAGGCGAAGCTCTAGCGTCCAGCCTGCTGTGCGGCCCTAGTCGAGCGGCTGGCGGCGCTTCTTCTTCTTGACCGTCTTCTTTGCAGGTTTAGCCGAGACTTTCTTGACGTCGGACTTCACTGCCGGCTTGCCATCGACCGTGGCGGCGCTGGCGGTGACCTCCGGCGGCGGCGCCTTGCAGGCGCGGAAGCGCTCGATCATCACCGGATCGGGATCGAAACCGGCGCCGACAACATCGCTCGGGTAGTTCTCGACGCGGGCGATGGGGAACGCCGACTTCCAGTCACGCGTGCGGAACCCGCTCTCAAGCAGCGCCGCGGCGCGGGCGGTGCGCGCGTTGCCGCTCGATTCACCCAAGATCACCGCGATGAGGCGGCGACCGTTGCGCGTGGCGCTGGCGACAAGATTGTAGCCCGACGCACAGGTGTAGCCGGTCTTGATGCCGTCGCCACCGGGGAAGCCCGTCAGCAGCGCGTTGTGCGTGCCGATGATGATCTTCTGGATCGTCGCCTGCGTCTGCGCGTAGAGCGGAGCTTCCTCGGGGAAGTCGCGCAGTAGCGCTTGGGCGAGGAGACCCATATCACGTGCCGTCGTCACCTGCTGCTCGGCCGGCAGACCGTGCGGGTTGATGAAGTGGGTATGCGACATGCCGAGACGTGCGGCTGTTTGGTTCATCTCCTTGACGAACGAGGCCTCGTCGCCGCCGAGCGTTTCGGCGATGGCGACGGCGATGTCGTTGGCCGAGCGCATGATGAGCGCGCGCAGGGCATCGTCGAGAGTGACGTCCTTGCCGACCTTGAGGCCCAACCGGGTCGGCGGCTGCTTGTTGGCGGTGGGCGAGATAAAGATCTTCGTCTGCTTCGTCGCTCGTTTGTCGCGAATGGCGGTGAAGACGAGGTACGCCGTCATCATCTTGGTGAGCGAGGCTGGGTACCAGGGCCCGTCGGGATCTTCGGCGTAGAGGACGTGGCCGCTCTCGTAGTCGAACACCAATGCAGTACCCGCCGCTACCGGCTGGATGCAAAATGCCCAGGCGGCCGCTGCCGTCGTCAATGCGATACGTCCGCCCTTTGCCAAGACGTCGGCCCTTTGATCACTAAGCCGTTGATTCCCCAGTTCCCGATTATGCGCACCTTGGCGGGAAATGTCAGCCCGCAAACTCTTCGTAGCGGTAAACCGGGAATAGGCTCAGCAATTTGTCCCATACGGCAGAACTTTGTCAGAACCTCGTGCGTTGAGGCGGCACTGCCCGGGTCCCCGCGGCATCAATCCGAACCGGAGCTATTTTTGCGTGAGACGCGACGGAGCGCGCCCCCACAGGCCGTTACCTTGTTGCTTGCGCAGAGTGCCGGTCTCAACGGGGCCTGACGCAGCTAAAAAACTGAGGAGATGATGATGAAGTACTTTGTTGCGATGGCTCTGCTGGCCGCTCCACTCGCCATGGCGGCGGCTCCGACACCCGCAGAAGCGGGCCACCGCGATGGCATGCGCTGCCACATGGTCAAGAAAACCGTCTGGAAGTTCGGCACTCGCAGGACCAAGTGGGTGCAGGTCTGTAAGCCCCGTCACCGCCACCGCCACTAACCGATTTTACGGCCTCTGCCCGCTCGCGCCGCATTCCTGACTGCGGTTAGGGCGGGCAGAGTTTTTTTGGGCTAGCTTGAGGTTCTTTGCAGAAGAAAGACGCATTCCTCCAGCGCCGTAAGCCCCCGCTGCTTGAAGTGCTGATGGCTTTCGAGCACGTGGTGGCACTCAAGCTCGGCGCAATCATAGCTGCCGGCAAAGAGCTCGCGAACCTCCCGGCGCGGCACGGAGAATGGCGGCCCGGACATTTGCGGCTGCTCGTACTCGAGGGTGATCAGCAGCACGGGCGCCTGCGCTGGCAGCAACGCTTTGAGCTTCTCGGCGTACTGCTCGCGCAACGGGCGAGGCAGCGCAATCAGCGCGGCGCGGTCGTAGACACCGGCAACGCCAGTGACCGCCTCACGCGGGAGCTCGAACACGTCTCCGCACCACAGTTCGTAAGCACCGGCCGACTTCACGGTGAAGTGCGCAGCAGTTCTCGCCGTCGGATTGAGGCCGCGCTCGGCGAAAAAGTCGTCGATCGCCAGCTCGCTGAGTTCCGCACCGATCACGCGGTGCCCCTGTTGCGCCAGCCAGACCATATCGAGGCTCTTGCCGCACAGCGGCACGAACACCGGCGAGCTTGGACGAAGGTCGAGCCGCGACCAATACTTCTGCAACAGGGCGTGGAATTCCGGCTGGTGGAAGCCGATGTCCTGATTCTTCCAGCGCTCTCGCCAGAATGCGGGGTCCATGGGCGTGGGGCCTGTTCAGCTGCGATAGTCGGCGTTGATATCGATGTAGCCGTGCGTCAAATCGCAGGTCCAGACGGTTGCCCTTCCCTGCCCGATGCCGATGTTGACGCGCAGCGTGATCTCCGCCCCCCGCATGTAGCGGGCGACTTCCTCTTCCTTGTAGCTTGGCGCGCGCTCGCCCTCATGAGCGACGAGAATGTCGCCGAAGCGGATCGACAGCTTATCGCGGTCGGCGGCTTCGCCGGATTTGCCCACCGCCATCACAACGCGGCCCCAGTTGGCGTCGCCCCCGGCGATTGCGGTTTTGACGAGAGGTGAATTACCGATCGATAGCCCGATGCGGCGCGCCGCGCGGTCGTCTTCGGCGCCCTCAACCTCGATGGTCACGAATTTGGTGATGCCCTCGCCGTCCTTGGCGACGAGGATCGCCAGCTCGCGCAACAGATCGTGCAGCGCCGCAGCGAAATTGGCGAGCCTCGGGTCGGTTGCATCGTCGATGCGCGGGCAGCCGCGTCTTGCGGCTTCACCCGTGGCGAAGACGAGAAGCGTGTCGCTGGTCGATGTGTCGCCATCGATGGTAACGCAGTTGAAGGTGCGGTCGGCGCTATCGGCGACGAGTGTCTGCAGCACCGGCGCTGCGATCGGCGCATCGGTAAAGACGAAGCACAGCATTGTCGCCATATCCGGCTGGATCATGCCGGCGCCCTTGCAGAAGCCGTTGATCACGACCTCGCAGCCGTCGATCTTGGCGGTGCGCGTTGCGAGCTTCGGGAAGGTGTCGGTGGTCATCACGGAGCGCGCGGCAGCGTGCCAGGCGTTGGGCTTGGACTCGGCGGCGAGCTTGTTGAGCAGATGAGCAAACTTGCCGGCGTCGAGCGGCTCGCCAATGACGCCCGTGGAGGCGATGAACACCTCGCCTGGCGCGCAGCCGACCGCGGCTGCGGCGGCATTGGCGGTGATCACCACCGCCTCGAGGCCCTTCTTGCCAGTGAAGGCGTTGGCATTGCCGGAATTGACGACGAGTGCGCGCGCCTTGCCATCCCGCAGGCCGATGGCGCACCAATCGACCGGTGCCGAACGCGTCTTGGAGCGTGTCAGCACGCCGGCGACCTCAGTGCCAGGTGCAAGCACGGCGAGCAGGAGGTCTGTGCGGCCCTTGTAGCGGATGCCCGCCTCGGCGGTCCCAAAGCGCACGCCCGCCACCTCCGGCACGTCGGGCAGGGAGGCGGGTGCAAAGGGGGAAACGGGGGCGGGCTTGCCCATGAAAGGCTCCGGCGCGGTGCAAAGTCCGGCTCAGGAAACAGATCGGGCCGCTTGGAGCAAGCGGCCCGCTGCACGTGCGCGTGATTTTGTTGCGATCAGGGCGTCGGCGCGGGCGGTGTGGTAGGGGCCGGCGCTGCGCCCGGCGCCACACCGGGAGCAGGAGCTGCACCTGGCTGGCCGCCCTGGCCGGCGGCTTTCTTCGCCGCTTCGAGGGCTTCCGCCTGCTTCTTCTGCGCTTCCTCGACCAACTTCTTCATGTCGACGTCGACGTAGTCGACCTTGGCCTTGCCACGCAGTTCGGCTGACTTTTCTTGCGCCTTGCGTACGGCGAGGGAATTCATGATCGTCTCCTTCACCTGCTCGAACGTAGGCGGTAGCTTGTTGCGCCGGTCCTCGAGCTTGATGATGTGCCAGCCGAAGTTGGTCTTCACTGGTTCCGACACCTGGCCCTTCTGCATCTTGGCGACGGCCGCTTCGAATTCGGGCACCATCTGGCCCGCGCCGAAGTAGCCGAGAAAACCCCCCTGCTCCTTGGAGCCGGTATCGCTGGAATTCTCCTTGGCGACCTGCTGGAAGTCGGCGCCGCCGACGATCTTGTCGCGCAATTCCTTCGCCTTCGCCTCGCTGTCGACGAGGATATGGCGGGCGGCGAACTCGACCTCGGGCTTCAGCTCGGAGACGCGTGCATTGTAGATCTTCTGTGCTTCGTCGACGCTGACGCTGCCTTTCAAGGTCTTCTCGAAAAGCTGCTCGCGCAGCGCGCGCTGGCGCAGGTAAGCCATGTGTTTTTGAAATTCGGGCGTGTCGCCGAGCTTGGCCGCCTCGGCGGCGTTGGCGAAGAGCTGATTGTCGATGAGGTACTCGGCGAGCGCGCGCCGCTTCACCTCCGGCGGCAGGTTGGCTAACTCAGAACCGATCTCGCTCTCGGCGAGCTTCATGTCTGCTTCGGTAATCGGCTTGCCATCGACGGTAACAATGACCTTTTCGCCGGCCGCGTCCTGCGCCAGTGCGCGATGTTCGTGCGCGGCAAAGGTGATGGCGGCAACAACGGCGATGCCCGCAAGGGCGCGCATATTCTGAATGACTCGATGCATGCTCGATCTCTGAATTGTTTGGCGGGCCGAAGATGGGGGCAAACCCGCGGCGTTGCGCGTTCATGCAAAAGGAAACGGGCGCAGCCGGCCGGCTGCGGGCCCATGGATAGTGGGGGCGATACCCGCTGCCAAGTTAAGAATTTGAGAGTTGGCGGGCGTTTTCGCTGGGTTCGCGGCCGCCATGGAAGCGTTTCCGATGCGTTGACAAGCCTATGGTGCGGTCCTTATCTCTCCCCCGCGGCCGAACTTCCTGCGACATGGGCGCTTCCACCGCACCTGGCGGCCGTCTTCCGTTCGCGGGGTCCGGTCAATCTCGGCTGATACCACGGCTTCACTTGTAGGCATACCTATCAGTACGTCATGCCAATACCTCCCGGGCCGAGCCCGGAATTTAGGGGACACTTCGAATGCTTTCGACGATCGGGGAATTCGCGGCGAAGATTTTCGGCTCATCGAACGAACGCCGCGTCAAAGGATACTACCCACGCGTCGAGGCTATTAACGCGCTCGAGGAAGACGTCTCCCGTCTCACCGACGACGAATTGAAGATGCGCACGGAGAACTTCCGGCGCCAGGTTAGCGAGGGCGCCACACTCGACGAGATTCTCGTTCCCGCCTTCGCGACAGTGCGCGAAGCCGCCAAGCGCGCGCTCGGTCAGCGCCACTTCGATGTGCAGCTCGTCGGCGGCATTGTCCTGCACGAGGGTAAGATCGCCGAGATGAAGACCGGCGAAGGCAAGACGCTGGTCGCCACACTGCCCGTCTACCTCAACGCGCTCGCCAGCAAAGGCGTGCACGTCGTCACCGTCAACGACTACCTGGCGCAACGCGACGCCGAGTGGATGGGTGCCATCTACAAGTTGCTCGGCCTCACCGTCGGCACCATCGTGCACGGGCTCGACGATGAGCAGCGCAAGGCCGCCTACGCCTGCGACGTCACCTACGGCACCAACAACGAGTTGGGCTTCGACTACCTGCGCGACAACATGAAGATGGACATGGACGAGATGGTCCAGCGCGGCCACTCGTTCGCCATCGTCGACGAAGTGGACTCGATCCTCATCGACGAGGCGCGCACCCCGCTCATCATTTCCGGCCCGCTCGAAGACCGCGCCGATCTGTACGTCGCCGTCGACGAGATTATTCCGACGCTCGCCGCCGAAGACTTCGAACTCGACGAGAAGCAACGCCAGGTCTCGCTCACCGAATTGGGCAACGAGCGCGTCGAAGCGGTGTTGGAACAAAAGGGCTTGATGAAGGGCTCGCTCTACGACATCGAGAACGTCTCGCTCGTCCACCATATCAACTCGGCGCTGAAGGCCCATAAGCTGTTCCAGCGTGATCGCGACTACATCGTCAAAGGCGGCCAAGTCGTCATCATCGACGAGTTTACCGGCCGCATGATGCCCGGGCGCCGTTATTCAGAAGGTCTGCACCAGGCGTTGGAGGCCAAGGAGCACGTCGAGATCCAGCCCGAAAACCAGACACTGGCCTCGATCACCTTCCAGAACTACTTCCGCCTCTACAAGAAGCTCGCCGGCATGACCGGCACCGCGTCGACCGAGGCGAACGAGTTCCTCGACATCTACGGTCTCGACGTCGTCGAGATCCCGACCAACGTCACGGTGGGCCGCGTCGACGACGACGACGAGATCTACCGCACGGCCAAGGAGAAGTACGCGGCCATCGTGCAGACGATCGCCGATTGCCGGCGCCGCAACCAGCCGATCCTCGTCGGCACCGTGTCGATCGAGAAGTCCGAGCAGCTTTCCGAGCTCTTGAAGGATAAGAAGTATATCCAGGAGCTTGGCCGCGCCGCGCTCGCTCAGGCCGACAAGCTAAAGGACGGCAAAGACGACGAGCTCAAGGAATACCTCGCCGGCATGGGCTCTTATCTCGTCGAGGTCGGCTCTCGACCCAAGGCGAATTCTGATCCGATCCCACATCAGGTGCTCAACGCCCGTCACCACGAGCAGGAAGCGCGCATCGTGGCGCAAGCCGGCGTTCCCGGTGCGGTGACCATTGCCACCAACATGGCCGGTCGTGGCACCGACATTCAACTCGGCGGCAACGTCGAGGCGCGCCTCAAAGACTGGATCGCAGATGAAGGCGAGGCGGGCCGCTCGCCCGATGACGCCCAGATCGCCAAGACCCGTGAGAGGCTAATGGCGGACGTCGGTGAGAAGAAGAAGCAGGCACTGGAGGCAGGCGGCCTCTATGTCCTCGCCACCGAGCGTCACGAGAGCCGCCGCATCGACAATCAGTTGCGCGGCCGCTCCGGCCGTCAGGGCGACCCGGGCCGCTCGAAGTTCTACCTCGCGCTCGACGACGACCTGATGCGCATCTTCGGCTCCAACCGCATGGACAGCGTCCTCAAGACTCTTGGTCTGCAGGACGGCGAGGCGATCACTCATCCGTGGATGAACAAGTCGCTGGAGATGGCGCAAAAGAAGGTCGAGGCGCGCAACTTCGACATCCGCAAGCAGATCCTCAAGTACGACGACGTGATGAACGACCAGCGCAAGGTCATCTTCGAGCAGCGGCTCGACATCATGGGCGAGGAAGACGTCTCCGAAACGGTGAAGGATCTGCGGCACCAGCTGGTCAACGAACTGGTGCGCACGCACATCCCGGAGACGGCCTACGCCGAGCAGTGGAACACCGCCGCACTGAAGGAATCTATCTCCGGCGTCTTTGACCTCGATCTGCCGATCGATGGTTGGGCCTCCGAGGAAGGCATCGCCGATCAGGAGATCACTGAACGCATCCTCAAGGAGGTCGACGACAAGGCGGCGCGCAAGGCCGATGAGCTGGGCGAGGCCAACTTCCGCCAGATCGAGAAGATGGTTCTTTTGCAGACGCTTGACCATCTGTGGCGCGAGCATCTCGTCACGCTCGAGCACCTGCGCCAGGTTATCGGCTTCCGCGCCTACGGCCAGCGCGATCCGCTCAACGAGTACAAGAGCGAGGCATTCGTGCTGTTCGAAGCCATGCTCGCTAACCTGCGCGAGGCGGTCACCGGGCAGCTCATGCACGTCGAGCTCGCCTCGCCCGAGAACCAGCTGGGGATGCAGCAGGTCGACTTGCCGGAAATGCATGCACATCACATCGACCCGTTTTCGGGCCTAGATGAACTCGCCCTGGCCGATGCCGCCATCGCCGCCGAGGTGCGCGGTCCGGTTGGCAGCACGCCCGACCGGCGTCCGCCGCTGCAGACCCGCAAGAGCACGACAGCCGTCAATCCAGCGGATCCGGCGACCTGGGGCCGTGTGGCCCGTAACGCCCTGTGTCCGTGCGGCTCGGGCAAGAAGTACAAGCACTGCCACGGCAAAAATGATTAATGCAATAAAATCAGCAGTTTACAACGCTTTATGAGTCCATTTTCTCCTAGGCAACCCCTAGGCAAAAATGTGCACTAATGCGTTACTCTAGGCTTTTCCTAGGCAACCCATTTCGTACAATAGCCCCTCGCAAAACAATTGGGGGAGCAATTACGAGTGGACGACGCGCGTTATTTTGATGAAGGCAAGCTAGTTGTTTTCAAGCGAAATCGAATATATCAGCACCGCTCTTTTTTAAATGGCACTTACGTCTGGCGGACGTTGAAGACGTCCACGCTGGAAGAAGCCATAACCAGAGCTCAGAAGGCCCACTACTACCTGTTGGCGCAACAGGAGCAGGGGCTGCCCATCAAGGCTACGCTCTTCCGCGACGTGATAGACGAGTACGTCGCCTCCAGAGAAAAGAGCGCATCTCAAGGCAAAACGAAGCCTGGCATGCTGCGCCAAATCAAGCGCGTGGTGAAATTCTGGCGGGAGTACGCGGGCTCCAAACGCATACATGACATTGGCGATGCGGAGTTTAGCGACTACGTAGAGTTGCGGCGCGATTACTACACCAACCTCTACTTCAAGTTGGGCAAGCCCCTGCCGCACAATGCCAAGCTTCATCCTGCAGACAAGACGCTTCAGTGGGAAGTCATGCTTGGCAAAGCCATCATCAAATGGGCGCACGCGAAGGGACTGAGGGGCTACTACGTATATGGTCTCCTTCACTCTCCAGACTATCTTGAACGGTTCGGCGACAATCTAGGCAAAGAGCTGCCGCGCGTCCCGCTCGTGAAGTCGACTAAGGAATTTTGGGCTTTCAGCAAGGCCGGTCGAGAGCTGGCGGACTTACATATCAACTACGAGAAAGTGCCCATGCACGCGGGCGTCAAGGTGATCGGTGGCGGCAAACCAGGTGACTATCGCGTCGAGAAGATGCGGTATGGTAAGGCGGGCAAGGACAGGAATCTGTCCACACTTCACTACAACGAGAGGATCGCGGTTACCGGTATTCCGCTGGAAGCTTACGAGTACGTCGTGAACGGCAAGCCCGCGCTAGACTGGGTGGTGGAGCGCCAGTGCGTTAGGACTGACAAGGATAGCGGCATCGTCAACGACGCCAATGACTGGGCCATCGAGACGATGAAGAACCCGAAATATCCGCTTGAGCTGTTCTTGAGGATCATAACGGTGAGCATTGAGACGATGAACATCATCAAGGCCTACCAAAGCTCGAATTTCTGGAATCAGCGGAGCTGCAGGCTTAAGCCGCTGTTCATTTCACCCGTAAAATTCGGAAGCCGCGGCTGGTTATAGAATTGCGAGTTCATAACGAGCTGCGTGTAACCCGCTCAAACCACTTTCAAATTGCATCACCGCTATCTGCTGGGCGCGCGCCCCTGGTTAGGTAACTGCCTCGCGGGCAGGAAATCTAATGAGATCTAATGTGAGCAGAGCGAGCGATCCAAGCCGTAAAAAAAATGGGGACCACCACGCAGCCTGGGTCCAGACTTGGCCTGTCATGGACGGCGTTGACCGGCGTTTGCAGAATAAGCCTTTTGCATCGCCGCCAGTCCGCGCGAGCGATGACCCTAATGCAGTGCGGAGGCCCAAGCATGGACAAACCTCAGCTCGCAGAGCGAGATCGGATCGTCTCCGAAGTCAGAGCGATCAAAGTGGGAGCTTCTGAAATCAGCCATCTGCTGGCCGAGGACGTTCTTGGCGGTGATGAGTGGGAACGTGCCGTGCTCGTGCTAGCCGAGTGTCGAGCAGAGCGGAAGCGGCTCCACGAACGCCTTCTCCACATCGATGCAACAGTTGCGCTCATGTGGGACTGTGACTTGTAGGACGGTAGGCGCGAACTCTCCTGCAGAACCTGCTGCTGCGGACACCGAGGCGGCTCCTGACAGCCACCACTACCAGCGTTTAAGCATCCCATCCTCGGGAAGATCACTGAATCGCACCGTAGCCAGAGCCATGGCGATCTGCTCTTCGTAAGGGCGCGATTTCACTATCGCTTCTTGGCGCTGATCCGGGATCTTCATCAGCGCGGAGGCGCAGACGGCGCGTATTTCGTCAGACGACAATGCTGTCGGGTCTACAAGGCCTTGCAAGGCCATGGAAGCAACGCGTGGTTCGGCCGTATCGATTGCCATGTTGCGCCTCCCGATCGGTAACCGGTGCTGACCAGATCGCATATCCGATTCCCGCGGCGCACAAAATGTCTGGCACGCAGGAAGTCACAGGCATCGCAGGCGGTCCCGCCGGTGAAGTCGTGTTCACCTTCATAACCACCGGCCGAACGAGTTCGCCGCCAGAATCAATCAGCGCATGCCGGTGCTGAAGTCGGATTCCGCGGATTTCGAGACGTGGCTGTCTGGCTGCGGGTCTGTTGATCGACGCCGGCACGACGCGCTTCCACTTGTCCGACACAAAAAAGAGCCACGACAAAGCGGCATTATCCGTAGGTCTCCCACATATCGGATTTGGGCAAGCTACGAGCTCACGCGTCTGAGAGGCCCGAGCGGTGCGCGATGGTAAACGCTGGCACAGCATAGTGACTTGCCGTTGCCCGGATCGGAGAGCAACCTCGCGGAACTTGGGCGTTGAGACCCAAGGTGCAAGGAGCACGATCATGTATAGTAAGATGCTGAACATCGCGATCATCTCGGGCATTTTGCTCGTAACCGCTGCCCCCGTGTTCGCTCAGGATGCACCGAAGACGAAAGCGGATTGCGAAAAGGCCATGGGAACGTGGGACGAAAAGACGGCCACATGCACAGTGAAGAAGTGACAATCGTTTGAAGAGTACTGGGCGGTCAATACCACCCGGCACATCGGAAGCCCCGCCACCTGCGAGCGACGGGGCTTTTCGTTTGGTTAGAGCCGCACATGGGCATGGCTGATGAAGCGAAGCCCTTCGCGATGACTGAGGAACGTCGCCTCCACCGACGGACGCCCTTTTGGGCGAGCACATGTTTGATTGCCATCATACGTAGGGCTGACGTCAGCGCGCCAATGCGGATGACTTTGCCCGTCTACTCGCCGGTCCGGTGTATGCGAGCGGGCAAGGGGCGATCTCCAAAATCAATCGTCGAGCGGCGCATGACACGTCCGCAATCGTCGACGATCAGGCGCAGGCGCCGGCCTTTGTGGAAGAAGGTGAGGCGGTAACGGCCCGCATCGTCATCGACGCCGTGCTCGCAAACGCTTGTAATCGCCTTGGCGCGCATGAGGCTCAGAACCTCTTGCGGCTCCAACCCTAGCCCCGCGCCAACGATAGACGCATCGATCTCTACGGCGCCGTCGTCAATCTTGATGGCGGCATTGCCCGGAGCTGGTCCTGGAGCCGGGTGGGGGAAGCGAGCGTTCATTGGCACGGCCTTTCGGCGCTACCTTTTTGGGTCGCGGGTCCGCTCCCAAAGGGCCCCACGCAGATATGAATCAGAGCGCGCGAGATCAAGTCAACGCCGCAAGTGCGCGGGCCCTTGGTGTGCGACAAGTCTTGCTGCATTGCAATATTTGTTGCGCGTAATTCTTTAGACGGTGCGCCCGCAACCTTGAACGATCCGCGCGAATACGTAGATCAACTATAGAAATGCGGGCAGGACTTGATCTCCCGCAATGTCGATCAAAGGAGGTTGGCAATGTCGCTTCTGGATAGGCTCTCCGTCTATTGGCAGGATACCCTGAATTTCGTGCTCGGCGCGGGGCTATTCTTCTCACCGTGGCTCTTCGGGTTTGGCGCCGAGCAGTCCGCTGCGTTTAATGCGTATGTGGTCGGCGCTATCATCGCTGTGATGGCGCTCATGGCGCTGTTCGCCTTCCAGACCTGGGAGGAATGGGTCAGCGGCTTATTGGGCGCCTGGCTCGTGATCGCACCGTGGGTGTTGGGTTTCAGCGGATCGAGCACCGCTATGCTCACACACGTGGCGGTCGGCATCGCGGCGATTGTGCTCGCGATCTGGTCGGCCAACGAGCATGCAGGTCATCTGACGGCCTGACGTCGAGCCAGACTTGGTGATGCGAGATAGGCGGCATGACGAGCGCGCATTCGCGGTCGTCATGCGGGTCTATTGGCAATCAAGAGCTGCGGCGAGCGAGCTCTCAGGGGAGGTCATTCGGCGATGATCCAAGAAACGAATGGAAGGTTCGGCTTCCATCTCATCGGCGATGAGGACAGGCGTTACCCGCTGCATTTGAACGTTCAGTTCTACGTAAAGTCGAGCGCGCTCAGCCGGTCGGCCGATCTCGCGATCTCGCCCCATCTGGCGACCGACACGGACATCGACCAGTTCGTCGATGACGCGATCGCCTCTCTCCAAGCTATTCGGGTGGACGCGAAGCGTGCGCTGGCAATTGCCTACGAAGGCTGATGCGCGGCAACGTTCCTTTGGAGCGGATCGCTTTAGCTGTTTGAGTCGCCTTGCGGCCCCACACGGACTTGCCGTTTCCCACCGAGCTTTCTGTGTGCTCGGCGGGAAAGATGAGAAGAGCTTGATATTGCGAAGGTTGGTCCCGGAAACGTATGAGTGAGCGGCAAGGTTAGTTGTTCCCCGCACTCATTCACGCTATCGATCTCGCTAAATTACTGGAGGAAGCAGGCTATGGCGAAGATCAATGGACTAGAGAAAATGTCTTACGTGCAGCTGCTTGACCTTCAAAAGAAGGTGGAAGCGGTTATCGCTGCAAAGCGAACAGAGGATGCGCTAGCGACAAAAGAACAGCTCCGAGCAATCGCCGAGAAGGCGGGCTTTGACATCAAGGAACTGTTCGGCAAGCGCGGCTCTCCTAAGGGCAGCGGAATCGCCAAATACCGCAATCCCAAGGATACCGCCCAAACGTGGACAGGCCGCG
>DATBSP010000136.1:0-11970 GCA_036559705.1 Hyphomicrobium sp.
CCGCTCTCATCGAGAATGCGGCGCCCCTCTTCGACGTTGGTGCCGGCGAGCCGGACCACGACGGGCATCTTGATGTTCAGGTCGGTGATGGCGTCGACGACGCCCTTGGCGACCCAGTCGCAGCGGTTGATGCCGGCGAACACGTTCAGCAGCAGCGCCTTGACCTTCTTGTCCTTCAGCACCGCCTTGAACGACTTGGCGACGCGCTCGGGAGAGGCGCCACCGCCGATGTCGAGGAAGTTGGCGGGTTCGCCGCCGGCCAGCTTGATCATGTCCAGCGTGGCCATGGCGAGGCCGGCGCCGTTGACGACGCAGCCGATGTCGCCGTCGAGGCCGACGTAAGCTAAGCCGCGGTCGGAAGCGTAGGTTTCGCGCGGGTCTTCCTGGCTCTTGTCACGCAGCTCGGCGATATGCGGGCGGCGGAACAGAGCATTGTCATCGAACGACATCTTGGCGTCGAGGGCGAACAGGTTCTTGTCCTTGGTGATCACCAGCGGGTTGATCTCGACCATGGTGGCATCGAGATCGCGGAACGCGCGGTAGCAGGACAGGATGGTCGGAACGAGCTTGTTGATGATTTCCGGATCGACGCCGAGGCCGTAGGCCACTTCGCGTGCCTGGAACTGCTGCATGCCGACGGCCGGGTCGACCGAGACGCGAATGATCGTGTCGGGCTGCTTGGCCGAGATTTCCTCGATCTCCATGCCGCCGGCAGCCGAGGCAACGACCATAATGCGCTCGGTGGCGCGATCCATGACGAACGCCAGATAGATCTCCTTGGCGATGTCGGTCGCTTCCTCGATGTAGAGGCGCGACACGAGCTTGCCGTTGGGGCCGGTCTGGTGCGTCGCCAGCTTCTTGCCGAGCATGGCTTCAGCAGCGCGCTCGATCTCGGTATCGGTGGCGCACACCTTGATGCCGCCTGCCTTGCCGCGGGCGCCTGAGTGAATTTGCGCCTTGACGACCCACTTGGTGCCGCCGATCTCGGTGGCGCGATAGGTGGCCTGCTCGGGGCTGTAGGCGAGGCCGCCGCGCGGGATGGGCACGCCGAACTTCGAAAGAAGCTCTTTTGCCTGATACTCGTGAATATCCATTTTTCTTGGTTCCCTAATAGTCGATTGTTTCAGGCGGCCTTGCGGGCGGCAGCCGAAGCTTTGATGGCGGCGGCGGTGGCGATGAGGTTCTTCGCCATCTTTTCCGAAGCGGCGTCGATCATCTTGCCGTCGAGCGAAGCGGCACCCTTGCCCTGCGCCTCCGCTTCCTTGAGCGCCACGATGATGCGCTCGGCGCGCTCGACTTCCTTAGCGGTCGGCGAGAACACGTCGTTGGCGAGTTCGATCTGCGAGGGATGGATGGCCCACTTGCCCTCGATGCCGAGCGCGGCAGCGCGCTTGGCACCTGCCGTGTAGCCGGCCGGGTCGGAGAAATCGCCGAACGGACCGTCGATCGGGCGCAGGCCATAAGCGCGGCAGGCAACCGTCATGCGCGACAGGGCGAAGTGCCACTGGTCGCCGGGGTAATCGGGGTTGAGACCGCCGATAACGACGGTGCGCGCCTTATTGAAGGCAGCATAGTCGGCGACGCCGAAGTGCATCGCCTCGAGGCGGCTCGGGGCGGCGGCGATGGCTTCGACGTTGGCCATGCCGAGCGGCGTCTCGATCAGCGCTTCCGTGGCGACCTTGTTGGTGAAGCCCTTGGCGACTTCGATCTGGCTGACGATGCATTCGACCGTGTAGACGTCGGCAGGCACGCCGACCTTCGGGATGAGGATGGTATCGAGCTTCGAGCCGGCCTGCTCCATGATGTCGACGACGTCGCGATACATGTAGTGCGTGTCGAGGCCGTTGATGCGCACGGAGACGGTTTTGCCGGCGGCCTTCCAGTCGATGTCGTTGAGCGCCTGGATGATGTTCTTGCGCGCCTGCTCCTTGTCGGGCGGAGCGACGGCGTCCTCGCAGTCGAGGAAGACGTAGTCGGCGGCGCTCTGCGCGGCCTTCTCGATCATGGTCGGGTTGGAACCCGGTACGGCAAGCTCGCTGCGCTGCAGGCGGGACTTGCGGAGGGGATAAAGCGTGTAGCTCATTTAGGCGTTCCTCTGGGCGGTTTTTACGTTTCGTTAATCACGGTTTGCACGCGCCGATGGCGTTGTGCCGACTGCTTCTCGTTGTGTCACAGCGAAGCGGCGCCCGTTGCGCCGCCGCTTCTGTTCACTTTCAGCTGGCCAATTTGAGCTTCGGCTCCGGGCGGCTCGTTGCCGATGCTTTGGTCGTCGCGCGGAAGTGCTCGACCGCCGCGCCGCTGCCCGAGCCCGGGACGATTTCGACGCCGCAATCGCGCAGCGCCATTTCGACCCCGAACAGCACACCGCCGACCATGATCTCATCGAGCGCGCCGAGGTGGCCAATGCGGAACACCTTGCCGGCGACCTTGTTGAGGCCCACGCCGAGCGAAAGGTTGTAGCGATAGTAGGCCGTCTTCACGACCTGCGCGCTGTCGACTCCCTCAGGCACGAGAATCGCGCTGACCGTATCGGAGTGCCATTTCGGCTCCTGCGCACAGAGCTTTAGGCCCCACGCCGCGACCGCCTTGCGGACGCCCTCGGCAAGCCGATTGTGGCGCGCGAAGACGTTCTCGAGTCCCTCGGCCTGCAGCAAGTCAAGTGAGGCGCGCAGGCCGCGCAGGAGCTGCGTTGCCGGCGTGTAGGGGAAGTATCCGTTATCGTTGTTCTTGATCATGTCCTCGAACGAGAAGTAGCAGCGCTCCATCTTCGAGGATTTGTTGACTTCGAGCACCTTGTTGCTAACGGCGAGGATGCCGAGTCCGGTCGGCAGCATGAAGCCCTTCTGCGAGCCCGACACGCAGCAGTCGACGCCCCACTCTTCCATGCGGAAGTCAATGCAGCCGACGCTGCTCACACCGTCGACGAACAGGAGCGCGGGATGCTTGGCGTCGTTGAGCGCCTTGCGCACGCCGGCAACGTCGGAGGTGACGCCGGTCGCGGTCTCGTTGTGCGTGGCGAACACGGCCTTGATCTCGTGGTTCTTATCGGCGGCGAGAATCTCGGCGTACTTCTCGACCGGCACGCCCTTGCCCCACTCTTCGTCGAGAACCTGCGCGTTGAGGCCGAGACGCTGGGCCATGTCGACCCACAGCAGCGAGAACTGACCGAAGCGGCTCATCAGAACCTTGTCGCCTTGGTTCAGCGTGTTGGAGATCGCCGACTCCCAGGCGCCTGAGCCAGATGAGGGGAACAGGAATACGCGGCCGTTGGTGAGCTTGAACACCTTCTTGACGTCTTCGAATAGCGGCAGCGTGAACTTGGGGAATTCCGGCGAGCGCATGTCTTCCATGCGGATGTCCATCGCCGAGCGGACGGCTTCGGGGATATTGGTAGGACCGGGAATGAAAAGGTGCGTCGTAACGAGCATGCCGAGCTTCCTCCGAATTGCCGTCTAATTCTACGTTTCTATGGCGTGTGTTCGCTTCGCGCATTTTGCGCGGGCCCCGCCATCGCGCCCGGCGACGGGTCCGCTGTCTGTTTCATGCGGCTAGGCGCGAAGTATCTATTTACGTTGATCCCTTCGCAACACCCGATCGGGCAGCCGCTGGACGCTGTCGGGTAGTGGTTCGACTGTGCTTGCGGGTAGTCTTTCCTACCCACCTGCCCAACGCGAGCCGCGGCACACATTCGGGTCCGATCTCGCGCGCGTCGCCGCGCCGCTAACCCGCAGAAACATTAGCGACTCTGATCGACCGTGCAACGTACAAAAGAGCGCGCCGCATTGTGCAGCGCGGCATTGTCAGCGCGGCTCAGCGCTGATCCATCGTCGTCTGCATGAAGAGCGCGACGGCCATCGCGCGATTGCTGACGCCGAGCTTATCGTAGAGGTTCTTGAGGTGATACTTCACCGTGTTGCGCGAGATGCCGATGCGCGATGCGATTTGCAAATTCGTCCAGCCGTTGGCAAGCGCGGTGAGCAGCTCTCGTTCGCGCGTCGTCAGCTCGGCGAATGGATCGGTTGTTAGCGCCAGCAGGTCGATGTAGGGCAACGACATACGTCCGCGCGCGACGGCGGCGATGCCGTCGACCAGCACCGATGGCTCATCGCTTTTCGAGATGAAACCCCAGGCACCGAGCCGCACGGCCTGGCGCAGCACGTCTTTGCCGGGCTCGCCCGTGTAGACAACGATGCGTGTCGGCAGATGCCGCCGCTTCAAGGTAGAGAGAACCTCGCCACCGTTCATGTCGGGCAGCGACCAGCCGATAATGCCAATATCCGTCGGGTGCTGCTCGACACCCGCAATAAATGCAGCGCCGCTCGCGTGCGTGTCGAGCACCTCGAAGCGCCCGTCGCGCGAGATGAAGTCGCGCAGGCCCGAGCGCACGACCGGGCTTTTGTCCGCGATCATGACCCGGGGGCGCGCATGCCCCGGCGTGGGTGGGGAGAGGAGGTCTGCCATTGCTCCATTGGTAGCAACGAACTTGAAGAAATGAGTCAAGAGCTGGCGGCATCACGCGATACTTGCGTCTACACCTTGCCGCAGCTCTTCGCGTGAGCGGCGTCGGCGCAATCCTTGTGTTCGATCTCGACCGTCGCGTGCACGACGCCGAAGGCCTGCTTGAGACGCGCCTTAATGGCGGCAGCAACTTGCTCCGGCGGTACGGTATCGCAGGTCAGCGCGTGCAGCGTCATGACGGCGCGGTTCTCGCTCAGCGACCAGGCGTGCACGTGATGCACCGACTGCACGTCGGGGACGTTCGCCTCGATGTCCTTCTGTACGTCGCGAACGTCGATGTCGCTCGGCGCGCCTTCGAGCAGGATATGGCCGGCATCCTTGGTGATCAGCCAAGCGGTGCGCAGGATGAGCAGCGTGATGACGATCGACAGGATCGGATCGATCGGCGTCCAGCTGGTTTGCAGGATGATCAGCGCCGCGACGATCGCCGCCACCGAACCGAGCAGGTCGCTCATCACGTGCAGCAGCGCGGCGCGCACGTTGAGATTGGCGCCGCCGCCATGGCGCAAAATGAGCATCGTCACGATATTCACACTGAGGCCGACGGCGGCAATCGCGAGCATCGGTATGCCGAGCACTTCCACCGGATTGAACATGCGCTCGATGGCTTCGAAGCAGATCATCGCCGAGATGAAGAATAGGGCGAGGCCGTTGGCGAAGGCGGCCAGCACCTCAAAGCGCTCGAAGCCGTAGGTGCGCTTCCAGTCGGCGGGGCGCTTGGCTACGCGCACGGCCAGCCAAGCCAGGGCGAGGGCGGCGGCGTCGGTGAGCATGTGTCCGGCATCGGCCAACAGGGCAAGCGATCCGGAGATGATGCCGCCCGCCGCTTCGGCAATGAGCGTCACCGTCGTCAGCACGGCTGCCAGCAGCAGGCGCCGCTCGTTTTGGGCGCCCCCACCGTGGCTGTGGGCATGGCTGTGACCGGGCCCGTGACTGTGATTGTTTCCCATGCGTCGCTCCTCGCTGATCACTATATCATCCAGCACGCGCGGCAACGCCGTATGCGCCCGCATCGCCAGCGGCGGACGCGTACCTCAATGATCCGACTGCGCGTTAACGGTCCTACCTAGCTGCAGTGCGGCATTGGGGTCCGGCGAAAAGTCGACACTTGCGCGCGGCGTTCGAACCGCCAATATCGGCGCGGGAAATGTCTGCCGGTCCCGGTGGTGGGGTCCACGCGCCGGCCAAAAAAGTGCACTTTTGGGAGGAGCAAGACCTGTGACGATCAAGTCCGACATTGAGATCGCCCGCGCCGCGACGATGAAGCCGATCGCCGAGGTCGCCGCCAAGGTGGGCATTCCGGCCGAAGCGCTCGTTCCCTACGGCACAACGAAGGCCAAAGTGACTTTCAAGCACATCGATAGCCTGAACGGCGCCAAGAACGGCAAGCTCATTCTCGTCACCGCCATCAGCCCGACCCCGGCCGGCGAAGGCAAGACGACGACGACCGTGGGGTTAGGCGATGGTCTCAATCGCATCGGCAAGAAGGCGATGATGTGCCTGCGCGAGCCCTCGCTTGGCCCGTGCTTCGGTGTTAAGGGCGGCGCGGCCGGCGGCGGCTACGCCCAGGTCGTGCCCATGGAGGACATCAACCTCCACTTCACCGGCGACTTCCATGCCATCACCTCGGCGCACAATCTGCTGTCGGCGATGATCGACAACCACATCTACTGGGGCAACAGCCTCGGCTTCGATACCCGCCGCGTCGCCTGGCGGCGCGTGCTCGACATGAACGATCGCGCGTTGCGTGAGATCGTCAATTCGCTTGGCGGTGTCTCGAACGGCTTTCCGCGCACGGACGGATTTGACATCACCGTCGCCTCCGAGGTCATGGCCATCCTCTGCCTCTCACTCGATCTCAAAGATCTGGAGCGCCGGCTCGGCAACATCATCATCGGCTACACGCGCGACAAGACGCCGATCCGCGCCCGCGAGCTAAAAGCCGACGGCGCCATGACGGTGCTGCTCAAAGACGCGCTGATGCCAAACCTCGTGCAGACTCTGGAGAACAACCCGGTGTTCATCCACGGTGGTCCGTTCGCCAACATCGCGCACGGCTGCAACTCGGTGCTGGCCACCAAGTCTGCTCTGAAGCTCGCCGACTACGTGGTGACGGAAGCCGGCTTCGGCGCTGACCTCGGCGCCGAGAAGTTCTTCGACATCAAGTGCCGCAAGGCCGGCCTCGCGCCTGACGTGGCCGTCGTCGTCGCCACCGTGCGTGCGCTCAAGATGCACGGCGGCGTCTCGAAGGAGAACCTCAAGAACGAGAATGTCTTGGCGGTCAACAAGGGCTGCGACAACCTCAAGCGCCACCTCGAGAACATGGCGAAGTTCGGCGTGCCGGTGGCCGTCGCCATCAACCGCTTCGTCACCGATACCGACGCCGAGATGCAAGAAGTGATGCAGGCGGTTGAGAGCCTCGGAGCGCGCGCCTTCGTGTGCACGCACTGGGCAGACGGCGGCGCTGGTACGGAGCAGCTTGCCCGTCATGTCGTCGAGCTGGCAAATTCGGGACGCGCAGCCTTCAAGCCGCTCTACCCGGATGACATGACGCTGCGCGACAAGGTCAAGACCGTGGCCACGGAAATCTACCGCGCATCCGATATCGCCTGCGATGCCTCCGTTGAAACGGCGTTCAAGGATCTCGAGGCCGGCGGCTTTGGCAAGCTGCCGGTGTGCATGGCGAAGACGCAGTACTCGTTCTCGACCGATCCCAACAAGCGCGGCGCGCCGACCGGCCATGTCGTTCCGGTGCGCGAGTTGCGCCTGTCTGCGGGTGCCGAGTTCGTCGTCGTCATCACTGGCGAGATCATGACCATGCCGGGCCTGCCGCGCGTGCCGGCGTCTGAGTCAATTCGCCTCAATGCAGACGGTCAGATCGAGGGTCTGTTCTAAGACGGAGCCGCAAGAAACTCTCCTTCCTTTGCCGTTTCTCAAGGCAATTGCCCGCACATCAGGCAGCGCTCAACATACGATTTGCTGCCACTTTTCGCAGTTTGCGGGCATGATGCGGCTTGGTCCGGGCAATTGGGGCAGCATTTGCGGCAGGAACAGACGTCGATCAAAGCCGAGGCGGTACTGCGCAAGGCTTTTGATGAAATGAACGGCACCGGTGACGGTGTGCGCGTTCCGTATCAGGCCGTCTCCGAATGGCTCGGCACGCAGAAGCTCGACGATCTAAAGCTGAAGCTGCTCGAGGCGGAGACTATGTTCCGCCGCACCGGCATAACCTTCGCCGTTTACGGCAGCGATGAAGCGGCCGAGCGGCTCATCCCCTTCGACATCATCCCGCGCATCATCTCAGCGGCCGAGTGGCGCCGGCTGACGGCCGGCATCGAGCAGCGCGTGCGGGCGCTTAATGCCTTCATGTACGACATCTATCACCGCCAAGAGATCATCAAGGCGGGCAAGATCCCTGAGGAGCTGGTCGTCGCCAACTCGGCCTTCGTGCCCGAGATGATCGGCGTCGAGCCGCCGCTCGGCATTTACAGTCACATCATCGGCATCGACATCGTGCGCACCAGCGAGAACGACTTTTTCGTGCTGGAGGACAACACGCGCACACCCTCGGGCGTGTCCTACATGCTCGAGAACCGGGAAACGATGATGCACATGTTCCCGGACCTGTTCGCCAAGAACCGCGTGGCGCCAGTCGAGAATTACCCGGAGCATCTACTCAAGACGCTGGAGAGCGTCGCGCCGTGCGGCCTCGATCGTGAGCCGAGCATCGCGCTGCTGACACCCGGGCAGTACAACAGCGCTTACTTCGAGCACTCTTTCCTCGCCGACCAGATGGGCGTCGAGCTGGTCGAGGGTCACGACCTGACGGTCGTTGACGGCGCGCTGCAGATGAAGACGACGCAGGGCCCGTGCCAGATCGACGTTATCTACCGGCGCATCGACGACGATTTTTTGGACCCCCTCGTCTTCCGGTCGGACTCGGTGCTCGGCGTGCCCGGCCTCTTCGATCTCTATCGCGCGGGCCGCGTGACTATAGTCAACGCGCCGGGCGGCGGCATCGCCGATGACAAGGCGATCTACAGCTACATCCCCGAGATCATAAAGTTCTACACCGGCCGTGCGCCGATCCTTCAGAACGTACCGACCTACAACTGCCGCAACCCCGACGAGCTGAAGTATGTGCTGGAGCATCTGCCGGAGCTGGTCGTCAAGGAAGTGCACGGCTCGGGCGGCTACGGCATGCTGGTTGGCCCGACGGCGTCGAAAGCGGAGATCGAAGCCTTTCGCCGCAAACTCGAAGCCAACGCCAGCAACTACATCGCGCAGCCGACGCTGGCGCTGTCGACCTGCCCGACGCTCGTCGATGCGGGCGTCGCACCGCGGCATCTCGATTTGCGCCCGTTCGTGCTGTTCGGCGACGAGGTGCGGCTGACGTCGGGCGGCCTGACGCGCGTCGCGTTAAGGGCCGGCTCACTGGTCGTCAACTCGAGCCAGGGCGGCGGCACGAAGGACACATGGGTTCTTCAGGACTGAGGCTCTTTACTGGCAATCATAAAAATGCGGGCGCTGTACATCGCATGCTAGGACGGACTGCCAACGACCTTTATTGGCTGGCGCGCTACGTAGAGCGCGCCGAGAACATGGCGCGTCTCACCGAGGTCGGCTACCGCATCGTGCTGTTGCCGCGCGACGGAGACGGCACGCACGAGGAATGGCGTTCGACGCTCGCCAGCGGCGGATGTGCGCAAGGCTATTTCGCCAAACACGAGACGCTCAACACGCGCGACGTTATCAACTACTTGTTGTTCGATTGCTCCAATCCATCGAGCGTCAAATCCTGTCTCGCGGCCGCACGGCGCAACGGACGCGCGCAGCGCACCTCGTTGACGCGCGACATGTGGGAGAGTCTCAACTCCGCGTGGATCGAGTTCTCCAACATCAATCCGTCGAGCGTCACCACCGGCGAGCTGCCGCGCATCCTCGACTGGGTGCGCTCACGTTCGGCGCTCTACCGCGGCGCGCTGCTCAATACCATCCTGCGCAACGACACTTTCTTCTTCAGCCAGCTCGGAACCTTCCTAGAACGCGCCGACAACACGGCCCGCATCCTCGACGTCAAATACTACGTGCTGCTGCCGCAGATCGAGATGGTAGGCGGCGGCGTCGACAACGTGCAGTGGGGTGCCATCCTGCGCTCGGTGTCAGCGCACCGCAGCTACCGCTGGGTCTACAAGCAGAACTACCGCCCGTGGCGTATCGCCGAGTATCTCATCCTTAACCAGGCGATGCCGCGCTCACTCCGCTCCTGCTATGACGAGATCAACTCCGCCCTCGACGATCTCGGCGATCTCTACGGCGCCAAACCGAACTGCCACGACACCGCGTCGGCAACGCGCTGCCTGCTCGCCAGTGGCAACATCGACAATATTTTCCAATCGGGCTTGCACGAGTTCATCGAGGACTTCATCGCGCGCAACAACCGGCTCGGGGCTGAGGTTGCCGAGGCCTACCACTTCAATGGCTGAGTGAGGTTTAAGGATAGTGCTGGTCTCGATCGGTCATGTGACGCGCTACTCGTTCGCCGCCCCGGCGCTCTACAGCATCCACACCTTGCGGTTGACGCCGCCCGCGTTCGAAAGTCAGCGCGTCATTAGCTGGCGTGTCGAGATGCCGGATATCGAGCACGCCCTCCGCTACCGCGATGCCTTCGGCAATGTGTCACACCTTGTGACGATCGCGCGCCCGCATTCCGAGATCACCATCATTGCGCGCGGTACTGTCGAAACGCACGATAAGGCCGGCTTCGTGCGCGGACTCGCCGAGGTTGCGCCTACACGAGTGTTCCGCCGCGAGACGGCGAAGACGGCGCCCGACGACGCCATCCGCGAGCTGACGGCCGGCCTTGCGGCACCCGATCCGATCGACCGGCTGCACGAACTGATGCAGCTCGTCGGCGATCGCGTGAAATATGTGGTCGGAGTGACGAACGCCCATACCAGCGCGTCAGAGGCGCTCGGGGCCGGACGCGGCGTCTGCCAGGACCATGCGCATGTCTTTATCTCGGCGGCGCGACTCATCGGTTTCCCGGCGCGCTACGTGAACGGCTATTTCGTTACCGGCGGCGAGCATGCCTCGGAAGCCCAGCACGCCTGGGCGGAGGCGTATATCGACGGGCTCGGCTGGCTCGGCTTCGACCCAGCTAACCAAGTTTGTCCCACCGACCGGTACGCCCGTCTTGCCTGCGGCCTCGATGCGGCCTCCGCCGCCCCGATTACCGGCAATCGACGGGGGGGCGCCGACGAGGTTCTTGACGTCTTCGTTGAAGTTCAGCAGCAAAGCAGCGCCCAGCAGCAGTGACCCCCGTGATAGGGTGCGCCGGGCGACTTGGCCGCTCACTGGGGACGTTGCCGATGACCTACTGCGTCGCATTGCGGCTGAACCGCGGGCTGGTCTTTGCCGCCGACACGCGCACCAACGCGGGCGTCGACAACATCGCGCAATTCCGCAAGATCCACTATTGGCGCAAGCCGGGCGAGCGCGTACTCGTGCTGCTCGCCGCCGGCAACCTCTCGCTGACGCAGTCGGTCGTCAGCCTTCTCAACGAGCAGCTCGTCGAGCGCGAGGAGGAACCTGAGGCCGTCAACCTCTTCAACGTGCCGTCGATGTATCGCGCTGCGCGGCTGGTCGGCGACGCGGTGCGCAGCATCCGCGCCATCGACGGACCGGCGCTGGAGGCGACCAAAACGGGCTTCGCAGGCTCGTTCATCCTCGGCGGCCAGATCGGCAAAGAGCCACCGCGCCTGTTCCAGGTTTACGCGGAGGGCAACTTCATCGAGGCGACCGACGACACGCCCTATTTCCAGATCGGCGAACACAAGTACGGCAAGCCGATTCTCGACCGCGTGGCGCAGCCGACCATGCGACTCGGCGAAGCGGCCAAGTTGGTCCTGCTCAGCTTCGATTCCACTCTGCGCTCCAACCTGTCGGTCGGCATGCCCATCGACATTCTGTTGTACGAGCGTGACAGCCTCGACCTGCGCCGCGAGAAGCGCATTTTCCAGGACGACGAGTATTTCAAGAAGTTGTCTTCAGCCTGGTCGGAGGCCCTGCGCTCAGCCTTCACCAAGATCGAAGAATTCAACTTATAGGCCGCGGCTGGGGCCCGATTCTGCCCGTGGAAGTGCGCTTAGGCCGCAATTGCCACCTAGTGGTCGTTAGGCTAACGCCATAACCTTGGGGCATAGGACCGTATATCGGTTTGGGAACGTCGTGAGCGTTGAAGCTGCCAGAGGCAGCAGCTGCGGAGGACGTCTTGAATATTTGCATGATCGGCGCCGGTTACGTCGGCCTCGTCTCTGCCGCCTGCTTCTCGGAGTTCGGCTGGACCGTCACCTGCGTCGACAAGGATCCGCGCCGCCTCGCTGAGCTGAAGGACGGCAAGTCGCCGATCTACGAGCCGGGCCTCGACGATCTTCTCCAGCGCAACATGCA
>DATBSP010000137.1:0-3443 GCA_036559705.1 Hyphomicrobium sp.
GGAGGTTTGACGCTCTGGCCTCTTCCACGGCCTCCCGCACCGCGATGAGCGCCTCACGCGACTCGTCGAGCTGCGCCGAGGCCGCGGCTTCGATCCGCCGCAATTTCATCTGGTCGAGATAGCGTTGCACCATCGGGCGAGAAGGATCGCCCCATACGCCCGCATCAAGGCCAACTTCGATCTGATCCTCGGAGAGCGCCTCGAGGTCAAGGAACAACTGTCTCTCGCTCACGGCCATACGCATGCCCAACCATTGCTCGTGATGCCGACGCATTCTAGCAAGAAGCACCGCATCAACATAGCTCGTCGCGCAGATTTTTGGCGGGCGCCCCTCCCACGAGCGGTGGCCGCGGCACCAGGTGCCGACATGCCAGGGCGCGCCGTTTACGTCCGCACTGCTGCGCAGCTACAAACGACAGCGCCCAGCTCCGCGTGATCGCATTCGGGGTCTGATTTACATTTTCTCGATTGGCGCATTTCGCTGCAGTCGTACGCGCCTATGCAGGCACACCTGCGCTTGCCGTAGGGGGTCTCGAAGCAGTCGAACGCCCAAACACGCGAGTGCGCAAGAAATAGCGTCGCCGCAATCGTAAGTGTGAGAAGGGCCGCCCTCATCTCGCACTCCACCGTTCATCGGGCATTGAACTCCTAAATCTCGCCCTTTGCGTGGCGGCCACTTTCGGGCTGATGCCTTGGAGGACACGATGAGCCATCACGGCGGGGGGTCCGAATTCCGACTCGTTGTGGCAAACGCCACAGGGCGACTCCGTGCGATGAGGCGAAGATGTTCGCGGCTGACGTGCGGCTCTGATGGTCGACTTGAAATGACCGGGCGGAGCGGCAGTGAGCCCGAGCAGCGAAAAAGGGAGACCCTCGATGTCCACGAAGTTCACTGCAATGGGCAGGCTACCCATTCTCAGCACTCTTGAATCCCCGGCAACGGCCGACGGGCGAGACGAAATCCCAGGTTTTGTCTCACGCTTCGCGAGGCCGTCGAGGCGATTACGGCACGTTCGGCTGGAACTCCCTACCGGCCTTTGCCTCGTCTGCGCCGCGCTTTTGTCGGCCTTCCTCATCTAGAGAGTCCGACGCCGCGGCCGGTCCGTCCTCTTCGGCACCCAGTTTCTGCTCGATGCGGAAGACTTGCTTGACCGAGAGCCATTTTTTCAGTCATTCATCGGTCCATTGACGCGACAGAGGCGGGCGATGCTGCAATGGTTCCAGCGATTGATGCCGCGCCAGAACGTCTTCTTTCCGGCCTTCGAGCGGCATGCCGCCGTCATGGTCAAAGCGGCCGTGGCATTGCGCGAGATGGTCGCCGGCGGCGATCAGCTCAAATCCCGCTTCCAACAGATCATGGATCTCGAGCACGAAGCCGACGGCATCGCCCGCGAGGTCCTGCTCGGCTTGCGCACGACATTCATCACCCCGTTCGACCGGTCCGACATAAAGAGTCTGATCACCTCGATGGACGATTCCGTCGATCAATGTAAGGCGACGGCGAAAGCCATCATGCTGTTCGAGATGACGACGTTCGAACCGGACATGCGCAAAATGGCCGACGCGGTCGTCGAATGTTCCGAACGTGCGTCGCGCGGGGTCTCGATGCTGGCCGACGTTGGCAAGAACGCCACGGCGCTGAACGAGATCTGCCTGCAGATCACGCGCATCGAAGGCGACGCCGACGACGCCTACGACCGCGGCCTGGAACTGCTCTACCAAAAGGTCAAAGGCGGGGACGCGCTCGAGTTCATTCGCGGCAGCGAGATCTACAAGCATCTGGAGGATGCCGTGGACCGACTCGATGACGTCGCCGACGAGATTCAGGGCATCGTTATCGAGCACGTCTGAGCGCGATCGGGGGGCCTTTTAGCGATGACAGGGTCGCTCATGTTGCTGGCCGCGCTCGTCGCGGTCGCGCTCATCTTCGATTTTCTCAACGGGCTGCATGACGCCGCCAATTCCATCGCGACTGTCGTCTCGACGCGGGTGTTGTCGCCCAATATCGCGGTCGCCTGGGCCGCGTTCTTCAATTTCATCGCCTTTCTCTTCTTCGGCTTGCATGTGGCGCAGACCGTCGGCACCGGGATCATCTCGCCGGATATCGTCGACGGGCGGGTGATCTTCGGGGCGCTGATGGGCGCCATCGTGTGGAATTTACTGACCTGGTGGGGGGCGATTCCCTCGTCGAGCTCGCATGCCCTGATCGGCGGCCTGATCGGCGCGGGTTCGGCCAAAGCCGGCTTCAGCGCGGTCGTCTGGGGGGGCACCCTGAAGACGATGGCGGCGATCGTTTGGTCGCCATTGCTCGGCTTTGCTCTGGCGTTGTTGCTGTGGCTGGTTTTGGCCTGGCTCTTGATGCGGAGCACGCCCTTTGCCATCGACCGCAAGTTTCGCGTACTCCAGCTCGGGTCCGCCGCGCTCTATTCCATCGGCCATGGCGCCAACGATGCGCAGAAGACCATGGGGATCATCGCCAGCCTCCTCTTCGCCAAGGGATTGCTCGGGTCAGATTTCTACGTTCCGTTCTGGGTGGTGCTGTCCTGCCAGCTGGCGATGGCTCTCGGCACGCTTGTCGGCGGCTGGCGGATAGTCAGAACCATGGGATCGAGGATCACGCAGCTGAAGCCGGTGCAAGGATTCTGCGCCGAGACGGCGGGGGCAATGACGCTCTATCTGGCGACGTGGTTTGGCGTTCCGGTGTCAACCACCCATACGATCACCGGTGCCATCATGGGCGTGGGGGCCGCTCGCAGGGTTTCAGCGGTCCGTTGGGGTATCGCCGGCAGCATCATTATCGCGTGGATCATCACGCTGCCCGCGGCGGCTGTCATTGCCGCACTGTTCTACGCGTGTGCGACTTTTTTCGTTGCAGCCGGGTAACGCTCATCTTTCCGGCCTCACTTAAAACCGTCTTCCTCTTCAGCTTCGTCGTACGGAGACGGCGCTTCCTCACGGTCTTCGCTCGGAACGGAAGGCCCTGCGGTGCCGCTTCTACGTGGGCGAGAGGTGTAGCGCCGGGACCGCGGTGCATCACCAAACAGCATCCAGAGGACGAAAGGGAACGCTAGGACACAGAGTCCCCCCACCAAGACTAAAAGGATGCCTGCGATCGCATCGATCATGTTGGCTTTAGCCGATTCTCGACATCATCAGGTCCGCGTGCCGCAGTCACCCCGGGTAGCGTGTAAATGCGTAGCCACCAACCGGCCGAAAACCGGTCCGTTCGGACAGGCAGGCTGTGAGCTGAGCTACGCGACGCCGGCGCCGACGTCCGAGATGTAGAAGTCGATGATCTCGTGCGTCATGTTCTCGACGGTGGAGCGCTCCGCGACGACCTTCTGCAACGCGGCGGCGCGCTCGAGGAAAGGCTTGGGGCCGGCGAGAAAGGCGCGCAATTGACCTGCGAGCGCCGGCACGTCTCCGGGCGGGATCAGCGGCAT
>DATBSP010000138.1:0-2301 GCA_036559705.1 Hyphomicrobium sp.
CATGAGAGAACGCTTCACATGAGACGATTACACGAAGACAAACCTTCCGGGCACAGCTTCATCACCGGGAGCTTGGTGCGCCTCAGCAAGCGATATCCACCCCGGAAGGCAGCGCCTGGTCCATACCATGTGGTTGCTCAACTTCCTGCGCGCGATGGACAACTCCAATATCGCATCAAGAGCGGCTGCGAGCCGTTCTACCGCACCGCAACAGAAAATGAGCTGGAGTCCGACCTAGGGGCAACGGCCGCCGTCGCCGCATCATAGTCTAGTGCCCCTGAGCCCGGCCTGGGGCAATGCGCTCGATCCTCGATGAGCGCCTGACGCACGGAGCGACAATCAAGATGAATTGCCTAGTGTGTGCCACCGAAGCCAGAGACCTCACTCCCCGGAATTTCGATGGTCACGTCATCGGGTGCCCGAGCTGCGGCAACTACGAAGTCGCCGGCGGCGCATGGGATCGGCTCCGGAAGGCCTCTCACCCGGAACGCGTCGCGGCTCTGGCAAAAGCGGCGTCGCTCAAAGGTTTCGCCCGCTGGCCGACGATCAAAAACGTCTGCTTCTGATTCTCGGCGCTGCAACAGCACGAACTTATCCCGCCGCTCGAAAGCGCATTAGAATACGCCCATCCCGCGTCCATGAGGACGCGAGCTGCAGGCCGTCTGTAACTTGGGATGAGGGGCGCGGCGCCTGAGGTGCCGGCGAACAAGAAGGGCCCGACTCCATGCGTGGAAGGCAAGCCTGGATGCCCGCCGGCAGGGCTAACGGACCAGCCTCAGGGGTCCCCACCTCGCCGTCAAGGTTTACCGTCCGGCGTGCGAGGCTGAGGCTGCAATATAGCCGCCAGCGGGGTGCCGAGAGGCTGCCCACTTTGCGCAAACGGACGCGGCCGACCGGTGCCCCGCAGTCCTTTCGCTGTTTGACATCCCTTCGCGTCTCATGACGGCGAAGTGGGAGGGCTTGACGGCAACCTAGCCGCGGCTGGCAAGCCGCGCGACCATTGACGGGGAGAGATACAGGATCGAGGACTTGCGTTGTCCGGCCTGCACGTAGCGAAACGTGAGGATGGCACCGCCCTGCTTGGCGTCGTATGGCGTGGCCGAGATGAGGCCGAACCGCGCATTGGGTGGAATCACCGCTTGGGCGTCGTGCGCCTGCCCTTCGACATCGAGCGCAAGCTCGACCTCGCGCTCGGTCGAGTCCGGCTTGAGGACGGCGTGCACGTCTTCCAGGGCTTCGCTGGCTACATTGGTCCCGTTGATCGAAAATCCCCATGGGCTGGTGACAGGGGCTTGGGCATCGCGATCGTCGAGACTCCAGGCCACCGGATAGGTCGCTGCCTTCGGCTCAGCTTGGGTGTCGAACCAGCCCGCGGTTGCCGAAGCCTGCATCGGTTCATGCTCGGCCGGAGGGGACGGCTCGCTTGCCACTGTCGCACACGCAGCGCCGCAGGGTGGGGCGGCCGCGATGCGTTCGAGAGACGCGGAAAGCGCGTCGGCCGTTTGCTGATCCAGCACCAGCGGCAGCTTGCTCTCGATCCAGGCAAGCCGCACGCGGCCCTGGCTCGGATCGTGAATCGCTACGAGGAAGAGGCAGGCGGCAACCACCGCAATCGACAGCGCCATCGAACCGAGCGCAAGCCAAGTGCTGCGCCGGCTGTAGGACGCGATCAGCAGGAGCAATAAGACGATCCCGGCAGCGAAAAGACCCAACGTGTCCCCCACGTCAGTCGTTATGGGCGTGGCCTATGCATGGCGCAAAACCGTGGCATCAGCACGGCAGTTAACGCCCAAACGAGTGAAAATTTGCCTACCTGCCGCGACGGCGGAAAGCGTGGCATACTCAAGGACTGGGCCAAATCGCCGGGCCGCCAACGTGTTAGGGGAGTTGTGTCATGTCAAATCGTTCAAATCTGCTGCCCTGTTTACGCCTGCTCTGCATTGCCGCGGCTGGGTTTTTTGCGACCGGTCACGCCGCGGTGGCTGAGCCGCAGGAAATCAAAGTGGTGGAACACGCCGATACCGACGCCGTCACCGACACCGGCGATAAGGGCGACACCGCCGGCGATATCCTCACCTTCGCCAACGAGGTGTACGATGCCGACGACAAGAACAAGGTGGGCTCGGACCAGGGCATTTGCTTCCGCACGCTGGTCGGCAAGGCCTGGGAGTGCTTCTGGACGCTCTCCTTGGACAAGGGCCAGATCACCGTCGAGGGCCCGTTCCCCGACGCCGGCGACTCGGTGCTGGCGATCACCGGCGGCACCGGCGACTTTGCCGGCGCCACGGGCGACATGGCGCT
>DATBSP010000139.1:0-126760 GCA_036559705.1 Hyphomicrobium sp.
TTGGGGTACCGGTCGCGGCTGCCATTGGCGTGCTCGTGCGTTTCGCGCTGCGAGGTTATTATGCCAGTTCGTTCTATACGCCGCTTCGACCGCCCGGACGTTGAGCCGGCGAGAATGATGGGAGCAGAGATCGAAAGACTCCGTCCACACGGATCTCTGTCAATCCTGCCCGTCGCTGCTAGCCGTGAGGCATCGGGGGCCATCCGGGGCACTCCGCTCTTAGGCCGCGCACGGAGTGTGCCTTGACCGCCGGTATAGCCAGTGCACGAATTCTCGCAGGCGACGTTCGCGCTTCGCGGTCGCGGACCCCCCGTATGACGAGGCCAAGATGGCATCGAACCAGAAAGCCCGCTGAGCGGGTCAAAGAGTTCAAGTCACCCGCCGATTAAAAGCCATTGTCACGACGGTGCTCAACCCCGAGTAGTGATTGCCGCCCCAAAATTAGCCCGCTGTGGGGCTCGTCGGCCCTTTACGCCTAGTTAACTCGAATCAGACGAAACGCCTTACTCTGTCCGCTGAACGTTAGCGGTCGGAATGAGGGGAATTTTCATATGACTATTTGCAAGACGCGCGGCCCGAGCCTCAACATGCTCGGAGCCATTGGCATCCTGCACTTGCTGGCAACACCTGCTCTTGCTGCCGACTTCCCCCAATACCAGCCTGCGCGGATGACATATGCGCCCGCCTTCGATTGGACCGGGTCACATATCGGGCTGAGCGGTGGATATGCCTTCGACGGCCATGACGCCAGCTACACTTACAACGGCGTGGCGCCTGAAGAGGTCGCGATTTTGCCCTCGGGCGCATCCTTGAGCAGCAACGGCGGCATCATTGGCGGCAACATCGGCTACGACGCGCAGTTCAATGGCGTCGTCGTCGGCGTAGAGGCCGACCTCTCCTGGACGAATTTCGGAGACGACACCACGCACGTTTTTCCAGGTGAACGCGGGATCGGCACACCACCAATCACATTCGCCACCAGCTACCAGATGGACTGGTTCTCGACGGTGCGGGGTCGCATCGGCCTCCCGTTTGGCGGCCTGTTGATCTACGGCACCGGCGGCCTCGCCTTCGCCAACGTATCGATGAACACCACAGTCACTGTTGGTGATCCGCCTATGGGTGCGCTCACCGGCGCCCAAGAGGAAACGAAGGTCGGCTGGACGCTCGGCGGCGGCGCCGAGTATGCGATCACCGACTGCGTGACAATCAAAGCCGAGGCTCTCTATTTCGATCTCGGGAGCATCGCCCTGAACGCATCCACCCCCCAGTTCACCGATGTGACGTTGGACGTGAAGCAGCAGGTCGCCGGCACGATTGCTCGCGCTGGTGTCAGCTATCGGTTTTGAACGCGCGACAGGCCTCGAAAAAGGACGCCGACTCCGGGGGAGAGGGAAATCGGCGTCCCCAACATGCGCCGTATGAGGGTGGGACAGCGCCAGTCAACGTTACTCCGGCGACCGGTTGCTTTCGACAAGGCGTATTCGCGAACTGTCCTCGCCTGCCTGTCGCAGTAAAGGCGCCCGATCCCAGCAAGTCTTGCCGTCGCCAGCGCTAGTATCTCGGGAAAAAACCCCGGCTGGATCAAGGTCAAGACAGAGACGTGGCGCGTACCGCGAGCGGTGCGAGCTTTTCGAGAAGATGATCGATGTTTACGCGTGCGCACGTTGGTGAGGCGCTTTGGCGCCCGCGGCATACCATCCGCCGGACCTTCGATGTGGAGATAGTTGTCACATAAGCGGCTTAGCGATGTCGGCGAGGGGAAGGGCTGACAGAGCGAGGTGCGGAACATGGAACTCACGCAATGCAGTTTCGGCAGCGAGTCGATCGAACTCATGGGTCGTGTCTGCAACGAGGCTTGGCGCGAGGTGCAGACCATCACCTTCTACCCCTCGCCGAAGGACAGCGACGAGATGCTTCGTCTAATGGTCATGCGCGTGATGGCAGCAGTCGCCGCGGGCGAACATGATCCTGCGCGCCTCAAGGTCGTCGCTCTCGATGGCGTAGAGGCCTGAAAGCACGCTGATCCGGGCCGCCGATCGTCCTCGCGAGCGGTGCAAGCTGTTTGAAAAAACCTGATGCGGCTCGCAAGAACCGCCAGGACGCAATCCGCTAACCCGCCGGCTTGTGCGAGCTATATTCGGATGGGTCCTGGCGACTTGCCGGCTCGAGAACGCCAGGCATGACCGCGCGCGGAAGTCGGGGGTCCCCCCTACGTGAGCCCTTCGACCTTCGGGAAGTGCGCGGTCGTTTCTCCCAGGCGCAGGTTTGCGCGCAAGCTCGATACTTACCCATCCCCACTCTGGGGAGACCAACGGCTGGAGCGACGCCGGCGGACGACGCTGCTGGCCCAGCAGCGGATACTCACCCATTCAGGTCCCGAAGTCGTGCCAATCGGGCGAGGAGACCGGTTTCAAAATTCAGAAGCCGATCGTCAGACCCGAAATCGGGCCGTGCATGACCTGGTCGTAAACGTACCTGGTGCGGCCGGAGCCCTGCTCATAGTCGGCGGAGAGCGCTCTATATCCGAGGAGCCCCGAGTACGTGACACCATCCTGCTTGGCGAAGGTGAAGCTATAGGCGGCGAGCGCATTCCAGGAGAACTGGCTTCCGACGCCGAAGCCCCCGACGTCCCCCCGCAACATTACGTCGTGACGCGGCGCTAAGTTATACCGGAGCCTTGCGCCCACGACCGGATCGATCCAATCGACACTACCGCTCCGCGCCGCGGCAAAGCCTCTTGATATTTCCAGGTCACCTACGTCGAGGGTTCCTGCCAAGGCCAGATTGACACTCACTTCCTGGTGCCAGTAGCGGGCCCCGGCGAGAACATCGATCGCCGTATGGCTATCCCACTTCATCACCTCGTAGGCCCCGCCCACTTCGACGACGGTTTCCTCGAAATCAAGTCCGAGCGCAGCACTCAACGTCCCGTTGATCCCGGGCGCAAGGGTGCGCGATCTTATGCCGTCTCCGCTGAGGCCGAGGTTGGCATAGAAGACGTCAGTGTAGACAGCGAGCGGGCCATCGCGTGTTTCCCATAACCAAAGAAGGGAACCCGCTCGAGGTGACCTAAGACCTGGATCGGATTGACATTCACGTCGACCGACCGCCCCCTCACCGTTTGTCTCCCATCAAGCCAGGTCAGCCACGCGTAGGGCGTGAAGCTCAATCTCCATTGGCTTGGGGGAGTCCCGGCCCGCGGCGCGGCACCAAGATCAGCGCTGAGCGCGGTTCCCGACGCGCCTAGCATGACGGACAAGAACGAAATTGCTTTGACGAGCGGCGAAGTGCGAAGGCGGCGTTGTCCCATGGCCAGCTCCTTTGGAAGCAATGGCTTCAGTCCGACTCGCCTCCCTTCCACCATACGCCCTTCCCGCGCGCATTCTGTTGTGGTCCGGCCACAGCTAGGGCTGCCACGTGTTCAGTTGAACGGTCGCACGCCGATGAGTCGCGTCTAATGCCGCGGCCAGATGACGGTCACCCTAAATCACCCACCACGCTTCTTCGAAGTTTCTCCGACCGCAGGAGTCCTCCGCGAGCGCTGAGCGCGATTTGGCCGGCATGCCGGGTCTGGCTCCGCTGCATAGCCAACTACTCGAACCGCCATTTCCGGCAAAACACGCAATTGTGGGCTGTGGCGCAACCGCGGCTACACCCTAAGTGATCTAGTATGGCGGCGCGACGCAACCTGCGTACGCATGCCACCGGGTCGGGAACTCATGACGACACATGCCGAGGTTTTAGCTGCCGGACGCGTTACTGCGTCCGCCGTCGAGGTGGAGCTCGCCTCGGTTGCCACTGCCGTGCCGGAGCACGTAATAGGGCAGCAGGAGGTCGCCGAGCGGGCGCACAGGATATTTCCGCAGTATGCGCGCCTCGACGCCCTCTACACCAACACCGGCATCGAGCGGCGCTACTCGGTCGAGCCTAGAGAATGGTACCTACAGCCGCACTCCTGGGAGGATCGAAACCGCTCCTACCAGCGCCACGCGCTCGATTTGCTGGAGCGCGTGGCGACACAATCGATAGTGGAGGCTGGGCTGGCCTTGCGCGACATCGATACCATCGTCACCAACACGGCCACGGGCCTCGCCATGCCCAGCCTCGAGGCACGGCTCATGAACCGCCTAGCCTTCCGTCGCAATGTCGAGCGGCTGCCCATCTTCGGGCTCGGATGTGGTGGCGGCGTCGCGGGGCTCGCGCGGGCGGCACGCATGGCGCAAGCGCGCCCGGGCTCCAATGTCTTGTTTCTTGCGGTCGACCTGTGCTCGCTCTGCCTACGTCTCAACGATCCGAGCCTTACCATGTTCGTGGCCGGTGCGTTGTTTGGCGACGGCGCGGTCGGCGTCGTGCTGCGCAGTGCCGGGGGCGACGGGCGCGGCAAAGGCGCCCCGGTGCGCGCCGGCATTGGCGGGATCGGCGAATACTTCTGGCCAAAGACCGAGCACATCATGGGATGGGACATCAAAGACGACGGCTTTGGCATCGTATTGAGTCCGGAGCTACCGGCCCTGTTGCGCGAGCGGCTCGGGGACGCGCTGTTTCCATTTTTGGCGCGCGAAGGGCTGTCGCTGCAGGACTTCGACGGCTTCCTATTACACCCCGGCGGCAGCAAGGTCCTGCAGACCGTGGAGGAGGCGCTCGGATTATCGCGCGATCAACTCAAGTACTCATGGCAGGTGCTGAAAAACTACGGCAACATGTCCTCAGCGACGGCGCTGTTCGTGCTGAAGCAGGCGCTCGCCGACCATGCGCACGGCCGCTTCCTGCTCACGGCGCTCGGTCCCGGATTTTCCGCCTACTTCGTCGTGCTGGAGCTCTGACCGGCACCACGGCACCCGCCGTTGCTCTCCATGACTTCAGGATCGGGACGCTATAGGAGTTCGCGGCGTTCCTGCTGGCCGCCCGCGAAATCGCCTGCAAGGAGATCGAGGTTGTCGGACCGAGAGGATGCGCTCATCTGCGCCATCGGCGATGTGCACGGCCACGTCGGCAAGCTCGAAAAGCTGCTGCAACGCTGCGAGGCGTTCGCGCCCGGCCGTGTCAAACGCTTCGTGTTCATCGGCGACTACATCGATCGCGGACCGGATAGCCGCGCCGTGGTCGACCTGCTGATCGGGATGCAGAAGGCTTTGGGGAACCGTGTCGTTTGCCTGCGCGGCAACCACGAGGCGGTGATCGTTGCCGCGTCACGGGACCTGCTCGACACGTTGCCGGGCCGCGTGACCATGGAGCAGTGGCTCGGCGAAAACGGCGGCGGCGAGTCGACCCTGGCCAGCTACGGCGTAGCGCACGCGCGCGATGTTCCGCCCGAACACATCGCCTGGATGGCCGGGCTGCCACTGTGGCACGACGATGGCCAGCGTTTCTTCGCGCATGCCGGCGTGCATCCCGGCCGGGCGCTAGACGATCAGCACGAAGACGACCTGATGTGGATCCGCGAGCCGTTTCTGTCGCACACCGGCGACTTCGGACGGCTCATCGTGCACGGCCACACACCAACGCCGACGCGCCTGCCGGATGTGCGGGCGAACCGGCTCAACATCGACACCGGTGCGGGATACGAAGGCCGAGTGACGGCCGCCATCTTCGAGGGCAGCGAGGCTCGCCCAATCGCCTTCATGACCAACGCGGGCGAGTTGCGGCTGCGCGATTTAGGGGGCGACCCGATCGTTAGCCGTTCCTGATCTTGAGAAACAGGATCGTGCCGGCCAGAACTAGCGTCACCCCATTGGCTAGGATCAACGGCATGTCGCCGATGAGGGCTCCGTAGACGAGCCACGCCGTGATACCGACGACGAGCAGCGCGAAGGTCCCGAGCGATATGTCGTGCGTCGAGCGCGAGCGCCACGTCTTGAGCACCTGCGGGACGAAAGCCAGAGTCGTCAGGACTGCGGCGAGCAATCCGATCACCGTCGCGCCGAATTGCACGTCATCCCCACTATGAGTTCGTTGCTGTGGAAGTCCCGTCGGATGACGTTGGACGGGTCACGCGCGGCAGGTCAAGCCCCAGATGTGGGGCTACGTTGCGGTGCAAAACCCCCATGGACTCATCAGTTCCTTAATCCTTAGCCATCATCCTATGGGCAGCGTCGTGGGCGGCGTAGCCCGGTAGTTTGATGTGCAGCCTCAACTTATCCGGGTGCTTCCCGAAGTTCGTGGGCTTCAACGGCCACGGAGCGGCAGCAGTGCGATTTGTTCGTCGCCGGGTAATTCCGGCCTCATTCAACCGGCTTCTTGCCACTTTCTCATACCATCAAGGCTCCCCACGGAGCGCGTAGGAGTGGCGATGTTTCGCTTGGTTACGGTGATCGGTCTCATTGGTATCGCGAGCGTCGCGAAGGCTGGCCCGGTCCGCATGACAGGCGACGACATTAAGCGGGTAATGCAGCCCGGGGCCGTGCTCGAGATAGACACGCCGCTGCATATCGGGATTCCTGTGACGGTCGCCCACGGCGGCATCGTGTCGGCCGAGGCCGGCGCCCTTGGGTTGACGCTGGGCGCCCTCAAGGACCGTGGCCGCTGGTGGACCGAAGGCGACCAGCTGTGCATGAAGTGGTTCCGCTGGTTCGACGCCAAGCGGCGCTGCATGACGCTGCAGCGGGATGGCAACAAGGTCTACTGGGCCGAGGGAAGTGGCGAGAGCGGCACCGCGACCATCACCGAAGCGGAACCTGTCGTCGTAGCCGTGGCGCCGAACCCGGCGAGGAAGCCAAAGCCTGTCGAGACGGCTGCGGTTGAAAATCCCGCCCCGCCTGCGGTCGACAGCGTAGCGCCGGCTGCCCCAGAAACGCCGCCGTCCTCCGATACCGCTCCAGCATTACAATTTGCTGCCGCAGCACTAGGCAGGGCCCTGCCGGGCTCGGCGCCTAGAGAAGCCACGGCCTCAGGGCTCGGCATGAATGAGTCGGCGGCGAACGAAGAATCGCCTGCGCCGATGCATGAGGAAGTCGCTGCACCGCCAAGCGAGGAACCGGCACCGCGCGTTGAGGCCGAGTCGGCGCCGCCGCAGCGCAAAGTTAAGGCAGTGCACGTTGCACCGCAGGCTCCGGCAATCCGCAGAGGCGCCCCCAAGCCGCAGAACACCGCAGCATTGCCGAAGCCCGCCCAGGTCTCCTTCCGCGTCGCCGGCGTCGGTGACGGCGACACGCTTAACGTGCGCAGCGGACCCTCAGAATTTCATCCCTCCGTGGGCCGCATTGCGCCCGGCGGACGCGGGGTGCAGATCGTCGGCGCCTGCCGCGAAGAGTGGTGCCCGGTTCGGCACGGCCGCCTCAAAGGCTGGGTCAACCGCTATTATCTCGCCGAGGACGTCAGCCTGCGCCGTTAGGCGCCACTGGCTTCAAGCAGATCATTGCCGTTGGGCCGTCACGCGCCGATCAATTGCTGCGTGAACTCGTCTGCTGCGAGCGACCGAGCGTGTGCGATCGGGTTCATGCTTTCCTAAGCATCGCGCCGACATTCCCTGCCGCCACGCAAGCTGCCGGCGTTCAACCGCAAGCAATTGCACTGCGCGCAAACCCGTAAGAATCGCTGATGAGATGCGGCTTTTTCGCGATGCCTGCGAGGCTTGGGCGCATGCCGCGAGGGTTAACTCGCGTATTCAAATTATCGACGATCTACCGCCCGCCTTGCAGCGATGGAGGCAGCGCCGGCACGACGTCGCTCCGACCTCAGAACGATGGTCCGGCTTATGCATCATTCCGCTCCCCTACGCACAGATGGACCTGTGCCTCTATGGGTTCGAGAACGGCATTCCGGCAGCCGGCGTGGCGCGAGCGACGGGATTGACGGCGGACCAGGTGATGCTGGTGTGGGCCGACATCGAAGCCAAGCGCAAAGCGAGGCGCTATCTGCACGAGCCGCCACTGTTGATCAGCGATGCCGACGGTGAGGAGCTGGGCACGATCTCGGCATAGGCTCAGTCGGCGAGAAGCTGTGCGGCGCCGAGCAGGGCGGCGTCGGGCCTGACGACGACATAGGTCGGAATCTCGGCAAGGTAGGAGCGCAAGCGGCCCTTGTCCTCGAAGCGGGCCCGGAACTGGGAGCGCTCGAACGCCTCGCCGAGCCTTGGTACGATGCCGCCGGCGATATAGATGCCGCCGCGGGCGCCGAGCGACAGCGCCAGGTTACCGGCGACGGTGCCGAGCATGGCGCAGAACATGGCGGTCGCCTTCTTGGCGCATGCGTCTTCGGCCGCCATGTGCGGATCGGAGATCTGCGCCGCAGTCAGCGCTGCGGCCGGCTTGCCCGCGAGCTCGCATAGGGCGTTGTAGAGATTGACGAGGCCAGGCCCCGATAAGACGCGTTCGGCCGAGACGTGGTCGTAGCGTTGGCGCATCAGCCCGAGAACGGCGCTCTCTTCGTCGTCCGCTGCCGCCATGGTGACGTGACCTCCCTCGCCGGCGATCGGAATAAAGGTATCGCCCCGCGGAACAACCGCGCTGACGCCAAGACCCGAGCCGGGGCCGATGATGCCCATCGGCATGCCGGCGGCCGGCTCACCGCCGCCGACCTTGCGCACATCGTCGCCGGAGAGGCGCGGCACGGCGAGCGCATTGGCGTAGAAGTCATTGATGACGACCAGCCGATCGAGGCCGAAACGCGCTTTCAGGTCGGCGACGGCGAAGGTCCAGGGATGATTGGTGAGCGTGATCTGATCGCCGGTGGTCGTCGCGGCAACGGCGAGCACGGCACGCGACGGGCGTCCGCCATCGCCCGCGGCAAGGTAACCGGCGATGGCATCGCCGAATGTCTCGTAGTCCTCGCACAGGAAGGAGCGTGCCTGCGTGAGGGCCTGCGCCGGTGTAACGAGCGCAAAGCGGGCATTGGTTGCGCCGATGTCGCCGACAAGGCCCCAATCCATCGCCCACATCAGACTTACCTTCACCCGATTTCTTCTGCGCGGAAGACTAGGTCAACCCGCCGCCGGGCGGTCAAGTGCTTTGCGCCAGACGTGGTTCCCGCGCGTTGAGGGAATGTGCCGAATGAGCTCGCCAGCGGGCGCGTCAGTTCAGAGGTTCGAGCAGAAGTAGCCGCCGCCGCTGAGATTGGGCTTCATCCCCACGATAGGCCCGGAAGGACAGATGCAGTTGCCGTTCGCTGAAGTGGTAACTTTGTTAAATCCGTCTACCGTGCACTGCGGCACCTCGGTTGGACCGTGCGCAGCCAGCGTCGGGAAGGTCGGAGCGTAGACCTTCGGGTCGTCGCGCCGGTGGCGATCGATCAGCGACTTTTGCGGGTCGCCGCTGAGATAGACCCGCAAACCCCCGGTGATGCTGTTGAAGTCTTCATCACCAAAGTCACCGCGGGCAAAAAGCGCCAAGGGGACCTCAATGCCACGGATAAGGTACTCTGTCCCGGCGGCGCCGAAGCTCGTCTCGTTGATGTAGCGATATCCGGCGTACACCTTGAAGTCGTCGGTGATGTAGTAAGCTGCATCAGCCTGGCCGAAGTGGTGATTGTCGTCGAGCGTGAGCACCGCAAAGCCGTCGATGACGCTCGGTGCATCGAAGCTCTCGTAGCCGGCAATGCCCTCGAGCGTCACCTGCCCGATGTAGAGTTCGCCTTCGAGTGCAGCGCGCCAGACGTCATCGACGTGATAGCTGCCGTAGAGGCCAAGCAGGTAACGCGAGGGGTCACGGGAAAAAGGTGCAGGGCGCCGCCAGCGAGAAGCTCATCATCGAAGGAGCCGACCGCGCCGTCCGCCTGTGCTCCGAACGCGTGGCCGAGCGGAAGCGCGAAGCTGCCGGTGGCAACGCCTTCGCCCTCGTCGGCGGTGCTGCCACCTCGACGCTCAGCTGCCGTTCGGCCCCGACACGGCTGGAAGTTCGCCAGCGGCCGCGGCAGTCAGCCCAAACCTCAATAAGATAAGACCGGCAGCAAGAAGGACTTTGATATGTGCGTGCATGGCGTCTCCTAAAATTAGACAGCCGAACGCACGGGCGGACTTATGTCATAAAGCGGTAATGCTGCTCATCGTCAGATTCGGGAGCCAGCACAACGAGCGGGGGTCAAATGAATCGCCGCGCGTGGCCGAAGAGCAGCACTTGTCACAAGCAAAAGCACCGCGGTGTGGGCCGCGGTGCTTGGGATCGTTCGAATCGAGGCGCGCGCGTCAGTTGACGCGCGTGACCTCGACCAGGTTGTCGGAGAACGTCGGCGCACGGCCGAGGCCCGACCAGGCGTCCGACGAAATCGAATTCACCGATCCGTCCGAGCGGTTGAGCGAGCGCCAGTAGCCGAGCGTCGCGACGACGATGCCGGGATTGACGTCGTCCGTCACGCGCGCCACGCCCTCGAAGTCGCCGCGGCCGTTGAACACGCGCACCGGGTCGCCCTCGCGGATCGAGCGCTTCTCGGCATCGACCTTGTTGATCATCACGAATTGCTCGCCTTGGCCCCTGATCTTGTGCGGCTCATTGGCGTAGCACGAGTTGAGGAACCCGTGGCTCTTCGGCGAGATGATGTTGAGCGGGTAGGTCTTGGCGAGGTCGGGATTGGTTTCGGGAGACTCGCGCACCGGTATGTAGCCCGGGAGCGGATCGATCGGGGATCCATCCTGCTCGCCCTCGTACATGGCGCGGAACGGCGGCGCGACGAAGTTCTTGGCGTCGTTCAAAAGCAGCTCGACCTTGCCGGACGGGGTCGGGAACTTGCCCTCGGCATGCGGCGTGCGCGTGTCGACGGCGCCGACATCTATCCGGTAATAGCCGTGCTCCTTGAAGTACTCCATGCCAACGCCGCCCATCTTGGGATCGTCCCAGTTGATGTAAGCGGCACATAGCTCGCTGTCGGTCATTTTGAAGACGGGATCGTCGAAGCCCATCTCCTCGGCCAAGAGCCGCCACATCTCGCTCGTCGGCTTGCACTCGCCGGGCGGGTCGACGGCCTTTTGATTGTACGTGAAGTAGAAGTGGCCCCACGACCACATCATGTCCTCGGCCTCGCCGGCCATGGCGGAGGGCAGGATGATGTCGGCATACTTCGCCGTGTCGGTGATGAAGTGCTCGGCGACGACCGTGAACAGGTCCTCGCGCTTCAGGCCCTCGACGATCTTGTTGGTCTCGGGCGATTGGCTGACGGGATTGGTGCAGAACACGAACAGGCTCTTGATCGGCGGATCGAGCTTCATCTCGCCGGTCAGTGCTTGGCCGAGCCGCAGGTTGTTGACGACGCGCGTGCCGGGCTTGATCCAGTCCGGCCGGGCGGCCTTCACCCAATCGACGGGGAAGTCCCACAGCGGCAACTGCAGCATTCCGCCGCCGACGTGCCGCCACGAGCCGGCAACTGCCGGGATCGCATAAACGGCGCGGGCCGCCTGGGCGCCCCCGGCCGAGCGTTCGATGGCAACGCCAATGCGAATGGCGGACGGCTGCGATGTGGCAAACTCATAAGCGAACTTGGCGATGTCGGCCGCCTTCACACCCGTGACCTTCTCGGCGTACGCGAGCGTGAACTCGGCGGCGCGCGCCTTCAGCTCCGGCCAGCCGTACGCGTGGTTGTCGACATAATCCTGGTCGACGACACCTTGCTCGACCATCGAGTTGATGATGGCCAAGGCCAGCGCGCCATCGGTGCCGGGCTTGGGGCAAATATGCCAGTCGCCGGCCTTGGCGGTGCGCGACTTATAAGAATCGATCACCACGACCTTGGCGCCGCGCTTTTGCGCTTCGAGCACGAATGGCCAGTGGTGCAGGTTGGTCGAGATCGAATTGCAGGCCCAGATGACGATGTACTTGCAGTGCACGAAGCTTTCCGGGTCGACGCCGCCGGTGGGGCCGTGCGTCAGCAACCAGGCGGTCGATGAGCCCGAGGTGCAGTATGTCTTCTCGTTGACCGTCGAGCCGAGCCGGTTGAAGAACGGGTCGCCCGAGTTGATGCCCTGCACGAGCCCCATGTTGCCGAGATAGCTTTGCGGCATGATCGCCTGGGCGCCGTACTCGGCGATGATCTCGCGCCAGCGCCGGCCGATCTCGGAGATTGCCTCCTCCCAAGTGATGCGCTCGAACGTGTTGCCGCCGTTCGGGCCTGAGCCCTTGGCGCCGACGCAGCGCAGGGGGTGCATCAATCGGTCGGGGTTGTGGTGGTGATCGTGGAAGTCCTTGAGCTTCACGCACAAGGTGCCACGCGTGATCGGATGGTCCTTGTTGCCCTTGACGTTGACGAGCTCGCCGTCGTCCACCTCGTAGACCATGGCGCAAGTGTCGGGACAGTCGTGCGGACATGCGCCGAAGAAGGTGGTGCGCTTGGCCTGCTCGTTCATTTTTTGTGTCCTCCCGGTAGGTTGCCTGGCGCCGAAGCCTCTTGGCGGGCTTCATTGCGGCCGGTGCGGCAGTCTGACCCATGAAGGAAAGGGGTGCAAGCCAAGTCAGTCTACGGAACGAGTATGCGCCGGAGCTGCGCAGGCATCCTCATAGAGGTGCGAGCCACCCCCACGATCTGTTAGCGCGTAGCGACCGGCGCCCTTCGCCTGCAGATATTCCGGCCCGATCGGAACCTTGCCGTGCGCGCCGGGGATGTCGAGCACGTAGCTGGGCAGCGCGAGCCCAGAAAGACGCCCCCGCAGCGTGCGCATCAGCATCTGTCCCTCGGCGATGCTCGTGCGCAGGTGCGCGGTGCCCGGCGCCAGGTCACCGTGGTGCAGGTAGTAAGGCTTGATACGCATTTCGACAAAGCCGCGCATCAGTGCTTCGAGCGTGTCGGCGTCGTCGTTGACGCCATTGAGCAAAACGCTCTGACTAACCATGGCGATGCCGGCGTCGATCAGGCGGCGGCAGGCGGCGCGCGCCGCATCCGTCAGCTCGCGCGGATGATTGGCGTGCAGCGCCACGTACACTGTCTTCGAAGATGAGGCCAGCGCATCGACGAGCGAAGGCGTGACGCGCTCGGGCGCCACGCAAGGCACGCGCGTATGCCAGCGCAAGATCTTGACGTGCGGGATGCCGCCGAGCGCCGCCGTCACCTCGGCAATGCGCCGCGGCGACAGAATGAGCGGATCGCCGCCGGTGAGGATCACTTCCCAGATCTCAGGGCGCGCGCGCACATAGTCGAGCGCTACCGCAAGATCGGCCTCGGACAGGGCGGCGCTCTTGCCCGGCCCGACCATCTCGCGGCGGAAGCAGAAACGGCAATAGACGGGGCACACGCTGACCAGCTTCAACAGCACGCGGTCGGGGTAGCGATGCACAATGCCCGGCACAGGACTTTTCAGGTTGTCGCCGATCGGGTCGGCGTCCTCTGACGGGTAGCGGTCAAGCTCGCGAGCGTCGGGCACGAATTGGCGCGCAATGGGATCTTCGGCAGCGGACGCATCGATCAGCTCCGCCATCGCCGGCGTCACTGCTACCGCATAGCGTGCCCCGACGGATGCGATTTCCGCCGCGCGCTCTTTGGAAATGAGCCCGGCGTCGGCCAGATCGCTCGTAGTCGTCAATGTTCTGCGGAACGCGGTCATGACGGCTCCCGGGAAGCATTGCACGGCCCGTGAAGCATAGCGTGCCGCGCGTGCCACAGTGGTGAAAGTTCCACACCGCCGCTGTTGATAGCGGGGAGACTATTGTACAACTCCGCCCGCGGTTGCCGCTTTTCGCGTACCGATGACGCCCTCCAGTGCATGCGTCCCTTATGTCCGTAGATTATGAGGAGGCGTTTATGCGTCGTCATTTGCTTGCTGTGTTCGTTGCGTGCCTTTCAATCGCCGGAGCAACCGGGGCAGCCCTGAGCGACGGCGCACCATCATACGACTACGCGCCCGCATATACGCCAACTCCGCAAGGTTGGCGCGGCTTCTATCTCGGCGCGCATCTTGGTGGTACGTGGGGCAGTTCTGAGGCCAACGACGCGAGCGGCACGACCACTCTCAATGATTCATGGAGCGCTTCGCCAAGCGGCGTCGTCGCCGGCGGCACGCTCGGCTACAACTGGCAACTCGGGCCGATGATTTACGGCGTCGAAGGGGATCTCGGCTATCTCGGGCTAGCAGGCAGCGGCGGCTACTACGTGCCGTTCGGCTACGATGCCTCGACATCCACCGATGCCGATTTCTATCTGACCCTGCGCGGCCGCCTCGGCGTGCTGGCGAACGGCTGGTTGATATATTTCACCGGGGGCTATCTTGGCGCCGACACCACGGTATCGGTTCTCGAGTCATGCGATATCTTCTGCACGACACCCGTGGTCAGTGCCTCGAACTCTTCATTCCGCAACGGCTGGACGATCGGCGGCGGCTTCGAGGCAGCTTTGGAGGGCGCCTGGACCGCGAAGCTCGAGTATCTTTACTACGACATCGGCTCGGTTTCGGTGACGACGCCTCCCGGCACCGGCATTGGCGCCAACACCTGGAACATCGAGACCGACGGCAGCCTCGTGCGGGCGGGCATCAACTACCGCTTCAACAGCTTCAAGATCGGATATTAGACGCGGACGCCGACCGACGAGGCGCGTTCGCGCGCGTCAATCGTCGCTCGGCAGCGGCGTCCACAGCACCTGATCTATGCGCGTCGCCCCAGTCGCCAGCATAACGAGGCGATCGAAGCCGAGCGCACAGCCGGACGCCGGCGGCACGTGGGCTAGTGCGGCGATGAAATCGTCGTCGATGGGGTAGCGCTCGCCGTAGCGCTGCTCTTTCTTGTCCATTTCCGCCACCAGGCGCCGGCGCTGCAACTCGGGGTCGGTCAACTCCCCGAAGCCGTTGGCCAGCTCGACGCCGCAGCAGTAGAGCTCGAAGCGCTCGGCGACGCGCGCATTCCGCGGCGAGACGCGCGCCAGCGGCGCTTCGCTGGCTGGATATTCGGTCAGCAACGTGGGTCGGCCGTTGCCAAGCTTGGGCTCGATCAATGCGGTGAGCAGCTTGGCATAGATGTCAGCCCACGTGTCGTCATCGCGCGGTGTGATGCCGGCGCGCTCTGCCATGGCGGCGAGCGCGTCACGGTCGTTGCCTTCGGCCCCCACGGTGGCGAAGAGATCGATGCCGGCGTAGCGCGCGAAAGCCACGGCAACGGTAAGCCGCTCGGGAGCGGCGCGCGGATTGCTCGTCACGCCTCGCCACGACACGAAGCGATTGTCGGCGGTCTCGGCGGCGAGCTTCAGCAGTGCGGCGCAGTCGTCCATCACTCCTTCATATGGCGCCTCGGCCCGATACCATTCGAGCATGGTGAACTCGGGCGCATGCAGGGCGCTGCGCTCGCGATTGCGGAACACGGGTGCGAAGGCGAAGATCTTGGCCTCGCCGGCGGCCAGCAGCTTCTTGCAGGCGAGCTCGGGCGATGTGTGCAGGTAAAGTTCGCGGCGCCCGAGATCAGCGCCGATCAGCTGCGTGGAGAAGGCATGCAGGTGCGCCTCGTTGCCGGGCGAAACTTGCAGGCACGACGGCTCGACCTCGATGAAACCCTGCGCTTCGAACCAGCCCCGCAGCGCGGACTTGATGCGCGCGCGTCCGACAAGAAACGGTCGGCGGTCGGCGTGCGCTTCGGGGGTCCACCAAGGTCGCGGGCTGCTCATGCCGCTTCTCTAGCCCATTCCATGGCGTAAGGCACAGCCGTCGACCCCACCTTGGCCTTTCGAGCGGGAAAGGGTATGAGAGCGCCCAAACTTCCCCCGATCGGCCGTCAGCAAGCGCGCCTAGCGCCGGCGCCGGTCTACGACAATGGAGAACTACGTGGCTAAGGTCATCGCCTCATCGGTGCGCAAGGGCAACGTGCTCGATCTCGACGGCAGGCTCGCGGTCGTCATCCACGCCGAGAACATCCACCCCGGCAAGGGCACGCCCGTCACGCACCTCGAGATGCGCCGCATCGCCGACGGCGTGAAGGTGACCGAACGCTACCGCACCACCGACCAGGTCGAGCGCGCCTACCTCGACGAGAAGGACTACAACTATCTGTTCGAGGACGATCACGGCTTCACGTTCATGCACCCGGAAACGTATGACCAGATCATCGTGTCGAAGGATGTCGTCGGCGACCAGGCGCAGTGGCTGCAGGAAGGCATGATCTGTTCGGTGTCGCTGCACGAGAGCGTGCCTATCGCCATCGAGCTGCCGGCGCGCGTCACGCTCGAGATCGTCGAAGCCGACCCGGTCGTCAAGGGGCAGACCGCGTCATCGTCCTACAAGCCGGCGAAGCTGTCGAACGGTGCGCGCATCATGGTGCCACCGCACATCGGCTCCGGCACGCGCGTCGTCATCATGACTGCGGACGGGTCATACGTCGAACGCGCCAAGGACTGATGAATCTGAGCGTCTCTAGTCATCGCCCTGGGCCATCTCGCGCCACGACCTGATGAGGATGGTGCGGTGGGCGGTGTGATCGAGCACGCATTCCGCGCCCAGCGTCTGCACGATGCTGCCGCCGTCGTAGAAATAGTACGGCACACGGCAGTCGGCGTCGCGGCCCTCGATCCATAGCCGCTGCGCCTTCCTGACGTCCTCGGCGGCTTGCGGCTTCAGCAGGGGCAGCAGGCGGCTGTATTCTTTGTTTAAGATGTCTTCCCAGGCCTTGGTTTCGGTCGACAGACACTCGACCATGCCGACCGTCGATTGGCCTTCCGGTTTTTCCATGCACGGACCGGAGACGCGGCCTTTGCAGGTGCGCGCGTCGCGATTGGCTTCGCTCTCGCTCTGTACGCAGGTTTCGATCGTTGCGGTGTCATCGGCCCGCGCCATACCTGCCAGCCAGATAGCTGCGCAGGCAACCGCTATTCCAGACATACGCAGCATGTTGGGGCCTCAAGCGCCGAGCGACTTGCGGACCTCGAAGATTTCCATGATGCGCGCGCCGCGGTGCGGCCCATCGCACACGAAGGTCCATCGACCCTCGGTATAGGTGTCGCACATTTTCACACCCTTAATGAGGATCCAGTGGCCTTCCTTGCCCTTGTGGACGGCGAGGATGTAGTGCGCCCAAACGTTGCGCGGCTTCTGCATCCACGTCCACAGAGTCGGCCGCTCCTTGCGGGGCTTGGCCATGTAGGTCTCTTTTAGGGTCATCTCGTAGCCGAACTGGGCGAGTGCCGCGGCGACCTCGTCGGCGCCGGTGCCCTTGACCACGGTCTTGCGCGCGCAATTTCGGTCGGTTCGGATCACGTCTTCGATTTTCGAGATCGGGTAGCCGGTGATGGCCGACAGCACGTAGGGGCCGCAGAAAGCGGTGCGGCCGGTGTCGTTGTTGGCCTCTGCGAGGCTCGAAGTCATCCGGTCGGGAGTCGAGAAGCCGTCCATGAGGTTGTCCGCAGGTCACGTCGCAAGTGGTTAATGAAATGTCACCTTAAGAGGTTTACGAATGGTTAACGAGCGTCCGCGGAATTGGCCGAGGGGAAAGACGGCGGCATGCAGGTGGTGGTGGTGTTCCTCGAATCGCATGGGGGGCGGCAGGAGGAGCTGAGCGAGGCGCTTTGCGTGCACGCCCGGACCTGCCTCGAGCACGAGCCCGGCTGCCAGCGCTATGACATTTCCGTCGACCCGCTCGAAGGGGCCTCGTTCCTGCTCTACCAAGTCTATACGGACGAGGCAGCTTATCTCGCCCACCGCGAGATGCCGCACTATGCCGACTTCCGCATCCTGACCGACCCATGGGTGCGGACGCGCCGCGTGCTCACCTACCAGGCAGTTGCCGTGCAGGGGACAGCTTGAGTCGCAGCCGGGCACCTACCACCTGCCATATCAGCCACGCATAGCTATGGCATGTGCCGACGTGCTGCAGTCCCCGGTGACGGCAGCCGCGCTATCCTCATCACCGTCCAAGGCGGAAGGACTGCACTTTGAACGTTTCGTTTCTCCAGGAGCTGCTGAGCTCGATCGCCGAGCAAAGCCGTGCGCTGCTGCCCAAGTCGCTGTTCGGTGCCGCCGCCGGGGATGACGTCGAGGAGCTGGCGCGGGCCCTGGTCTCGGGCCGCGGCGAAGCCTCGGGCGTCGCCATCGCCCGCGAGCTGCTCGACCGCTATGCGCGGCTCGATGCCGCGGAGCGGCTGCGCTTCTTCACGTTCCTCGCAAACGACATGCGGCCGGATGCGGCGCGCGTCACTGCCGCCGCCCAGGCTCATCTCGACAATCCCTCCGATCTGACGCTCGCCAAGTTGCAGAAGGCGCTCGAAAGCCCACGCGTCGAGTTCTTCCGGCGCCTCAATCTCGCACCGGGCGCCACCGCCGAGATCGTCGCCATGCGCGGCGATCTCCTGCGCGTGCCGCCAACCGATCCAGCGCTCGCCGCCGTCGACGCCGACCTGCGGCGACTGTTCTACGTATGGTTCAACCGCGGCTTCCTCGTGCTGCGCCGCATCGACTGGAACACGCCAGCGGCGATCCTCGAAAAGATCATTCGCTACGAGGCCGTGCACGAGATCCAGGGCTGGGACGACTTGCGCCGGCGCCTCGATCCGGCGGACCGGAGCTGCTTCGCCTTCTTTCATCCTTCGCTGGTCGACGATCCGCTCGTCTTCGTCGAGGTCGCGCTGATGCGTGACATGCCGGACGCCATCGGCCAGGTGCTGGAAGAACCGCATGCGGAGATGATCGGCAAGCCGCCGACGACGGCGGTATTCTATTCCATTTCCAACTGCCAGGAGGGGCTCAAGGGCATCACCTTCGGCAACTTCCTTTTGAAGCAGGTGGTCGAGGAGCTGGCGCGCGAGAAGCCGAGCCTCAAAAATTTCGTGACGCTGTCGCCGGTGCCGCAGTTCACGGCCTGGATGGAGCGTGCCGCCACCGACGCTGACGGCGAGCCCGTTGCCGCCGAGGCGAGCGCCTTGCTCGACATCATGCGCCGCAGCAACTGGCCGGAAGGGGCAAGCGACACCGAGTACGCCGAGATTGAGACGGCGCTCTTGGCGCTTGCCGCGCACTATTTCCTCAACGCCAAAAGCCCGGACGGCCGCCCGGTCGATCCCGTCGCCCGCTTCCACCTCGGCAACGGCGCGCGGCTAGACCGTATCAACTTCCTCGCCGACACCTCGGAAAAGAGCATGCGCGAAGCCTGCGGGCTGATGGTCAACTACCGTTATGAGCCCAAGGAAATCGAGTGTAACCACGAGGAATACGCCAACGAGGGCGCTGTAGCCTCCTCGCGTGCCGTGCGCGGCCTCCTGAAGCTAAAGTCGAAGGCACGTGCCATGGTCGCCGAGACCCCGCCGGAGCCGGCGCTCCCGGCGCCTGAGCCGGAGAAGGCGGAAACCTGAGGCGCTGTGGGCGGCTACGCCGCCGCCGTCGGCCAGCCCTTGTCTCTCATCGGCCTCCCCGGGCACAATGTGCTTTGCGCCGACGCCGACGGACGTCGCGCGCATGATGTTGAGCTCCGTTGGCAACGTCGGAGATGGCCATGCGCTACGGTGACGAGGATCGCGAGAGCAACAACGTCGAGGACCGACGCGGTCAACGCGGGCCGTTCGGTTTCCCAGGCTTTCCCGGCGGCGGCGACGGAACGCGCATTCAAATCCCAATTGGCGGCGGCGGCATAAGCCTCTCAACGCTCGTCATCATCGGCGTCATCATGCTGTTCCTCGGCATCAATCCGCTCGACCTGCTGAGCGAAGCGCAATTCCCCGACGTGCCGCAGATGCCGCAATCGGATCAACAGGTGCCCAATCGTCAGTCCAGTCGCGGTCCGGAGATCCCCGGCCTGCCCGGCGGCACCAGTGTGCGCACCGCAGATGACATGAAGCGCTTCGTGTCGCAGGTGCTGGCTGACACCGAGGACGTGTGGACGCGCGTGTTTGCCGGGTTCGGAAACCGCTACACCGAGCCATCGATGGTGCTGTTCTCGGGCGCCACGCGCACGGCCTGCGGCACCGGCGTTGCGCAGATGGGCCCATTCTATTGTCCGCTCGACCGCAAGATCTACATCGACCTGTCGTTCTACGACCTGATGAAGCGCCGCTTCGAGGCGCCGGGCGATTTTGCGCAAGCGTACGTCATCGCGCATGAGGTGGGCCACCACGTGCAGAAGCTGCTGGGCATTGCCGACAAGGTTCAGGAGCTGAAGATGAACTCCGACGAGTCGGACGCCAACGCGCTGCAGGTGCGGATGGAGTTGCAGGCCGACTGCCTGGCCGGCGTGTGGGCCAACCTCAACGATCAGGTGAAGAACCGCCTGCAGCCGGGCGACGTCGAGGAAGGGCTAAATGCGGCTAGTCAGATCGGCGATGACATGATCCAGCGCCGTACGCAGGGCACGGTCGTGCCGGACGCCTTCACCCACGGCAGCTCGGAGCAGCGCGTACGCTGGTTCAAGACCGGCCTGCAAAGCGGTGAGATCTCGCAGTGCGACACATTCAATGCGAGCCATCTTTGATCGACGGACGAGGGTCCCAGAAACCGTTTCCGGCTTAGAGGAGTTATGTTGCGCGAAAGGCTTTGCGTCATGAAGCATCGCTCGCGAGTTCGGACTTGCGTGGTGGGCGCCCTGATCGGCGCGGCGAACCTTTCCTTTGTCTTCGCGCAAGTTCGCGGCGCCGCCGCCGGTCCACCGGACTCGATCGAGATTCCGGCAGGGCCATCGGCCACCGATAGCGGTATTCCCCCTCCGGAATTGCGGCTGCGCGCCATCGTTGCGCGGGCCCTCGATGACTCGATCGCGACATGGAGCCGGCTGATGGAGGGCCGGGCTGCCGAGGTGGCTGCCGTCAGCGTGCGCTTCGTGTCACACCTCGCCCCAGATAATTGCTATGGCCTCTATACGGGGGACGGGCCGGCCTATTGCAGCGGCAATCGGACCGTGTTCGTCGGCACTGCGGCGGCCAACCGGCTGATGGCGAAGTTCGGGCCGCAGGCCGAGGCGGGCATCACATTCCTCATTGGCCACGAGATCGGTCACCACATCCAGAATCTCAATGGCCGCTTTTATGCGCTCAGCCAGGCGATCTACTCCTCGCCCGACGACGGGCCGGACTACGTGCGGCGCTTTGAGCTGCAGGCCGACTGCCTCGCCGGCGTGTGGATCCACGCGAGCTCTGCGTGGGCGACGTCGGACCAGTTCCGGGCCGACCTGCTCGCCGTGCTCTCCGACATCGGCGACGACAAGCTGCTCGCGGGTCAGCCGGCAGCGAAACTTCGGCGCGCCGGACTGCACGGGACGACCGAGCAGCGTACGCGCTGGTTCCTGCGCGGCGCGCAAGGCGGCGACGCCGAGGCATGCGACACATTCGGCGTGTCGCAGCCCTAGCACCTGCCGACTATCAATCGAGTCTCAGAAAGCGTTGCCGCGGTACTGGCTGACCTCGCAGGCGACGCCGTTCTCGGTCATCGTCTTGCACATCGCCTTGGCGTCGGCGACGGTTTCGAGCGGGCCAGCGACGAGCCCGTAAGTGCGCTCGTCCGCCTTGCCGCTCACTACATACCGGGGGTGAAGATCCTTCACGGCCGCGCCGTGGCGGTCGTTGATGATGGACCAGCTAAGGCGTAGGGCGTCGACCGACGGGCCGGTGGCAAGCAGCACGCCGACGGGTGCCGGCTTTACGGGTGCCGCCGCCTTCTTCTGCTCGATGCTGCCGGTCTCGATCGCCGGAACTGCTGCCGGCTTTGGTGCAGCGCTGGCAACTGCAGCGGGCACCACATCGGGTGCCTTCGCGACGGCCTGCTTCTTCGCCGTCGGCTGCGCGGGTGCCGTCGCCACCTTCTCGCTCGCCTGGGCCGCGGCGCGTTCCAGTGTCTCGACCTTGGCGAGCAGGAGGCGGTCGCGCTCCATCGCTTCCTGCATGCCGGTGCGCATGTTGTCGACTTCCATCTTCATTTCGCCGACGCCTTGCTTGATCGGGTCGAGGTCGGCGAGTGCGCGCTCTACGTGGCGCTGCGTCTCGACGATAGCGGCCTGCGCGTCATTCGGTTTCTGGCGCCACATGGCAACGAGGTCGGGTCGCATGCCGACGAAGGTCAGGTAGGCGAGAGATAAGGCCGCCATGCCCAAAAAGAGGAGCACGTGCGGAGTGAACGTGCGGCGCCGCGGGGCGATCGACGGGAGGACGGACATTCTTTGGGCTTCCACGGTTCAACGCGGCACAGGGCCTGAGCATTCGGCCGGCGCGGCGGTGTAGCTATTCCGACGCGCGCCTGCCTTGGAATTACGCAGCGGAGACTCGTTGAGTCGCGCGCACGGAGCAACGCAGCCGCCGAGTCGCATTACGCACCGCCTGTGGACGACGGGGACCGCGAATGCAACCCATTCAAAAAACACAGTATTCGTCTGGGCATGTGCCTGGTTGGCCACAGGATACGCAAGTGGACAGGTAACAGGTATTGACACATTGCAGCCGCCTTGTTGGGTCGTAGCGGCGCCCGGTATAGAACGTGTTCCGTATCCTTGTGATTGCGTGAGTCGGCCCGCGAGGGCCCGGCAGACCACGTAATCTTCATCCAATGAACGCGAGAGCTTGATGAGCCGCCGCCCCTTGCTCGTTGTCGTTTTGGCCGCCGGTCAGGGCACGCGCATGAAGTCCGCGCTGCCGAAGGTAATGCACAAGGTCGGCGGCCGCTCGATGCTCGGCCACGTGCTCGCGCTTGCGCAATCGATCGGCGCCGATCAGTTGGCCGTCGTCGTCGGACCCGGCATGGAAGCAGTGCGGGCCGAGGCCCTTGCCATCGCGCCAAACGCCAAAGTCGTCGTACAGGAGCAGCAACGCGGCACGGCCGACGCGGTGCTCGCGGCACGCGAGGTGCTGGCGACCCATTCCGGCGACGTACTGGTGCTTTACGGCGACACGCCCCTGTTGCCGTCGCAGACGCTCGACAACTTGCGTGCCCGCCTCGACGACGGCGCCGGTATCGCCGTGCTGGGCTTCGAGGCTGCCGATGCTGCGGGCTATGGCCGCCTGCTCACCGACAGCGGCGGCTGGCTCAACGCCATTCGCGAGGACAAGGACGCCAACGAAGCAGAGCGCCGGGTGCGGCTGTGCAATTCCGGCGTCATTGCTTTTCGCTTGGATGATTTGCTCGGCGTCCTCATGCGCATCGGCAGCAACAACGCCAAGGGCGAGTTCTATCTCACCGACGCAGTGGAGGTCGCGCGCGCCGGCGGCGCGCGTGCCGCCGTCGTCACCTGCTGCGAGGAGGACGTGCTCGGCGTCAACTCGCGCGAGCAGCTGGCCATCGCCGAGAGCGTCTTCCAGAAGCGCATGCGCCTTGCCGTGATGCGCGAGGGGGCGACCCTGATTGCGCCGGAGACGGTTTGGTTCTCATACGATACGAAGATCGGCCGCGACGTCGTCATCGAGCCTAACGTCTTCTTCGATCTCGGCGTCACTGTCGAGGATGGCGCCGAGATCAAGGCCAACTGCCATTTCGAGCGCTCCCGCATCGGACAGAACGCGCGGGTCGGGCCGTTCGCACGCCTGCGTCCCGGTGCCGTGCTCGGCGCCAAGGTGCACGTCGGCAACTTCGTCGAGGTGAAGAATTCGACACTTGGCGTCGGCGCCAAGGCCAACCATCTGTCGTACGTCGGCGACGGCACGGTGGGGGCGGGTGCCAACATCGGCGCCGGCACCATCTTCTGCAACTACGACGGCTTCCTTAAGCATCGCACAGAGATTGGGGAGGGGGCCTTCGTCGGCTCCAACACCTCCCTCGTTGCCCCTGTAAAAGTCGGCGATCGCGCCTACATCGGATCAGGCAGCGTCATCACCAAGAACGTACCCGACGACGCCCTCGCGCTCGAACGCTCAGCCCAGGAGGAGCGTCCAGGCTGGGCGGCGAAGTTTCGAGCGATGATGGCGAAACGCAAGGCAAGGGCTGGTTAGGAATTGGGCTGGCAACTCAACGCTGCCTACCTCGAAAGTGGCAGAAACATACTGTGACTTGAGCGACATATTAAGCAAACGCTAGCAGTATCATGGGCGGCGCCAGCTTAGGGATCGGGATCGCATGTGCGGCATCGTCGGAATTATCTCGCAAAGAGCGGTCGCTACCGACCTCATCGACGCCCTGCGCCGGCTGGAGTATCGCGGCTATGATTCGGCCGGCATTGCCACCGTCGAGAACGGTCACCTCGAGCGCCGCCGCGCCGAGGGTAAGCTGCGCAACCTCGAAGGCCGCCTATTGCAGGAGCCGCTGAAGGGTCACACCGGCATCGGCCATACGCGCTGGGCGACGCACGGGCGTCCCACCGAGCGCAACGCGCATCCGCACATGAACGGCCAAGTCTCGGTCGTCCACAATGGCATCATCGAAAACTTCCGCGAGCTCAAGGCGGAGCTCGGTGCCAAGGGCTACGTGTTCGAGAGCGACACCGACACCGAGGCGATCGTGCACGTCGTCGCCGACGAGCTGTCGAAGGGAGCCACCCCCGAGGAAGCGGTGAAGCGTGCGCTCGGCCGCCTGCAGGGCGCTTTCGCTCTCGCCATCATCTTTGCCGGGCACGACGATCTGATGATCGCCGCACGCCAGGGCAGCCCTCTCGCCATCGGTCACGGCTCGGGCGAGATGTACCTTGGCTCGGATGCCATCGCGCTGGCGCCGTTCACCGATACCATCACCTATCTCGACGAAGGCGACTGGGCGGTGCTGCGCCGCACCGGCGTCGAGATCTTCGACCGCAGCGGCAAGCGCGTCGAGCGCCCGCTCATCAAGTCGGTCGCCTCCTCGCTGCTCGTCGACAAGGGCAACCATCGCCACTTTATGGCGAAGGAGATCCACGAGCAGCCGGAAGTCATCAGTCACACGCTGGCCAACTACATCGACATGGCGGAAGCAACCGTCACTCTGCCCGATCTCGGCATCGACCCGGCGACGTTGCCGCGCGCCACCATGTCGGCCTGCGGCACCGCCTTCTACGCCGGCCTCGTCGGCAAGTACTGGATCGAGCGCTACGCGCGCCTGCCAGTCGAGATCGACGTGGCTTCCGAAATGCGCTATCGCGAGCCGCCGCTGTCCAAGGGCGGGCTATCCTTGTTCGTCTCGCAGTCAGGCGAGACCGCCGACACGCTCGCCGTGTTGCGTCACGCCAAGGCCGAAGCGCAGCGCATCGCCGCCGTCGTCAACGTGCGCACCTCGTCCATCGCGCGAGAATCCGACATCGTGCTGCCGACGCTCGCCGGTCCCGAGATCGGCGTCGCCTCCACCAAAGCGTTCACCTGCCAGCTCTCGGTGCTCGCCTGCATGGCGCTGGGCCTAGGCCGCGCGCGTGGAACCTTGAGCCGAGAGGAGGAGCGCAAGCTGGTGCAGGCGCTTATCGAGGTGCCGCGCCACATCTCCACCATCCTGCGCAACGAGGAGCAGTACGAGGCGATCGCGCACACGCTGTCGAAGGCACGCGACGTGCTCTACCTCGGCCGCGGCACCAGTTATCCCTTGGCACTCGAGGGTGCGCTGAAGCTCAAGGAGATCTCCTACATCCACGCCGAGGGCTATGCAGCCGGCGAGCTGAAGCACGGGCCCATCGCGCTGATCGACGAGAACGTGCCGGTGATCGTCGTTGCCCCGCGCGATGACCTGTTCGAAAAGACGGTATCCAACATGCAGGAGGTCGCCACTCGCGGCGGCCAGATCATCCTCATCTCGGATGCCCCGCCGGAGGCGGTCGGTTGCAAGGTCGCCGCCCATATCGCCATGCCGACAGCGTCAGAGTTCACCAATCCGCTGGTTTACGCCGTGCCGGTGCAACTCCTCGCCTACCACACGGCCGTGATCATGGGCACGGACGTTGATCAGCCACGCAATCTGGCCAAGTCGGTGACCGTCGAATAGGGGGTAAAGTCTCCCCCAGGCGGTCGCGGAATTGCCTCTATAGTGCGCTTGGCTTACGGTCGCCGCCTAACACGGGGCGCGCACATAAGGGGATTCGGCCCGGACGATGGGGAACGTTCTGCGCAATTTGACCGTCTTGGCAGCCGCGCTGGCGTTGGCGTTGCCGGCTGCCGCATTCGACGGGCCGACGCAGCAGACGGGCGCCAAGAAGTCGACGGCTGAAAAGAAATCAACGGCTGGCGAGAAAGAGGCGTCACCCGAAGGCGCGGCGGACGAGAAGAGCAAAACCGCCGCCATGGTGCAGCAGGCATTCGACGCCGGCATCAAAGCCTACGGCGCCGGCAAGAACGAGGAGGCGCTGCGCGCCTTCGAAGCGGCTATGCGCGGCGGCCTGCCAAGCTCCCAGATGCCGCGCATGCTCTATTATCGTGGTCTCACCTTCCGCAAGCTTGGCAAACCCGGCTTCGCCGTTTCCGATCTGACCAGCGCGCTGTGGCTCAAGAACGGATTGTCGGAAGCGGAGCGGGCCGACGCCATCAAGGCGCGCGCGCTGGCTTACAACGAGGCAGGCGTCGGCGACGTGCCCCCTGTGCCGCAATCTTCATACGCCGAAGCGCCGGCGCTGCCCGGGCAGAGCAACACGGCGCCCGCACCGCAAACGGCAATGGCCGGCGGCGCAGCGGCACCGGCCGCCACCTCTAACGCACCCGCCGCGCCAGCGCCCGCGCCCGCGTCGAGCTCGGGCGGCGTCAGCGGCTTCTTCTCCAGCCTCTTCGGCGGCGGATCCTCGAGCGAAGAAAAGCCCGCCGAGGCGCCAAGCAGCACCGCGTCGATCAGCAATGCCCCGCCCCCCGGCGATAGCTCCGGCTGGGGTGGCACAACGGAGGTGTCGTCCGCCGATGCCGCCGCCGATGCTGCGCCGCCACCGCAGCGCGCACCGGAAATCGCCTCGCCCTTCGTCACGCAGGTGGCGGCGGCCGAACAACCGACTTCCTCGGCGTCTAACGCCGCGCCGGTTGCCGTGCGGCCCACCAAAACGCAGGTTGCGGCTGCCGAGCAGCCGAGTGCATCGGCATTGGACGCCGCTCCGGTTGCGCGTTCGGCGCCATCCGGCAAGTTTCGCCTGCAAGTCGCCGCTGTCCGCTCGCGCTCGGAGGCCGAGGCACTCGCCGGGCTGGTGGTTGGGCGGCACAGCGAGCAGCTTGGTGGTCGCCAACCCGAGGTCGACGAAACGGTTATCGGCAGCATGGGCACCTTCTATCGGGTGCGCCTGGGTCCTTACGCCAACGCCAAGGAGCCCGAGCAACTATGCGTTGCGCTGCGCTCGGACGGCTTCGATTGCCTGGTCGTTGCCCAGTAACATCGACCTCGCCGCTTTGCCGAAGCATTAGCCGGTGACGGCCTAAGCTGCGCCCTTACGCCGGGCAGCAATCCGTGGGAAAGTCCGGCGACCTGGACCTATGGAGCGATCCTCGTCCGGTATAAGGGGAGCACTTCGTGGCCAAAATCCCTGCGGATTTTCGATGAGCCCAGCCGACCCTCGGAAAGGTCCACCCGACACGTCCTCCGAGTTACGCGCCGGTTTGCGCCGCCTCGTCCGGGACGACCCGTCGCGCGGCGAATGGCACCTCGGTGCGCGGTTGCGCAACTACTTCCTCACCGGGCTCGTCATCGTCGGGCCCGTCACCATCACGCTCTACTTCGCGTGGTGGTTCATCAACGTCACCGACGCCTGGATCAAGCCGTTCGTCCCCACGGCATACCTGCCGGACACCTACCTGCCGTTTCCCATTCCCGGATTCGGCCTCGTCGTCGGCATCGCCGCGCTGACACTGATCGGCGCGCTTGCCGCCAACTTGCTCGGCCGCACGCTCATCTCGTTCGGCGAGCAGATGGTGGGCGGCATGCCGATCGTGCGCAACGTCTATCGCGCCCTGAAGCAGATCTTCGAGTCTGTCGTCAGTGCCACGGGGCCGGGGCAGGCGTTCCAGAAGGTCGGGCTGATCGAGTTCCCCTCCAAGGGGCTGTGGTCGATCGTGTTCGTCACCGGCGAAACGACCGGCGAAGTCGGCGCCATGATGCCCGGCGGCGAGGATGATCTGCTCACCGTGTTCATGCCGACCGGCATCGTACCGCCGACAGGCTTTGTCTGCTTCCTGCCGCGGCGGAACGTCGTCTTCCTCGACATGAACATCGAGGATGCGGCGAAGGTTATCATCTCGGCCGGCATGGTGACGCCGGAGTCGCAGGCCAAGCTGCGCGACCTCGCCGATCAAGCGCGGCGCAAGCCGAAGATCGCCACCACCACCGGCCCCGCCGCTTAGGCAGCGCGGAAGAGGCGGACGGCCTCGTCGCATTCGAAGATGTAGAGCAGCGTGCGCAGCCCCTGGCCGCGCGGGGTCGACAGCATCGGGTCGGCGGCGAGCACCATGCGGGCGTCATCGCGCGCCGCGGTCAACAGCGCCTCGAAGCCCGGCACCTCGGCGACGCGGAAACCCGGTGCACCGCTCTGCCGCGCGCCCAGCACCTCGCCGCCCCCGCGCAGCTCCAGATCCTTCTCGGCGATGAGGAAGCCGTCTTCGGTGTTCTCCATCATCTCCAGGCGTGCCTTCGCCGTCTCGCCGAGCGGGAACTTGTACAGCAGCATGCAGAAACTCTCGCGCGAGCCGCGGCCGACGCGACCGCGCAACTGATGCAGCTGAGCGAGGCCGAAGCGCTCGGCGTGCTCGATGACCATGATGTTGGCATTCGTCACGTTGACGCCGACCTCAATCACGGTCGTCGCCACGAGGATATTCAGGCGGCCGTCGGAGAATGCCTCCATGGCGGCGTCCTTGGCCTTGTCCTGCATGCCGCCGTGCAGGAGACCGACGTTCTCCTTACCGAACAGCTGCGCCAAGTGCGCGTGCCGCTCCTCGGCGGCGGCGAGCTCCGACACGTCCGAGCTTTCGATCAGCGGGCACACCCAATAGACCTGCGCGCCTTCCTTCAGCTGTGCGCGTAGGCGCTCGATCAGCTTTTCCATCGAGTCGGTCGGGATGGCCTTGGTGACGATCGGCTTGCGGCCGGGCGGTTTCTCGGTGAGGCGAGACACGTCGAGGTCGCCGTAATGCGTCATGACAAGCGTGCGCGGAATGGGCGTCGCCGTCATGACCAGCACGTCGGTGCCGGCGCTGCCGCCCTTCGACTGTAGCGACAGACGCTGGTGCACGCCGAAGCGGTGCTGCTCGTCGATGACGGCGAAGGCGAGGTCGCGGAACCCGACGTCCGGCTGGAATAGCGCATGCGTGCCGATGACGATGTCGATGTCGCCGCCGGCGAGGCGCTCGAGCAGTTCCTTGCGCGTGCGCCCCTTCTCGCGCCCCGTGAGCAGCCCGATGCGCAGCCCGGCTTTCTCGGCCAGCGGCGCAATCGTTTCCAGGTGTTGGCGCGCCAGCACTTCCGTCGGCGCCATCAGCGCGGCCTGGGCGCCCGACTCCACCGCAATGGCCATGGCGAGCAGCGCCACGACCGTCTTGCCCGAGCCGACGTCCCCCTGCAACAGACGCAGCATGCGGCGCGGTGCGTTCATATCCGCCTCGATCTCACGCATCGCCTCGCGCTGGGCGTTGGTCAGCGTAAAGGGCAGGGCGTCGGCAACCTTGGCGCGCACGCGTCCATCGCCCTTCATCACGCGCCCCGGGCGCGTCTTGAAGTTCTGCCGCACCAGGGCGAGGGCGAGCTGGCCGGCAAGCAGCTCATCGTAGGCAAGACGCTGCCATGGCGCGCCGCCGCTCGAGACATCGCCGGCGTCCGTCGGCTTGTGCAGGCGCTCCAGGGAAGCGCAGAAGTCCGGCCAGTCACGCGACTTCACCCATGTCGCTTCCTGCCACTCCGGCACCTCGCGCAAGCGCTCCAGCGCCTGCCGCGTCGCCTTCTGCACGATCTTGCCCGACAGCCCGGCGGTGAGCGGATAGACCGGCTCCAGCATCGGCAGGTCGCCGCGCGCCTCCGGCGGCACGATGTAGTCGGGATGCGACATCTGCAGTTTGTCGGAGTAGCGCTCGACGCGTCCCGACACGTAGCGCTCGGCGCCGACGGGAAGCTGCCGTTCGATGAACTTGCGCTCGGCATGGAAGAACACGAGATCGAGCTTTCCCGTCTCGTCCTCGACGCGCACCTTGTAGGGCGCTCGGTTGTTACCGCGCGGCGGCGCATAGTGCTTGAGGACGCGTACCTTCAACGTCGCGATTGAGCCCGGCACCGCCTCGGCGATGGCCGGCTCGGCGCGCCGGTCGATGACGCCGTTGGGCAGATGCCACAGCAGATCGAGCACGCGCGGCTCGGTGATGCCCGCCGGTAGGTTGAGGCATTTGCGCATCAGCACGAGCAGCCGCGGACCGATGCCGGTCAGCGACTGTAGCGAGGCGAAGAGGGGCGTCAGCTCGATGGGCCGCATGGGCTTTTGAGGCCTCGACAGATCGACTAGTGTCCCGATTCCGAAGTTCGCCAATGCTTGCTGCTGGGACCGGGAGCGAACTTCGGAATCATGAGGGACACTAGAATCATAGACTTGCTAGTGTGGTTCAGATCGAGAAATTCGCTCGATACCTCGACGCTGATGATAGCGAATTTCTCGATCATCACACTAAGGACCGGCGCGGGAAAGCGTCGCGCCACGCTTATGACAACCCCGTGCCATGCACCCTTTGCGCGATGGGAAACGGGCGCTATATCAACGTTCCGACCCGCGAGAGGGTGGCGGCCTGCCCGCACGGCGTCAAGCCGTGGCGCGGGGTTATCCAAGAAAGCGGTTCATCGTATGCCTGACGACTTGGAGATGCGCCGCCGGCGCGCGGCCTATCGAGCATCCCACCGGGGCACCAAGGAGATGGACATCATTCTCGGCCGTTACGCCGAGGCGCATCTGGGCGCCATGGCGGGCGAGGAGCTCAGCGCCTTCGAGCGTTTTCTGGCATTGCCCGACCCGCTGCTCACTCACTGGTTCTCGAGCGGGGCAACGGGCGGCGACGCCGGCGAGTTTGCAGAATTGATTGCAACGCTGCGCGTGCACCACGGGTTGGCGCCGTCATTTGCCGGTGAAAGTGTGGAGCAGAAATGACCGGCCGGAGGGAGCACGATAATGCGGCGGGCATCATTGCCGGCGTGCCGGAAGGCCTTGACGCGCTGGTGCTCGCGCAGCTCGTCAACGAGGCGCAGTCAGGCTCCTCGCCGGGCGCTTTGCTGCACGTCGCGCGCGACGATCGCCGGCTCGAGGCGCTGGAGCAGGCGCTGTCATTCTTCGCGCCGCAGGTGCGGGTCATCACGTTCCCGGCCTGGGACACGGTGCCGTACGATCGCGTCGGCCCGCACTCCGACCTCGTCGCGCGCCGCATGGCGACGCTCGCCAAGTTGGCGCTGGCGTCGCGCAAGCACCCGGCCATCGTGCTGACGACCGTCAACGCCATCCTACAGAAGGTGCCGTCGCGCAGCTTCATGAAGCGCACCATCAAGCCGTTGGCGTCCGGTCAACGCATCGACATGGCGCAACTGACGCAGCGGCTCGCTTTGATGGGCTATACGCGCAGCGGTACGGTCATGGAGCAGGGCGAATACGCCGTGCGCGGCGGCATCCTCGATCTTTATCCGCCGGGTCGCGCCAGTCCCGTGCGCCTCGACTTCTTCGGCGACACGCTGGAGACAATCAAAGCGTTTGACGTGCAAACGCAGCGCACCACCAAGCCGGTGCAGAAGCTTGCCTTGTTGCCGGTGAGCGAGGTTGCGTTTGGCGAGGAAGCGGAGAGGCTGTTCCGCACGCGCTACGTCGAGCTGTTCGGCGGCGCTACTAATGATGATCCACTGTATGAGGCGGTGAGCTCCGGCCACCGCTATCCGGGGCAGGAGCACTGGCTGCCGCTGTTCCACGATCACCTCGAAACGCTCTTCGACTATCTGCCCGGCGTGCCCGTCAGCTTCGACCACCGGAGCGACGAATCCGCCAAGAGCCGCTTCGAGCAGATCGCTGAGCACTATCAGTCGCGCAATGAGGCGCTGGAAGAACGCAAGTTCGGCGGTCCGCCTTACAAGCCGGTGCCGCCGGATCGCATATTCCTTGATGCGAATTCGTTCGCCGCTGCGCAAGCCGACCGCCGCTCCTACCGCCTGACGCCGTTCGAGGAAGGCGAAGGCCCCAACGTGCGCTCCTGGCGTGGGCGCGGCGGGCGTACCTTCGCGGCCGAGCGCCAGCAGGGCGACGTCAACGTGTTCGACGCCGTCGTCGGCCACATCCGCCGCATCCAAGGCGACCCGCGTCGCGTCATCGTGACGGCGTGGGCGCCCGGCGCCCGCGAGCGCCTGGCGACGCTGCTGACCGACCACGGCCTCAAGGACGTGACGCGCGTTGAATCCTATGCCGAGGCGCTGGCGTTGCCCGGCACGGCGACGGCCATCGGCGTACTCGGCCTCGAGCAGGGCTTCGAGACGCCGGAGATCGTCGTAATCGGCGAGCAGGACATCCTCGGCGACCGCCTCGTGCGCCCACGCCGCAAGCAGCGCTCAGCAGTTGACGTGCTGACCGAGGCGACGAGCCTTTCGGTCGGCGATCTCGTCGTCCACGCCGACCACGGCATTGGACGCTTCTCCGGCCTCAAGACCATCACGGTGCTCGGTGCTCCGCACGACTGCCTCGAGCTGCACTATGCCGGCGGCGACAAGCTGTTCCTGCCCGTCGAGAACATCGAGCTTCTGTCGCGCTACGGCGCCGATGAATCCGACGCGCAGCTCGACAAGCTGGGCGGCGTCGCCTGGCAGTCACGCAAGGCGCGCCTCAAGAAGCGGCTGCGCGAGATCGCCTCCGAGCTGATCAAGATCGCCGCCCTGCGCCAGCTCAAGGAGGCGCCGTCGGTCGCCGCACCGGAAGGAGCCTATGACGAGTTTGTCGCACGCTTCCCGTATGAGGAAACCGAGGACCAGGACACCAGCATCGAGGCCGTGCTCGGCGATCTTGCGGCCGGACGCCCGATGGACCGCCTCGTTTGCGGCGACGTCGGCTTTGGCAAAACGGAAGTTGCGCTGCGTGCCGCCTACGTCGCGGCGATGAACGGGCTGCAGGTCGCCGTCGTGGTGCCGACGACGCTGCTCTCGCGCCAGCACTTCAAAACCTTCAGCGATCGCTTCAAGGGTCTGCCCGTCCGCATCGCGCAGGCTTCGCGCCTCGTCGGCAGCAAGGGGCTGGCCGAGGTGAAGGAAGGCCTGAAAAGCGGCGCCATCGATATCGTCGTCGGCACGCACGCGCTGCTGGGCAAGTCGATCGAATTCAAACGCCTCGGTTTGCTGGTCATCGACGAGGAGCAGCACTTCGGCGTCACCCACAAGGAGCGGCTGAAAAAGATGCGCGAGGACGTGCACGTTCTCACCCTGTCGGCGACGCCCATTCCGCGCACGCTGCAATTGGCTTTGACCGGCGTGCGCGAGCTGTCGCTGATTACGACGCCCCCCGTCGATCGGCTTGCCGTGCGCACCTACATCTCGCCGTTCGATCCGATGATCACCCGCGACGCGTTGCGCCGCGAGCGCTACCGCGGCGGCCAGAGCTTCTACGTTGCCCCGCGCATCTCCGACCTTGACGAGATCGCCGATTTTATGCGCGAGGCGGTGCCGGAGCTGACGTTCGCGCGCGCTACGGGCCAATTGGCGGCGAGCGAGCTGGAAGACGTCATGACCGCCTTCTACGACGGCAAGTATGACGTGCTGCTGTCGACCGCCATCGTCGAATCCGGTCTCGACCTCCCCAACGCCAACACGCTTATCGTGCACCGCGCCGAAATGTTCGGCCTCGCCCAGCTCTATCAGCTGCGTGGCCGCGTCGGCCGCTCCAAGGCACGCGCCTACGCCTACTTCACCATCCCGGTCGGCAAGGCGCTGAGCGAGGCCGCCGACAAGCGCCTGAAAGTTCTGCAATCGCTGGACACGCTCGGGGCCGGCTTCTCGCTCGCCTCGCACGACCTTGACATCCGCGGCGCCGGCAACCTTCTGGGCGAGGAGCAGTCGGGCCACATCCGCGAGGTGGGCTTCGAGCTCTATCAGTCGATGCTGGAGGAGGCCGTCGCCTCGATGAAGGGCGGCGATCTCGAAGGCGCCGGCGAGCAATGGAGCCCGACCATATCGCTCGGCACCGCCGTGCTCATTCCCGAAACCTACGTCGCCGACCTGCAACTCCGTCTCGGCCTTTATCGCCGCCTATCGACGCTGGAGACGCGCGAGGAGATCGACGGCTTTGCCGCCGAGCTGGTCGATCGCTTCGGGCCGCTGCCGGAGGAGGTCGAGCACCTGCTCGACGTCATGGAGATCAAGACGCTGTGCCGCCAGGCGGGCGTTGCGCAGGTCGATGCGGGGCCGCGCGGCGCCGTCGTCGGTTTCTATCGCAACGAGTTCGCCAATCCGGAGGGCCTCGTCGCCTTCGTGCAGGCATCGCGCGGCCATCTCAAGGTGCAGCCCGACCAGAAGATCGTCTACCGCGCCGAATGGGATCTGCCGGCCGAGCGCCTGAAGGGCGTGCGCGCCTTCATCGGCCAGCTCGCCGGGGTCGCCGCCAAAGCCAAGAAGGCCGCCTGAGGCTCAGCTCAGCTTCTTCTTGAAGAACGCGCGCGAGGGCGTCGGGCGGCGGCCGCGCTCCTCCGGCGCCATCGGTTCCAGCATCTTGATCGCTTGCCAGAAGATGATGGGGAACACGATGACGAGGAACAGGCCGATGCCCATCAGATCCTTCATATCGGCGCGGAAACCGCGATAGAGCACGAGCAGCCCCGAGCCGATGCCGCCGGCCGTCAGCAGCGTGATCATGATCGCCTGCAGGTGGTGCGAGACGACGTACCAGAGACCGACAACAGCCAATACCGCAGTGATGCCGATCGCGGTCATGACGCCGGGATGCGCGGCAAGATATTGAATCAACTCGTTCAGCATGCCTTGCCTCCACGGTAACGCTGTACGTCGATAGGGTCCGGAACAATTCCGGGCGCCAGCCTGCTGCCATTAGCACTCAATTTTGCACTGCGAGCAAAGAAGCCACAGCCGTCAGCCTGTGGAAAAGCCAGCCCGGAGGCGCAGTGCCTGGCGCATGATCTTGCCGTTGGCCGTGCGTGGAAGGGCCTCGACAAACATGATCGCGCGGCCACTATTGGGCGATGAGCAGACGGTTGATGTGACGACAACGCGCTGCTGCCTATGACCTAAAGCGACTTCGTGCGCTTTGGCGTGATGATCAACGATAGGAATAACCATGCGGCTTGTGCTGATGATAGTCGGTACTATCCTCGTCCTCGTGGGTGCGGTTTGGATAGGCCAAGGAACTGGTTATTTTCCGTATCCGTCATCGAGTTTCATGATCGACCAGCATAAATGGGCCTATGCCGGTGCGGGCGCCCTGTTGTTGGGTGTGCTGCTGATCGCATTCGCTCGCCGTGGCGTGTAGCAGACCACGCATGTGCAGGTGAGCTGGCGGTGGTGCCGAATTGAATCGCAGCGCCACTAGCACGCATCGTCTTTTTGCCCATTTCGATCCGTATGGTGTGCATGAGCGGGGATCATGAAAGGTCGGGGGACCGCATGCTCGATTCGCTCAATGAAGCGGACAGGTTAATCGCGTACTCGCTGCGTGTCGAAGAGGCGCTAGGCCTAGCTCAACTGAAGGCCGTTGAGATTTCGACCGCGAATTCCGGGAAATGGGACGAGTTGCTTGAGGACGCGCTGCAAACGCAACGCTGTGCAGCGCCGCGCGCCTTCGAGCAGCGACTGAGCATATTGGTCAAGTTCCTCAAATCGGTCAGCAATGATCCTGCACAGGTGTTGCGCGATATCGAGGCTGAGGGATTGGCCATGCTTTCTGCTGCCGATATCTGCAAGAGCGATCCCGATCGCTGGATCGATTGCGCCAAGGAGGTCGTCCGCAGGGCGGAGGTCGCCGATCCCCCCTTGTTCGAGAAGAAGCTGATCTACCGTCTTATGTATCTCAGAGATCTAAGAGAGAGCGCGCTGTCGCGAGGCGGCGTCTCGGCCGATGAAGCAGTTTGGCGACGCCTGGCATCGTGACATCCAACGTCCGCTGCTGCCCATGTCCGATCTCGCTTCCACAGCGGACAGGCACAGGGCTAGGGCAGCTTCAGCGCCTGGCGCATGATCTTGCCGTTGGCGGTGCGCGGTAGCGCCTCGACAAACACGATGGAGCGTGGCCGCTTGTAACTGGCGAGGCGCTCGGCGGCAAAGCGTTCGATGTCGGCCGCGTCAGCCGGGAAGCCCGCATGCGGCACTACGAAGGCGGTGATGACGCTGACGTCAGCGCGCACCTTGACCTCGGCGCAGGCGACCTCGGCGACTGAAGGGTGCTCGGCCAGGGCCGCCTCCACCTCTAGGGGAGACACGCGATAGCCGAGCGCCTTCATCAGGTCGTTGGCGCGGCCGCGGTGGAACACGTAGCCCTCCGCATCGATGACGGCGAGATCGCCGCCGACGAACCAGTCGCCGCGATAAACTTGGCTCTCCTCGTCGGGCCGCCGCCAGTAGCCAAGCATCAGCCCGGGATCGGCGCGGTGCACGGCGAGCAGGCCTTCCTCGCCGGCAGACAGCGGCTCGGTGCCGCCATGGAAGGGCAGCACGGCGAGACAGCGTCCCGGCTGCGCCTTGCCGATGGCGCCCGGCCTGCGCGGCACATTCGGCCCCGATGACACATAGGTCGAGATCTCGCTCATTCCGAGCGCCTCGTAGAGCGGCCGCCCGGTGCGCGCCCCCCAGTCCTCGAACAAGCCGGGAGGCGGCGTCTCGCCCGCCATCAGGCCGTGGCGTAGCGTGCCCAGATCGCCGCGCGCGGCGGAGGCGTATTTCAGTATCTGCCGGTAGACGCCCGGCACGCCCGCGAACAGGGTGGCGCCAGTCTGCGCGATGAGGCGCGGCCACAGCGCCGCATCCTTCTCGCCGGTGTAAATGATCGCCGTCGCTCCGTTGGCCCACGGATCGGTAAGCCCGGTCCCGAGCGTGAATGTCCAGTTGAAGGCGCCGGCATGCAGCATGCGGTCATCGGGACCGATGCCGTACCAGCCTTGATACATGGGGCGCCGCCCAAATGCCGAGCGCTGCGCGTGCAGCACGCCCTTTGCCAAGGCTGTGGTGCCGGACGTGTAGATGAGATAGGCGGCATCGTCGGCGGCGGTGTTGGCGTACGCGACGGGGGCCCCTTCGCGCAGCATGCGGGCAATGGCATCGGCGTCGAACACGCGCAGGCCGGCGGGCACCTGACGCAAGCCAAGGTCGCGGTCGAGGGCGATCGCCTCGGCGCCGCTGTCCTCCAGCAGGAACTGCACCTCGTGCTCGGTGAGCTGCGCCGACGTTGGCAGCGGCACGAAGCCGCCGGCGATGGCCCCGAAGAACAGCAGCGCGTAGGCGCTGGTGTTTTCCAGGCGCAAGAGGATGCGCGTGCCCTGCTTGAGGCCCGCCGCCCGCAGCCCGCCGGCAATGCGCAGCACCGCATCCTCGAGCTCGGCGAACGTCCATACCTCTGAAGGCGGCCGTCCGGGGTCGGCGATGACCAGCAACGCCGGATGCTGGGGGCGTGCCGCTGCAGCGCGCCCGATAGCGTAGACCGCCATATTGAAGCGCGGGGGCAGCGCGTCGGAAGCCCCCGTCATTTCGCGCCCGCCGACCACCAGCTATCGACGTTGTAGCCGAACAGCGGCGTCGTCTCGGGATGCTGCAGCCGCGTCCAGTAGGCTACCCATTGCTTGGGAATGAAGAACAGCGGGATGACGTAGTCGCCCGACAGCAGCACGCGATCGAGCGCGCGCACGGCGGAGTTGAAATCTGCTTCGCTCTTTGCCCCCAGCATCGCCTGGATCATGGCATCCGCCGCCGAATTTTCGACACCGGCGAAATTGTAGGTGCCGGGCGTCTTGGCCGACGCGGCCGACCAGCGGAACAATTGCTCGTTTCCTGGCGACAGCGAGGAGGACCAGGTGTTCTGGATCATGTCATAGTCGTAGTCGGTAAGGCGCTGCTGGTATTGCGCGCCGTCGACGACGCGCAGCTTCACTTTGATGCCGAGACGTTCGACATCGCGCGCAAACGACAGCAACAAGCCTTCCTGCGATGTCGAGGCGCCGAGAATCTCGAACTCGAGCTGACGGCCGCTCTTAGCTTCGACCAACCGGCCGCCCTTCAGCTCGTAACCGGCTTCCTGCAGCAGCCGGAACGCCTTCTCCTGGTTCTCGCGGCTGCGGCCCGAACCGTCGGTCGACGGAAATCGATAGGTGCCCTCCATGACCGGCGGCTTCACTGCATGGGGAAACGGCGCCAGGATCTGACGCTCGCGGGCGTCCGCCGGCCGCCCAGAAGAAGCAAGGATCGAGCGCTCAAAATAGCTTTGCGTGCGGCTGTAGAGCCCGGCATAGAGCGTGCGGTTGATCCATTCGAAGTCGAACAGATAGATCAGCGCCTCGCGCACACGCGGATCAGCGAACACCTGGCGCCGCGTATTGAAAACGAGCGCTGTCATGCCGGACGGCAAGCCGATGTCGAACTCGCGCTTCACAGCGCGGCCGTCGCGCATGGCGGGGAAGTCATAGCCGTTGGCCCAGCGGCGGGGGTCCTCCTCTGGCCACAGGTCGATCTGCCCCGACTTAAAGGCGTCGAACATCACCGACCCTTCGCGGAAGTAGTCGAAGCGGATTTCGTCGAAGTTGAAGCGGCCGCGGTTCACCGGCAGATCGCGGCCCCAATAATTCTCGTCGCGCACGAAGGTGATGGAGCGGCCGGCGTCGATCTTGCCGACACGGTAGGGGCCGGAGCCGACGGGCAATTCGAGGGTCGTGCTCTCATAGGTAGATGGATTAATCGCGTGCTTGGGAAGCACCGGCATCAGACCTAGGATGAGCGGGATCTCGCGGTCGCCGGCGGCATCGAACGTGAAGCGCACGCTGCGCTCGGAAACCCGCTCGGCCTTCGCTACCTTGGCGAAGTAAGTGCGATGGTTGGGACGTCCCTTCTCTTTCAACAGCTCGAGCGAGAACAGCACGTCGTCGGCGGTGATCGGCTTGCCGTCCGAGAAGTGCGCCTTGGGATTGAGATGGAAGGTGATCGACGAGCGATCCTCCGGCACCTCGACGGTCTCGGCTACAAGGCCATAGAGCGTGAACGGCTCGTCGAGCCCGCGCGCCATCAGGCTCTCGATGGTGAAATCGCGGATGCCGTTCGCGGCAACGCCTTTGATGATGAGCGGGTTGAGGCTGTCGAATGACCCAAAGGCGCCGAGCACGAGGCGCCCTCCCTTCGGTGCGTCAGGGTTGACGTAGGAGAAATGCGTAAAGCCCGGCGGCTGTTTCGGTGCGCCAAATAATGCGATGCCGTGTGCAGGCTCGGCGACGGCCCGAGGTGTCAAAGACAGCAGCGCGAAGGTGACGGCGGCGATCACTTTGTGCAGCATTTGGACTCCGGGTGCCTGTCAGCTTTCCCGGCTGCGAGGCGAAATTGCTGCCCTATTATCACACGTTAGCCCTTCGGTTGCGCCGCGCGGCGGGAGGCTTCGGCAACATCTTGCGTTGCGACTTTGCAACGATGGATGAACGCGATCGCGCGTTCGCGCGCATGCCATTTCTACGGCCACGGGATTGCCGTAATCCGGGCCTTACTGCCGCATCGATGAGCGCCGAGGGGCGTCATTTTGGGGCGCGCAATTCGTGCTCGCCCGGCGAGGGGTGAGCTGGGCGGACCAGCTCTCTAAGAAAGGTTTGTATTCCATGACAAATAACGTTGCGCACCTCCTGGACAAGGGGCGGAGCGCCCGCGGGGTTGCGGCCATGTGCGCCGCCGTCGGGATTGCCGCCCTCATCGCAGGCACGCCGGCGTCGGCGCAGGACCCGGCTCCGGCCGCTCCCGCCTCTCCGGCAGCAAAGGCTCCCGCTGCGAAGGCTCCCGCCGCTGCTCCCGCTGCGAAGGCTCCTGCCGGCGCGCCCGCCGCTAAGGACAAGGCCGCCGCTGGCGCCGCCGACAAGAAGAGCGCCTGGGTCAAGCTCTGCGAGAAGGCCCCCTTCAATACGAAGGACAAGGACGGCAAGGACGTCAAGAACGAGAAGAACATCTGCCTCACGCACCATGAGCGCCTTGATGGCAACACGGGCATGGTCATGGTGTCGGCTGCGATCCGCGAGATCGAAGGCAACGACAAGAAGAGCATGATGGTGATGGTGCCGCTCGGTATGGCGCTTCCGCCCGGCCTGCGCGCCGCGGTCTACACCAAGGATCAGTGGGCCCAGGCAGCCAAGAACGAGAAGATCGACGAAAAGACCTTGAAGCCAATTGCGCTCAAGTACTCGCTTTGCCACGCCGCCGGCTGCACCGCTGAGGTCGAGGCAACCGCCGAGATCCTCGAGCAAATGAAGACGGGCGGCGGCATCATGGTCATCGCCATGAACGCGGGCGCGCAGCCGATCGGTTTCCCTGTGCCGCTCGACGGCTTCACCGAGGCCTTCGCCGGCAAGCCGGTCGACAACAAGGAATACGCCAAGGCGCGCGGTCAGCTGATGGCGCAGATCCGCGAGCGTCAGCAGGCGGCACTCGAGAAGTATAAGGCCGATCAGATGAAGAACCTGCCGCCGCCGCCGCCCGACGCCGCGGGCGCTGCTCCAGCTGCTCCGGCTGCCAAGAAGTAAGCTTCGCCTTCGCGGCAAAGCACGACCACGAAAACCGCTCGGCCAATCGGCTGGGCGGTTTTTGCATCTACAGTGCGTCAGTGTGATTGCAAGTACAGCGCGCGATAGCCGCCGTTCTCGTCTTCCATGAACAGCTCGGTGAGCTGCGGATGGCGCAGCGGCTGGCCGGTCTCGTCCGGCAAGAGGTTCTGTTCAGAGACGTAGGCGATGTATTCCGTCTCCGCGTTCTCGGCGAGCAGATGGTAGTAGGGCTGCTCCTTGTGCGGCCTGATCTCTTCGGGGATCGACAGCAACCACTCCTCGGTGTTGTCGAACTCGGCATCGATGTCGAAGACGACGCCGCGGAACGGATAGAAGCGGTGGCGCACGACCTGCCCCACCGAAAATCTAGCCTGCCTCACCGTGCCCATCGTGCGTGTCCGTCTGGCCCCCTGCCATTCGAGGGGAGCGGGCCGCGGCTGTCAATCAGAGCAACCAAACTCGGTTCACGAAGTGCGGCATTCCGACCGCACTTGATCCTAGAGGCATGCTAGAGGCCGTAGGCAGCCGCCTTTTCGGGATCCTTGGCGGCGACGACGCGGGCAAGGTCGACGATGACCTTCGCCTGCTTCCAGGTGGCGTCGTCCTGCATCTTACCGTCGATCATCACGGCGCCGGTGCCGTCAGGCATGGCCTCGAGGATGCGCTTGGCGAAAGCAACTTCCTTGTCGTCCGGGGAAAACACCCGCTTGGCGATGTCGATCTGCGTCGGGTGCAGCGACCAGGCGCCGAGGCAGCCTTGTAAAAAGGCGTTGCGGAATTGTGCCTCGCAGGCGGCCGGGTCGGAGAAGTCTCCGAACGGCCCGTAGAACGGCTTGAGGCCGTAGGCGAGGCAGGCGTCAACCATCTTGCCGACCGTGTAGTGCCAGAGATCCTGCTGGAAGAAGGCGCGCTGGGCGCTGCTCTCGCCGCTGCCGTCGGCCAGTACGCCGTAGTCGGGATGGCCGCCGCCGACGCGTGTCGTCTTCATGCCGCGCGAGGCCGCAAGGTCGGCCGGTCCAAGACTCATGCCGTGCATGCGTGGCGAGGCCGCCGCAATCGCCTCAACGTTGTTGACGCCTTCGGCCGTCTCGAGAATGGCGTGGATGAGGATCGGCTGCTTTATGGCGTGCTTGGCTTCGAGCTGAGCCAGGAGCTGGTCGAGGTAGTGGATGTCCCATGGGCCCTCCACCTTCGGCAGCATGATCACGTCGAGCTTGTTACCGGCGGCGGCGACGATTTCGCTAACATCAGCCAGCATCCACGGGCTGTTGAGGCAGTTGATGCGCGTCCACAGGCCGGTCGATCCGAAGTCGTTGTCGCGCGCCATGGCAATGAAACCGGCCCGCGCCGCCTCTTTCTGATCGGCGGGAATGGCGTCCTCGAGGTTGCCGAGCACGACGTCGACCTGGCCGGCGATGTCCTTGATTTTCGAGCGAATCTTTTCGTTGTGCGGGGGCACGAAATGAATCATGCGCTCGAGCCGCACCGGCAACACGCGATAAGGCTCGGGAGCGCCGATGGCGAGCGGGGAATAAAACTTCTGAGGCGTGCGGCTGGCGGCCATCGCAAATAGAGCTCCCATGTTGCAGCGCAGCGCACTCTATTGTGCCGCTGGCGCGAGTCAACGCGGGCGCAGCGATGGCGTCGGCGCGGATGAGAGCTTGAAATCGCCCGCAGGCTCAGGGTTTGGCCGGCTCGAAAGCCGCGACGATGGTGCGCAAATTGGCGACGAACAGCTTGGCGCGGGAAGGCGGCAACGCCTCGATGAGGGCTTCCTCGATGCGCCCGACAATCGGCTCCGTCGCCTTCAGCACATCGTGTCCGGTATCGGTCACCGACACCGCATAGGCACGCGCGTCATGGCGCGTACGCCGGCGCTTCAGCAGACCCTTGCGGATCAGCAGCTGCACGACCTGCGAAACCGTCGAGCGGTCAATGCCCGTGGCGTTGATGATGTCCTGCTGGCTGAGGCCATCCCTCTCCGCCGCTGCCACCAAAACCGCGTATTGGGTGGTGGTGACGTCGATGCCGTTCATGTGGCTTTGAAAAAGCTCTCCCGCGCACTGATGGACGCGGTGAAGAAGGTGCAAAGTCGAAGTGCTCAAGGGCCACCTGGGCGTGTATAGTTGCCGCGAACGAGCCCCGGAAGGTTGTGTTCAAAGAACACTTTAGATTCCGAAGCTCGGTAAACTGATTAAACAAGAGAAAAGAGCGCCCCGCTTGACCGACACGGCACAATCGGTTGACCGTAGGGGAGTTTTCGCGAGTGGGAGCCGATGACTGTCGCCTTTTCGACGCGAGATTTGAGGCCGCGCGATCGCATCCCTTATTGGGTGGACGTAGCAACTCAGGCCTATTTCAAGCATGGGTTCAAAGCTTCGGCGAAGACATTCGCCGGCGACCTCTATGCCGAGAAGCTCAGCACAATCGTCTTGTCCCACTGCGACTGCGCACCGTGCGAAGTGACCCGCACCCGGAAAGACGTGGCGCGCGACGGCATCGACGACCTGATCTTATGTCTTCGTGTCTCCGGCCGCTCGATTTTTAGGCAAGGAGACCGTGAGGTCCTCGTCGATCCAGGCACTCTTCTGCTGCAGGACACTGGACGACCCCTGCATATTGAATTTCTCAAACCATCGAAGTCGATTTTCGTCAGTATCCCGCGCGCCGCACTGCGGGCCCGTATGGGCTCCTCTCCCATGATGAGCGTCGTCTCGACCAAACTGCCTGTGGCCGGCTTGGCGGCCGAATTCGTCACATTGCTGGCGGCGCGCACCAACACGCTCGATGCCCCAGTAAAGGCGCGGTTGGCCGAGCAGGCGCTCGACCTCATTGCTCTTGCCTTGACCGCCGGCGACGGCACGCCGGCGCTCTCCTCGCCACGCGCCACCGCGTTGCTGCGCCTCAAGTCGGCGATCGAAGCGCGCCTGAGCGACCCCAATCTTAAGCCGGCGGGAGCCGCCGCAGGGGCAGGCATCAGCGTGCGCTATGCCAACGACCTGCTCGCCGAAGAGAAGTCGTCGGTCGAGCGCTACATCCTGCAACGGCGCCTCGAGCGCTGCCGCGGCGCGCTCGAGGATCCGCTGCAGGCGCATCGCATGATCGGCGAAATCGCCTTCAGCTGGGGTTTTTCCGACCACTCGCATTTTACCCGCCGCTTCCGCAATGCGTTCGGCATGTCGCCGGGCGAATGCCGGCGGCTACTACAGGAGCGGCCCGGCCGCTGACGGGAGCGGCGATTTGCCCGACCTTGTGCGCCGAGAGATGGCCAGTCTTACTCTTCCGTAATGTCACGGAAATCTCTTGGCAACGCACGCAGCGTAACCTTTGCCGTTCGTTGGAATAGGACGTCATGCGCATCCTTGTCGTCGAGGACGATAGCGAGACCGCGGCCTACATCACCCACGGGTTCACCGAGGAAGGTCACGTCGTCGAGACGCTCGGCGACGGGCGCGACGGGCTTTCGCAGGCAATGGGTGAAACCTACGACATCATCGTCGTCGATCGCATGCTGCCGGGGTTGGATGGCCTCTCGCTGGTGCGTGCGCTACGTGCCGTCGGCCAAAAGGTGCCGGTGATCTTCCTCACCTCGCTCGGCGGTGTCGACGATCGTGTCGACGGCCTCAACGTCGGTGGCGACGATTATCTCGTCAAACCCTTTGCCTTTTCGGAGCTCATGGCACGCGTCAACGCTCTGGCGCGGCGGCCGCACCTGAAGGACGCCGAGACGGTATTGCGCGTCGGCGACTTGGAGATGGATCTCATCGCCCGCACTGTCACGCGCGGCACCGATACCATTGACCTGCAGCCGCGCGAGTTCCGCCTGCTCGAGGTCCTGATGCGCAACAAGGGACGTGTGCTGACACGCACCATGCTGCTCGAGCGGGTGTGGAGCTTCCACTTCGAGCCGCGGACAAGCGTCGTCGAGACGCATATCTCGCGCCTGCGCACCAAGATCGACCGTCCCTACGGCAAAGAGCTGATCCACACCGTGCGCGGCTCGGGCTACACGATGCATGATCAGCAATGACATCCTCAAGCGCACGCCGGTAAGGCTGGCCGGCGCCTTCGCCATCCTGTTCGCGCTGACCGTCGTCGCCCTCATCACTGTGCTCTATCTGACGCTTGTGTCTGAGCTGCGCAGCGACGTCCGCCAGCGCGTCGAGGAGATGAGCGACACGTTGCGCGCCATCGATGCACAGCAGGGCTTTGAAGGCCTCGCCGCCGTGGTCGCCGAGGAAGCCAAGTCGGTCCGCGACTTCGACAGCATCTTCCTACTGCGGAGCGACGACGGCTCCTTCCGCGCCGGCAACGTGCAAAACGTGCGCCTGTTTAGCGGCTGGGGCGAACTGGACCGGGCTTGGCTGCCGATGGTCGCCGACAAGGGCGGCCCCGACGACCGCTTCTTTGCCACGTGGACGCCGGTCTCGAAGGGACACCTCCTGGTCGGCAACAGCGACCGTGCGTTGCGCGAGGTACAGCGGATACTCCTGCATGGGCTCGGCTGGGCCCTTATCGCCACCATCATGCTCGCGGCCGGATCGGCGATTTATCTGGCGCGCCGTGCGCAACAGAAGATCGACGTGTTCGCCACGACGCTGTCGAAGGTGAGCCGCGGCGAAATTTCCGAGCGCGTGCCGGTCACCCAATCGCACGATGATCTCGACCGCGTCGCGGCGCAGATCAACGCTACGCTGGCGCATCTGCAGAAACTGATCGAGAGCGTCAATCAGGCCTCGTCCGACATCGCCCACGACTTGAAGAAGCCGATCGGCCGGTTGCGGCGACGTCTCGAGCTGGCGTTGCGCAACGCCGATGACGGAGCCTCGTTCCGCACGCAGGTCGAGGAGTCTCTCGAAGAGCTCGATTCCATTGTCGAAACGTTCGAGGCGCTGTTGCGCATCACGCAGATCGAGGCCGGGGCGCGCCGCGCACGCTTCAGCGGCGTGGAGCTCGGCACCGTGCTCGCCGACGTCGCCGACATCTACGAGCCGGTCGCCGAGGAGGCTGGTGATCGGCTCGTCAGCACCGTTGCCATCGCCGAGCGTGCCCACGTCACCGGCGATCGCGAGCTGCTGACGCAGCTCTTCGCCAATCTCATCGAGAATGCCATCCGCCATTCGCCGCAGGGAACGCGCATCGACGTCTCGCTGCAGAAGCGTGGCGAGCGTCACGTTGCCATCGTCGCCGACAGCGGGCCAGGCATCCCGGAACAAGAACGGGAGAATGTGTTCCGCCGCCTCTACCGTCTGGAGCCCGAGCGCGCGACGCCCGGCAGTGGCCTGGGGCTCAGCCTCGTCGCCGCCATCGCCGAGCTGCACGGCGCGGCCGTCGAGCTCAACGACAACGGTCCCGGCCTGCGCGTCGAGGTATCGTTTCCACGCGCTTGAGGCTCTCGGAAAATCAAAAAAGGTGCAGTGCACGAGGCACTGCACCAAGGGAGGCGATCGGAGGAGCTTACGTGCAGGGACCTAGCGGCAGTGACGGTGGTGATGGCTCCACCAGCAACGACGACGGTGGCCCCACCAACGTGCCTGGCTGACGACCGAGGCATGCGCGGCGGCGGGGACGGCCGCCCTTACGCCGGGAACGGCGGCCTGGCCCGAGCTTGCGGCGAGGCATAAGAGGATAGCGCTGCCGATGAGCGACAGCGGGACGTAGCGCTTCATGGACTTCTACTCCTGAAATTTCCGCACGGCTGAAGGTGCAGAGGAGGGATTGGATTCTGCGATCCAGTTTTCAAATGCAAGGAGCGGCAGGCCCGAGGACCCGCCGCGCTAGGAGAGGATTACTTCTTCACACACTTGCTGCCGGCGTCGTCCCACTTCATGGTGGAAATCTTCTCGCACTCGGCCTTCGTCTTTGGGACGCCCTTGGCCACTGCGATTCCCGGAGCGACGGCGCCGAAGGCAACGGCGGCGAGGATGGCTGTGGTCATCAGCTTCTTGGACATTTCAACTCTCCATTTCTTATTCGGGTGCTTCATGATCACCCCGGCGCAAACCTGCGCCGCGCGGTTTGTGGTCACCTGACCCGAGGCATACGGTTTCGTAAGGAGCGGCGTTCAGGAAAGCTGCGCAATTGCAGCGAGTTGATAGCATTCGGCGATCCAGGTGGCGTAAATAGCGGATCGCAGCACATGCTTACCCGGCAAGGATGAAGTGGCGTTCTGTTTGCGGTAGTCGCCAGGGACGCAGCCGAAGGCGGCCTTGAAGCGGCGGGAAAAGTGCGAAAGGGCCGAGAAGCCCCAACCGAATGCGATATCGCCTACGCTGCGATGCGCCTGCAGCGGATCCTCCAGCGCCCGACGGCAGTGTTCGAGTCGCCGGGACACGATGAGTCGCTCGAGCGAAGTACCCTGCTGCGTGAGTAAATGGTTGGCGTAGCGTACGCTGATCTCGGCCGCGGTGGCGGCGGCGCTAGGATCGAAAGTTGGATCGCTCAGCCGGCTCTCGATCGCCATGCGCAACTGCAGCAGCGTTGCGTCGCGTCCCAACGATAGTGCGGGCGTGTCCGCACCTAGCTCTCTGGCGAGCGCAAGGGCAACGAGGTCGAGCACATGCTCGGAGATCTTGGTCTTGGCTACAGCCTGCAGGGAATTTACGCACGGCGGAATCATGCGGAATCATGCTGATGTAGCTCGACGCCAGGGCACCGAGCGCATTGCTGTTGCGCACGGGGCAGGCCGTCAGCCGCGAGCTCGAGGCGAGGCGCGCCTTCAACGCCTGGTGCGGTATCTTGAGCGTGATCTGCTTGCGGTCGCGATACTTGCAGAAGTAGTGGCGCTGGGCATCGAGTAGCGCGAAGTCGCCGGGATGGATGACTGTCTCGCGGCCGTCTTGCAGCAAAGTGGCGCTGCCGCGCACTTGCAGGATGAGCAGGAAGACGTCGTCGTCGCCCTGGGCGATGCTGCGCTTGGTGCGCTCCACTGAATCGAGGCCGCGGCTTTCAATGCTCACGACCCCGAGGTCGCCGAGGCGCGCGAACTGCAGCGTCGCGTCGAAGGTGGACGGCGCCGTGATGCGACCTTCATGGCGGACGAAGGTCTTGCACGCCACCTCATGCCAATAGGCAACGCGGTTGCGTGGGTGGACGTCGGACATCGGGAGGACCGTGTCCATTAGCGCGTCTACTCCATCGGATCCCGTAGGTTTGGGGGCATATGCTCGGCTGGTAAATCAGGTGTGGAATCTGAGCCAAACAGATAGCCCGATCGTCCACGTGCTCTCCGTCATGATCAAGGTGTATCGTCGACGCCTCCTAGCTCCAGCGTCGATTGCTCCACATCCATTGCTCGGGCGCCTCGCGTATCCACGCCTCGAACTGCTGCTGCATGTGGACCATGGTCCAGCGAATGTCCTCGGCCTGATTGGCCGTGCGCGGCACCCGCAACTCTTTGAGCTCTATCTCAAAGCGGCTCTGCGTACCAATGCGTTTGCAGCGTGACAACCAGATGCGGGCACCGATGCGCCGCGCGATCATGGCGGCGATGGCTTGCGTCTTGGCATCGCGGCCGAAGAACGGCACCGGCATGCCGGTGCGGTCGTAGAGATCGCACACGAGGCCGAGGCGCCCGCCGCGGCGCACGAAATCCATAATGGCGCGCGCCGTCCGCTGATCGTCGCCGTGATCGCCGACGTTGCCACGACCAAACAATCCGTCGGGATAAAGCTCCTTGCGCTGGTCGCGCAGATACTGGTCGACGTAGGGATTGTTGACCGAGCGATAGACGGCGGCCGGGTTGGCGCCCGCCCACGTGAAGGGGAGGATGGCCAATTCCCAGTTGCCCATGTGCAGGCTGACGCCCACTGCCGGCCCCAGCTTGTCCTTGTATCGCGAGAAGATGTTTTGGCTGACGATGTCGATGCGCTCGGGCTCCATGAGGAAGCGGTCGATGCGCATCGTCTCGACCATGACGCGGCCGAGGTTCTCCCAGTGTGCCAGCGCTATTGCCAGTCGCTCGGCTTCGCTTCTCTCAGGGAAGGCGATGGCGAGATTGTCCAGCGCGCGCTTATGGCGTTTGGGATTGATTATGGGTGCAAGCCTACGCCAACAGTAGGCCGAGGCGTTCGTCGCGACGTTGAGCGGCAGCGCGCGGAAGAAGCCGGCGACCAGCCGCAGCACCGCATACTCGAGCCGATATTGGAGGTCGCGGAGGCGTTCGCTTGTCTGCATCGACCTGAGGAATCTCCGCACATGAGAGACTAAGGCGTCATGCCGAGGCGCGCCGCCTGCGTCAAGGTCCGGCGACCGGAGCCGGCTCGGCCGGCTGCATCAACCGTGGCGTGATGAAAGAAGGCGACAGGCCCTCGCGTATGGCGAAGCGGCGTATCGGGCCGACGTTCTTCAGGATGTGCAATCCGAGGCCGCGCAGGGCTTGCACGGGCGGCACGCGCGACAACAGGCTCCGGTTGAGCAGATCGATGGTCCAAATGCGCGAGGCGACGTCCGTGCTACGCATGCGGCCATAGGCTTCAAGCACCGACGGCGCGCCGATGTCGCTGCCTGTGGCCTGCGCGTCGGCGACGCAGTCGGCAAGGCAGGCGGCGTCTCGCAGGCCAAGGTTCAGGCCCTGCGCACCAATGGGCGGGATAACGTGCACCGCCTCTCCGACGAGGGCGATGCGATTGCGTCCGGCGGCCTCGGCCGCTAGCCCCGACAACGGAAAGACGCCGCGCGGGCCGATTGCGTCGACTTGGCCAAGCAGCCCCTGCAGCCGCTCCTCGAGTACGGCACGGAAGGTCGCGTCATCGAGTCCTGCGAGTTGTTGCGCAACGGGGGGCCGCTCTACCCAGACGAGGCTCGATGCGCGGCCCGGCGAGGGGACGACCGTGAAGGGTCCGGCCGGGCGGTGGAACTCGGTCGAAATCCCCCCGTGCATGCGCTGATGCATGAACGTGCATGTCAAAGCGCTTTGCTCGTAAATCCAAGTGCGTACGGGAATATCAGCCGCCTTCCGACACAGCGATTGGCGACCGTCGGCACCGACGACGAGTTTGGATGCGATGGTGCGGCCCTCGCCAAGGTGGAGCTCGACTTCGTCGGGTGCGACGGCGACCTGCTCCACGCCTGCCTCGATCAGCGTCAGCCCGGGCAATTCTGCGGCGCGGCGGCGCAAGGCTTCCACCAGCACCGAGTTCGGCACGTTATAGCCAAAACGCTCCAAACCGGTCTCGGCGGGGGTGAAAATCACCTCGGGCGCGCGCAGCAGCGCACCCATGTCGTCGATGATGCGGACGCCGTGAATGGGCTCGCCGGCCTGTCGGCAAACCTCGCCGGCGCCAAGGTTTTCGAGCAACGTGATGGAGCCGGCGAACAGCGCCGCTGTGCGCGTATCACCCTTTCTGGGCGCCATGCCGACGGCGGCAACGCGCAATCCCAAACTGGCAAGCGCCAAAGCAGCCGCCATCCCTGCCGGACCGGTGCCGACGACGCAAACGTCGTGGAAATCGGTAGTTTTCATGACACCTGTGCCACACCGTGTCGTTAGGGCCTACAAGAATTATATAGGAGAAACAATGATCTCGTAGCGACAGCGCAACGCGCACCGCGTCACAATTCCCCCGAACATGTACACAACTCCGACGAAGGTACGCCTCAACTCGGCCTTCGATCGACGCAACTGCACACACATACGCGATCGGCGAGAGCGGCGACCAGCCGGGCGAAGGCGAGCGTCGCAACACCGTCAAATACGACAGCCCGACTTTTGCTGGCTCGTACGCGACTGCGGCTTGGGGTGAAGACGACTACTGGGATGTCGGCCTGCTTTACGAGGGCGAGTTCAACGGCCTCAAGATTGCTGCGGGCATCGCCTACGGTGAGAACACTGACGTTGCCCAAACTCAGACGGCAGCGAACAATTTTCGCGACACTTTCTTCAAATGCATGTCGCAGGGAGTGCCTCCCTTACCAAACAATAACGAGCTGAGCCCCGCCAATTGCGACCAGATCGGTGGCTCGGTCAGCGTCATGCACGTGGAGGCTGGCCTTTACACCAACTTCGCCGCCGGCCAGCTGCAGGACAACCTGATCAATTCGACCCCCCAGTTTGTTGGCACGGGCGCCGACGACACCGGCATCTTCTGGGCGGTCGAAGTCGGCATCGAGAAGAAGTGGCACGAGCTCGGCAAGACCACCTTCTTCGCCCAGTACTATGACCACGACGGCGGCGCGAACAACCGCCGCACGATTGCGGATACTGACCCCGTCAATCCGTTCGCCGCCGACCCTGGCGCCGGCGCAGAGCGGATCTTTGCTACGGGCGTCGAGATGATGGGTGTCGGCGTCGTGCAGGAAATCTCCGCGGCCTCGATGCTGCTCTACACCTACTACCCGCCACTACGAGGCCGACCTGACGGTTATGCAGGACACCTTTGGCCTCGGCGCGACCGCTGACGCCCAACTCGAGGACCTCGACATCGTCATGTCCGGCGCGATGATCAAGTTCTGAAACTACGCCTCTACTTCCCGCGAACTGAGAGAGCCGCCCCTCGCCGGGCGGCTCTTTTTTTGCGGCGAAACTCGGGTTGGGGCTGGGCGAAACGGGGGTAAATCACGATCATGGTGGATGACCGTCTTGTTGGTGCGCATCTGCCACATGGCGCCAGGATCACACTTGTCGGGACAATCGTTTACCTGGGCTTAACCGCGCCCAAAACATCCTTGTCATGGTAGGTCCGAGGCAGCATTTTTGCGTTGGGGCAACAGGCATGAAGTTGCGGGGTTTGAATATGCGGAACCGGATCGTAGTAGCGCTGGCGTTGGTCGCGGCACTTGTTGCCGGCCACGGCGCGTTTGCGTTCCAGGAGCAGAAGGGTAGCACCCCGCCGCCCGCCGATGCCGCGCCGGCTCCTGCCGAAGCTGCGCCGGGCGACAAAGCCGGCCTCAGCGACGAGGCTGCGCCCAAGCCAGATGCCGGCACGGAGATCCGCATCCCGGGTCTCGGCAAGCTCGGCGTCCTGCCGAAAATGGACTTCGGTCTCGAGTTGCTCTACGGCGCCGCCGAGAACCAGCCGGCCGGTCAGCCGGAGCCGGCGGCACCCAGCCCCGAAGACGACCTGACGGTGCGCGGCTCGGTCAAGCATCGCTTCTGATCTTCGGCACGTGGGAGGGGATGCCCATGCTGCCCCTCCGTTTCTCAGACCTAGCCGCTGCAAGCGTCCACCTGTTTACCGCGCTCGGCGCCGTGTGCGGCCTGTTGGCCGCGCTCGCCGCCTTCGACGGGGCCTGGGAGACCATGTTCGCTTGGCTCGGCCTCGCCCTCATCATCGACGGCATCGACGGCACTTTCGCGCGCCTGGCGCACGTCGAGGAGCGGCTGCCGCGTTTTTCCGGTGAGCGCCTCGATCTTGTGATCGACTATGTAACCTACGTCTTCGTGCCGGCACTGGCGCTGTTGCGCGCCGGCTATCTCACCGGGACCGGCGGCCTGATCCTCGCCGCGCTGATCCTGCTGTCGTCGCTCTATCACTTCTCCGACCTTGCCAGCAAAGGCGAGGATTACAGTTTCGTCGGCTTCCCGGCGGTCTGGAACATCGTCGCCTTCTACGTCTTCGCACTGTCGCCGCCGGGGTGGCTCACTTACTCGGTGGTGCTCGCCTGCGTGGTGCTCACCTTCGTACCGATGCATTGGGTGCACCCGATGCGGGTGAAGCGCCTGCGGGCTCTGACGCTGGGAATAACTGCGGCGTGGGCGGTCGCCGCCATCGCCGCCGTCTGGAACGGTTTTCCCGCGCCGTTATGGGCGCAAATCGTGCTCGTCGCCGCGGCGCTCTATGTCTCGGGGCTGACGCTTGAGCGCTCGTTGCGCCCGCGTTGGGAAGAGTAGCGGCTAACGGCGAGCCGCCTGCCGGAACGCATCCCATCGAGGCTCTTCGCCGAAGCGTGCGACCAGGAAGTCGATGAAGACGCGCGTCTTGGCGGCGAGATAGCGATTAGGCGCATAGAGCGCGAAGATGCCGAGCTCGGTAGGCGGATTGTCGGGCAGCACTACGGTAAGCCGGCCCGCTGCAATCTCCGGCCCGACGAGGAATGTCGGCAGATTGGCGATGCCGTTGCCCGCCAGCGCCGCGGTGCGCAGCACCTCGCCGTTATTGGAGCACAGGCTTGAGGTGATCTGCACCGCCACGACCTCGGCGCCCTGCATCAACTGCCAGCGGTGCACGGCCGCCATATGCCCGTAGGCGAGGCAGCGATGGGCGCTCAGATCCTGCGGCGTCTGCGGAGCGCCGTGCCGCTCGATGTATGGCGGCGAAGCGACGAGTGCGCGCCGCGCTGGAGCCAGGCGCCGCGCGATGAGGCTCGAATCTCCCAGGGCACCGATGCGTACCGTCACGTCGACGCCTTCCTCGAGCGGGTCGATGAAGCGGTCGCTCAGAACCAGCTCGATGCGCAGCTCAGGGTAGCGCGCCATGAACTGGGCCACCGCGTCGCCGAGGTAGAGGATGCCGAACGACATTGGCGCGTTGATCTTGAGGACGCCGCGCGGTTCGTCGTGCAGCCGCGAGATCTGAATTTCCGTTTCCTCGACATCGGCCAGGATCGACACGCAGCGCTCGTAATAGGCGAGGCCCGCCTCGGTGGGCGTTACGCGCCGCGTCGTGCGATCGAGCAGCCGCGCGCTCAAGAGCAGCTCCAACTCCATGACCGCCTTGCTAACCGCCGAGCGGGTTAGCCCGAGGCGCCGCGCAGCCTCGGCGTAGCTGCCGGCGGCAACGACCTTGGCAAAGGCATTCATGGCGTCGAGCTTGTCCATTGTCGCCAATATGGAACCAGATAGGTTCAAGGATCGTGGATTGAGCATTTGTGGTCAACGACCGATATGTCGTTGTGACAGACGGCGGCTCTCCGGCGCCCTGCAGAAAAGGAGATGCAACATGTTGACCCTTCGCAAAGCCGAGGAGCGTGGCCATGCCAATTTAGGTTGGCTCGACAGTCGCCACAGCTTCTCCTTCGGCAGCTATTTCGACCCCGAGCACATGGGCTTCGGTCCGCTGCGCGTCATCAACGACGACCGTGTTGCCGGGGGCGGTGGCTTTCCAACGCATCCGCACGCCGACATGGAAATTGTCACATACGTGCTGGGCGGCGCGTTGGAGCACAAGGACAACCTCGGCACAGGATCGGTGATCCGCCCAGGCGACGTGCAGCGCATGTCGGCCGGCACCGGTATCCGTCACAGCGAGTTCAATGCGTCGAAGACCGATCCAGTGCACTTATTGCAAATCTGGATTGTGCCTGAGCGCAAGGGGCTCGCGCCGAGCTATGAGCAGAAGGCGTTCGCCGCTGCCGACAAGCGCGGCAAGCTGCGCCTCGTCGGTTCGCGCGACGGGCGCGACGGCTCAGTGATTATCCATCGCGACGTCGACCTCTACGCCACCGTTCTTGGTGAGAGGGATACTGTGGCGCACGAGCTGAAGGTTGGTCGCGTCGCCTGGGTGCAGGTCGCGCGCGGCACGGCGACGCTCAACGGCGAGCAGCTCTATCCGGGTGACGGCGTTGCCGTCGAGGAAGCCGGCAAGCTCGAGCTCGCCGGGACATCCGACGCCGAGGTTCTCGTCTTCGATATGGCTGCTTAAGCCAACGAGGTGGCCGGTCGCTGCAAGGCGGTCGGCCATTTCACTAGCGCGCGCATCAAGGACGCTCTCGGGAGGCGGACATCGCGGCATAAGCATTGCATTTCTTCTTGGTTTGAGCCCCCACCCTCGGTGAACTAGCCTCGCGCGGAGCACAAACAAAAATCGACGGACCACGCAATGAACGGCAAGCGCATTTGGTATCCCTTCACCTTCACGGATCGCAATTCGCAAATCTATCGCGTCTCGTTTCTCATTGCTGAGGAAGCGACCTGGGATCATCGCTTTCATGATCTCGACGGCCGCGAGATCGGCGCTGCAAGCCTCAATCTGACGGCCGCAGAACTGCGTTCGATCCAGGCGAGCTGCGATGGTGCCGTCGGCTCCGCCAACGCTGCCCTTGATGCGTGGCCCATCACGATGGGACGCCACGTTGCGCCTGCGCAGGCGGTTGCTTAGCGCGCTATTACCCGGCGCGCCGCCGGAAAACCCCCTGAAAAGCGATGCCCCCGCGTAGCGTCCAAGGACTACGCGAGGGCAAAGTCTCCGCTAGCGCGGAGGCGGACCGCTAACCGGCCTTGTGCCTGCAGCCATCAGGCGAGGCTCGGAATGCGACCCGAACCGATCAAACGAATTCCAGCTCCGGGGGCCGGACGCCGGCTAGCCGGCGCGCGCGCTTGCTGCCGTGATCGAGCGCCGCTCTGTGCGCCGCCTGGGCCGTTGCGAACTTTTTCCCGTCGAGCGAACGGAACGCGCTGAGGGCCGAGTGGAACTGGAAGGCAGATTCGCCCGCCTCGCGCACGACGATGCCGACGGCATCGCTACCGATTTCGATGATGTAGGCTTGTGAAGTCATGAGCTCACCTTGCACCGGCCTTTGTCGGCGCTCCTTACGTTGCTTTGATGTCAGTTGTCGGAAGGCGGCGCTGACGCCGCTCAGGTGCGATTCAACAGCACATGCAACAGGTGTGGCTCATCGGTTCCCGCCCGGACCGGGTACCTTCGATGGTCGATGACACGACGCTTGCCATGGTTGTTCTCCTTGGAGCCGAGGCCGTGCGGTTAAACACGGCATCTTAGCGTTTGGTTTCGCGGCGCAAACTTGCTCTGCAAATCTCCGCGGCCGGCATGAGCCGACGCGCCATACATGGGTGCGCCAAGAGGCATCGTCAAATAAGAAGACCTGCAATCGTTAGAACCCAGCCGTGCATCGACAGCACGCGACAGAAAACGCTACTTAGAGGCGCGGCCCGCTCGATGGAGTTGACCCTTATGCCGATGCCGACGGAATTCACGCCCATCTCGTCTACGCTCGGTGGCGTGGTGATCGGCCTCTCCGCCGTTTTGCTCATGCTGTTCCACGGCCGCATTGCCGGCATCAGCGGCATTATCGGCCGTTTGCTGCCGCCCTATGCCGGAGCCGAGCCGGCGCATGCCGCTGCCTTCCTTGTCGGGCTGATCGCCGCACCGCTTGTTTACATCGCGGCGGGCCCCACCATTACGCAGACCGTTTCAGGAAATTTGCCGCTGATGATCGGCGGCGGCCTGCTGGTCGGCTTCGGCGCTGCCTATGGCGGAGGCTGCACCAGCGGGCACGGCGTCTGCGGCTTAGCGCGCCTTTCGTCGCAATCACTCGCCGCCACCGCAATGTTCATGGCAACGGGCTTTGCCGCGGTGCTCCTCATGCGCCATGTGATCGGAGGTTGAAGGTGGGGCTGCTCGTCAATGTGCTTGCCGGCCTCTTGTTCGGCCTCGGGCTGCTGATTTCCGGCATGGCCGATCCGGCGAAGGTGCAGAACTTCCTCGACGTATTCGGTACGTGGGACCCCAGTCTCGCGTTCGTCATGGCCGGCGCGGTGGCGACGGCATTGGTTGGCTACCGCTTCTCCCTCGGCCGCCCGGCGCCGCTGCTGTCACCGCAATTCGCGCTGCCGGCGAGCGAGAAGATCGATCGCCGTCTTATGCTCGGTGCCGGGCTGTTCGGCGTCGGCTGGGGCCTCACCGGGTTCTGTCCAGGGCCGGCCGTCGTCTCGATTCCTTTGCTAGCGCCAGGAACGATGGCTCTCGTTCCAGCCATGCTCGGCGGCATTGCGCTCGCCCGCTCCCTACGCCTGCCGCGGTCCGCGCCGGCGTGATCCTGCCGCCGATGCTTAAAATGCAGCGCAGCGGTGCAAGCAGCGATTATCGAACGCGCGATATCAGCAGAAATTCGAATATCGAAATCGCGATTTCTTGGTTGCTCACCTTGTCGCACCCCGCTTAGCTTGGGAGCAGGGTCAAGTTTCATTTGGAAAGGCGCTGACTAACGGGGGATTGCGACCAACAATCAGAGCGAGGTACCACCATGGCTACCACTCTCCTTGTTCCCGGTCTCGACGGCGGTGGCGACGGCCACTGGTTGAGCTGGTTCGAAACTGCGATCCCCAATACGCGCCGTGTCTTGCAGCCCGATTCAAAAAGCATGGATCTGTCGGAATGGTCGGCGGCGGTGCGCCGGCACGTCGACCGCAGCGACGATCCGGTGTGGATCATCGCCCACGGCTTCGGCTGCCTTGCCGCCGTGCGCGCGGCGTTTGATTGCCCTGACCGCATCGAAGGCGCCCTGCTCGTTGCGCCGTTCGATCCCGACAATATGCGTCTCGCCTGGATGTTGCCCGAAGAGCCGCTCGGCTTTCCGAGCGCCATCGTCGCCAGCACCAACGATCCGCACATGCGCTTGAGCAAGGCGGCGTTTTGGGCCGGCTTCTGGAGCAGCGAGTTCGTCAACGCCGGTCGGGTCGGCGGCCTCGATCCCGCCTACGGCTTTGGCCCGTGGCCCGATGGTCTCGCCATCCTCGAAGACCTGCGCCGTTCGCCCGCCGCGTGTTTGCGCCGCATCGGCGGCAAAGAGCTGTCGCACTTGTCGCGCGCCATCTGACGAACCATCCTCGGCGCGGAAGCTTTGACCGAGATGATCGAGGCGCGTCGCTACTGCCGCGACGTCTACTAACGGCCGCGCGCGCCTCAGCGCTTGATGCGGAACTGGATCGGCAGGGACAGATTGATCGTCAGGTTGGGCACGTCCGACGGTGGCGTCGGGAACGGGCTGGCGCGATTGAGGACTTCGATCGCCTCTTGATCGAGCAGGTCGGAACCCGAGCTCTTGTCGAGATGCACAGAGATCACTTTGCCCGAGCGGTCGATGGTGAATGACACGTTGGCGACGCCCTCGTGGCCGTTCGAGCGCGCCGCGTGCGGATATTTCTTATGCTTGTTCAGGTGGAAGACGAGGGACTTTTGCCAGCTCATCGCCGCTTCCGACGGCTTCGTGGACACGCCCTGCTTGGGTGCCGCCGGTCTCTCGGCGTGCGGGGCATCGACGGGTGGCGGCGCGCTCGTCTCCTGCGAGGCGACGGATTGCTGCGGGATCGCTTTCTGCTCCGGCCGCGGGTCTTCCTTTACCTCTTCGGTCTTGATTTCTTCGATCGGCGTCTGCTTCTGCACCACGACCTCGGGTTCGGGGGCGAGCGGCGCCTCCTCGACCTTCGGCAGTTCGATGTCGGACTTTTCCTTGATCTCCTCGGTCGGCGCGACGGCTGCCGCGGCCTCCTCAGCGCGCGGGCCGATGGCGAGGTTGAGCTTCTCGGTCGGCGGCGCCATCGGGACCGGCGCCAGCTCAACCATGAAGGCGCCGGAGTCCTCGTCGGTGGTTTCCTGCTCCGGCCAGTTCATGACGGCGAGCGCGCCGGCGGCGGCGTGCATCGAGACCATCATCACCCCGGCCACCAACCAACGGCGGGCGCGAACGCCTGAGCCCTCGAGGGATTCTAAATGCGCGATCATGGTGACGGCGAGGCCGGCGGGCTTGGCGCGGGCTGCGCTGCTCCACTTGCCGGTGCCGCGGGAACGGTGCCGGGTGCGGGCGTCGGCTCGCCGGGGATGGGTGGTCCTTCCAGCCCGACGAAGGCGATCTTGAGGTAGCCGGCGGCGCGCAGCGTATCCATCAGCCGCATCAGCTCGCCGTAGGGCACCGCCTTATCGGCACGCAGGAATAGGCGCTTGCTGCGGTTGCTGTTTGTCTGCGCATCGAGCGCCGGGCCGAGCCCGCTCCACAGCACCATGTCGTTGCCCACCGCCAGGGAAAGGTCGGACTTCAATGTGACGTACAGTGGCTGATCGGGCTTGGCCGCCGGCGCTGCTGCCGATACCGGCAGCTCGACCGGCACGTCGACTGTCGACAATGGCGCCACCACCATGAAGATAATGAGCAGCACGAGCATCACATCGATGAACGGTGTGACATTGATCTCGTGCGTTTCCGAGATGTCGTCGTCGTCCTGCAGGCGCCCGGCCATGGCCTACTCCTACTCCGCGGCTCGCAGCTCGGGTCGCACGCCGCGATCGAAGTCGCGCGACAACAGGCCCAGCACGGTGACGGCGGCGTCGCCGACCAGGGCTTTATAGCCGCCGATGGCGCGCGCGAAGTGATTGTAAATGATGACCGCCGGGATAGCCGCAACGAGGCCGAAGGCGGTGGCGAGCAGCGCTTCGGCGATGCCCGGGGCGACGATGGCGAGGTTCGTCGTCTGCGCTTCGGAGATGCCGATGAAGCTGTTCATGATGCCCCACACGGTACCGAACAGTCCGACGAACGGTGCCGTGGAGCCGATGGTCGCCAGCACACCCGTGCCGCGGTTGACGTCGCGCCCGGCGGCGAGCTCGATGCGGTCGAGGCGCGCCGATACGCGCTCCTTGATGGCGTATTTGTCGGCGACGTCCCATGAGGCGCGCGTCTCGGCGATGGCAGCATTGAGCATGGCCGGCACGGCGCCGCGCTTGGAGTCGATGAGGCTCACCGCCTCGCTGATCGAGTTGGCCGAGCTGAGCTTGCGCAGGGCATTGCGCACGCGCCGCTTGGCCGCCCACAGCTCGAGGCTCTTCGCCAGCCAAACGGTCCAGGTGATGACCGAAGCAAAGATGAGGCCGATCATCACCGCCTTCACGACGACGTCGGCTTCCATGAACATGCTCCACGGCGACAAGTCGCGTGGCAGCTTCTCGGCGTGGATCATGGCCGTCGGAGACGGCGCGGCGGGCGTAGCGACAGGGGCACCGGGCACTGTCACGTCGTTAGCGACGCCGGGCGTTGCGGGAGCTGTCGGTGCTGCTGCATCAGTCGATGCGGGCGACGAAGGTGGTGTCGCAGCCGGCGCGGTTGCAGCGTCGGGCGTCGCGGACGGCGTAGTCGTCGTGGAGGCTGCCGCCGGAGAAGTGGGAGACGCGTCCGGCTTCGACGTCGGAGGTGTGGCAGCCTGCGGTTCGGTCGGAGTCGAGGTCGTCGCGGCGGGAGTAGGCGTCGAAGGCGCTGCGGCAGGCGTGCTCGGCGGCGTCGGGCTGGCGGTTTCGCTGGGCGGGTGCGGCGAGGTCGTCGGTGTCGGTTGCGGGCTGTCCTGCGCGTGAGCCGTTGCGAGTCCGGCAAGCGCCAGGACAAACGCGAGGCTGGCCAGATTAGAAAGATTCAAAAATCGCGAGCGATGGTAAGCCATGGCGCCGAATTCTATTCCAAATACTGGAGACCCCAAGGGTCCATAGGTAATACCTGACTAAGCATGTCAAGTTTGAACTCATCAACGCGACAACGCCGCGAGGGATAGTGAAGTGCGCCAACCCTGAACGATCCTCCTTTGCGGCACGGGCGATGCTGATCAAAAGTAGGCGGCGCAACTTTGGCGGCGTGCCCGAACCTTCTCGACGCATGTCCCCTTGGTTAGCGCGCCGGGCGTGCTACTCATAGGTCATGACCGACAAACCCATGCCGATGGACGAGGCGGAGTGGCGCAAGCAGCTCACGCCCGAGCAGTACCGCGTGTTGCGCGAGAAGGGGACGGAGCCGCCGTTTACCGGTGAATTCCTGCATGTTGAAGCGGACGGCACCTTCACCTGCGCGGCCTGCGGCAATCCGCTGTTCGCCTCCGATGCCAAGTTCGACTCCGGAACGGGATGGCCATCGTTCGACGAGGCGCTTTCCGGCGCCGTCGAGTCTCACACTGATAGCTCGCACGGCATGGTGCGCACGGAGATTACCTGCGCGCGCTGCGGCTCGCACCTGGGGCACGTGTTCAACGACGGACCGACGGCGAGCGGCAAGCGCTATTGCATCAACTCGGTGTGCCTCAATCTCGAAGAAAAAGAGTGAGCGCCGCCTAGCTCAGATGCCGGCGTACCACTCGTAGCCGAGATCCTCCCAGAAGCCGCCGCGGCCGCCGCGGATCATGGCAAAGCTCGACACCGCTTCGATGCGCTGCACGTATTTGGCGTGCTTGTAGCCGAGTTGGCGCTCTACGCGCAGGCGGAGGGGCGCGCCGTGCGGCACGGCAAGCGCTTGCCCGTTCATGTCGTAGGCGAGGATCGTCTGCGGATGGAACGCGTCAATGAGGTCGATGCTCTCGTAGTACTTGCCGCTGCGGCCGAGCGTGTCGGCGCAATGAAGCACGAGGTAGCGCGCTTCCGGCTTCAGCCCCACGCTTTGCAGGAGCGGCGCCATCTGCGCGCCCGTCCATTTGCCGATAGCGCTCCATCCCTCAACGCAGTCGTGCCGCGTGATTTGAGTCCGCGCCGGTAGCTTGCGCAGCTCGGGGAGGCTCAGGGACACCGGGCGTTCGACGAGGCCGCCGATGTCGAGCCGCCAGTCGGCAAAGCCGTTCTGCGCCGCTTGCTGATAGGCAGGATCGGCGACGCTGGTCGAGCCGTTCGCCTTGAAGTGTTTGGAGAGGTCCGCCTCGGTGTACTCGCGTGCGAGCGAGCGCGACGATAGCGCCAGGCGCTGCACGCGCTCCGTCGCGCCTTCGGCGGTGTAGAGCATGTCGCGGAACGAGGGGCTCTGCGAGAGCTGATCGCAGCCGCCCAGCAGCGCGGCGCCACCGACTGCCGCGCCGCGGATGAGGAAGCCTCGCCTGCTCAATCGGTCACTTGCCATGCGTTGCCTCCTCCGGTTCGATCGCGTAGCGGCCGGTGATCATGGAGCGGATGTTGTTCCAGGCGCCCGAAGCGAACACCATGAACACGTGCACGATGACGAACAGCGTGATGCCCGTCGCGCACAGGAAGTGAATGGTGCGGGCCGACTGGCGTCCGCCGAAGACATCGAGCAGGAACGGAAATGCGGCGTTCATCGCCGGCGACATGGTGAGACCGGTCAAAAAGATGAGCGGCAGCAACCCGAAGATCACCGCCAGGTAAGCGAGCTTTTGCAGCACGTTGTAGCTCTTGGCCTCATCTCCCTTCGGGAAGCGAAAGCGGATGTGCTCCCAGACCGACTGTCCAATGTGGCGCAGCTGGCCGCGAGTCGGGGCGAGGTCGCGGCGCACGTGGCCGCTCCACGCCGCGTAGGTGAGGTAGGCGAGACCGTTGAGCACGAACAGCCAGGCGAAGAAGAAATGCCAGCGCCGCCCCGTAGCCAAGTCGCGGTAGGAAGGGAGAGTGATCCAGTGCGGAAAGCCGCGCCCCTCAAGCTCGCCGTTGGCACCGCGCGACAAGCCGAGCACGCCGGTCGTATCGAACTTGGTGGAACTGATGGTTGTGATGCCGGCGTAGCTGCCGTCGGAGCGCTGGATCGCATCCATGCTTAGCACGGCGCGGTCGGGCGCGGACTTCTCGCCGAAATACAGGGTTGGATGCGCGTTGAAGATCTGCAGTCCGCTGAGCAGCAGAACGAGAAGACAGAAGGCGTTCACCCAGTGCGTGATGCGCACCGCGAGCGCATGGCGGTAGACGATCTCGTGCTGCGGGACGACGGCGGAGCTGACCATGTGCCAACCTTTCCTGGCGATCCTAGCTCAGCTACGAGCGCACTTGGGCTATGGCTTCAATAGCGTGTAGTTATTTCCGTAAGCCACTCCGGCGAGGCTTGCACCAGCAGGGCCTCCAGCTGCTTGTCGAAGCCGGTGACGATCAACAGTCCGATAACCACGAGCACCCCGCCCATGATGAGTTTGCCGCCTTTGCCGGCTTCCATCAGCCGTCCGCGCCAGCGCATGAGGGTGTCGCGCGACAACAGGCCCAGGACCAACAGCGGCAGCGCCGCGCCGAGGCCGAACGCCAGCATGATGAGTGTCACCTGGCCCAAATCCTTGCCTTGCGAGGCAAGCACGGAAGCTGAGCCGAGCGTCGGTCCGACGCAGGGGCTCCATACCGCTCCGAGCAGAAGGCCGAGCCAGAACTGGCCGTAGACGCCGCTGGTCTCGATGCCGCCGAAGTTGTCCTCGGTCCAGCTGCTGACCGGCGCCGCGGCCGCTGCAACCTGGGTGTGTAACTGCGGCACCAAGAGAACCACGCCGATGCTGATCAGCAAGAGCGCAGCAAACGTGCGGAGGAAACCGGCATCCAAACCTATACCGTAGCCAACGGTAGCGATGAACATGCCGATGACAACGAACGATAGTGCGAGGCCACCGGCCAGCGCCAGGGGACCGAGCCGATGCTCGCTTACCGCGGTGGCGAGAATGATCGGCAGCAGTGGCAGCACGCACGGCGAAAGCGTCGAGAGAATGCCGGCGAGAAGAGCAAAGGCGGCGCTGCCGAGTAGCATAGGCGTATCCTCGAGCAGCCTACGGCATCGCCGTTTTGATCAACGCTTCGATCGACGCCTTGTTGGTATCGCCGGTTGAGCGGCCGGTTTCGGTCTTTCCTTTGAAGGCGATCAGCGTGCTCTGCTTGCGCACGTTGAAGCTCTTCAGAACGTCCGGCTGATGGTCGAAATCGACCTTGAGCACTGTGAGGTCGTCGTACTTGGCATCTTGCTTCAGGCCGCTGAGAACGGTTTGCTGCGCCTTACAGACCGGACACCAGGGTGCATAGACGTCGATCAGCAGCGGCTTGCCGCTGCTCTGTGCCGCCCCGAATGCCGTAGTGTCGAACGGCTTTTCCTCGAAGGTCCATCCGGCGCCGGCGCCGAATGCCAAGCCTGCAAACACAATCGATGCAATCTTAATGAATGTGACAGCACGCATGGGATCCTCCGCGGGCAGGCACGTGCCAAGGTGTACCGCCTGATACGCGTCCCGAACCTCGAAAGTTACACCCTCGCGTGGCTCCGCATCGTCGGTCTTCAGGTGCTCGCGGAGCTTGGACGTCGCGCGGGAAAGGCAATTCAGGCGCGCACCACCGGCGCGTCAGCGCCACAGACCTAGATCTTCCCACCGGTCTTCAGGAATCTCTTTGCCGATCTCGTAGGTGAAGCTCAGGGGCTTCATCTGATCGGGCGACACGTCGCATTTGAACTTCAGTTCATACCAGTGTGACATGGCGCGCACGGCGCCGCCCTTCGCCGCAACTTGCGTACCGCTGAACGCGGCGCGTCCCGTGATGCTGGACTTGAGGCGATCGGCCTTTGGCAGCTTGCCGTCGCGCCGGATCGTATCGATGCCCTTGATGACGCACACCAGGCGCGCCCGCTCTTCAGGGTCGAGCTTCATCTATTGGTCGTTGATGTTCCCCGCCTGCGCGGCCAGCGGACACAGGAATAGCGGCGCGAGCGGCAGAAGCCAGCGTGTCATGACGTTCCCCCGGATGCCGAGCCCTTGGCGGCTCTTGGTCTTTAGTTCCCCACACATGGTCACTGAGGGAAAAATCGGGCGCCTCTGTGGCTTGGCGTCAAGGCGGTGCCGCCACTCAGCTTCAGAAAGCCGCGATACAACCATTGCACAATTCAACAATCCTTGTAGTGTTGCGGCATGGAAGCAACCCAAGCCGTAACGTCCCTGGCCGCCCTAGCGCATCCGCAACGTCTCCGCATCTTCCGCATGCTCGTGCGTGAGGGGCCAAACGGGTTGGCCGCCTATGAGATCGCTGAGGCGGTCGAGGCGAGCCCGACGGCGGCCTCGTTCCACTTGAAGGAGCTCGATCGCGCCGGCCTCATTCATGCGACTCGCGACGGTCGCTTCGTGCGCTACGCTGTCCATGTCGACGGCATGCGAAGGCTGCTCACCTACCTCACCGAGGACTGCTGCCAGGGGCAGCCGGAGCTGTGCGGCCCCAGCGTCAAGAAGGTGCGATCGTTATGTAAGAGCAAGTGAGGATCGCCATGCAAAATAATCCCCTTAACGTCCTGTTTCTGTGCACGCACAACTCTGCCCGCTCGATCATTGCCGAGTGCGTGATCAACCGCCTCGGCAATGGCAAGTACAAGGGCTACAGCGCCGGCAGCCAGCCCAGCGGCAGAGTGCACCCCTACGCGATGGATCTCATGCGTCACCTCAACTACGACACGTCGTCGCTGCGCTCGAAGTCGTGGGAAGAGTTCGCCACGCCGCAAGCTCCGCAACTCGATTTCGTATTCACGGTCTGCGATGACGCGGCCAATGAAGCGTGCCCCGTCTGGCCGGGCCAGCCGATGAGCGCGCACTGGGGCCTGCCGGACCCATCCGCGGTCGAGGGAAGTGAAAGCGAGCGTCGCCTCGCCTTCGCCGATACACATCGCATGCTCTATCAACGGATCGGCATTTTCACCAACCTGCCCCTGGCATCGCTCGACAGGCTATCGCTGCAACGGCGTCTCGACGAGATCGGTAGCCTCCGCCGAAGCCCTGCGGAGACGATGAAGTGAGCCGGCCAACCTTGGTGCAGCGCCGCGCGGCCGAGGGCCTCGGGACGGCACTCCTGTTGGCGACAGTGATAGGCTCGGGAATAATGGGTGAGCGCCTCGCCGGCGGAAACGAGGCGATCGCGCTACTTTGCAATACGCTGCCGACCGGCGCCATGCTGGTCGTGCTTATCACTATGCTGGCGGGGATTTCGGGTGCGCATCTCAACCCCGCCGTCACCATGACCTTCCTGCTCAAGCGCGAACTCGGCGGGTGGGAGGCTCTAGGCTACGTTGTTGCGCAGCTCGCCGGCGCCCTGATCGGCGTGCTTGCGGCGCATGCCATGTTCGACTTGCCGCTCGTACAAATCTCAGACAAGGCGCGGGCAGGTGTGGCGCAGGTCCTTTCGGAGTGGGTGGCGACGTTCGGCCTCGTAACGACCATCTTGCTGACGTTGCGGGCCAAGCCGCAGGCCGTAGCAACCTCAGTCGGGCTCTACATCACGGCGGCGTACTGGTTCACGGCGTCGACCTCGTTTGCCAACCCTGCCGTCACGGTCGCTCGCGCATTCTCTGATACGTTTGCCGGCATTCGTCCCGATGACGTGATCTTATTTGTCGTCGCGCAGCTCGCGGGTGCGGTGTGTGCCTTATGGCTTTGTGCGGCCCTCGTTCGGCAGCGTGCAACGGTACCTGCGGAATAGGCAAAATGGCGACGAGCATCTATCACAACCCGGCGTGCGGCACATCGCGCAACACGCTGGCCATGATCCGGCAAAGCGGCGAGGAGCCGACTGTCATTGAATACCTGAAGACCCCGCCGGACCGGGAAACGCTCGTCGCGCTGATCGAGGCCATGCAGATCGAGCCGCGCGACCTATTGCGGCGCAAGGGCACGCCTTACGACAAGCTCGGCTTGGACGATCGCAAGTGGAGCAACGGCGACCTGATCGGCTTTATGCTGGTGCATCCCATTCTCATCAACCGGCCGATCGTCGTCACGCCGCGCGGCACGCGCCTTTGCCGTCCATCGGAGACAGTGCTCGAGATCTTGGCTAATCCCGATATCGGCGACTTCACCAAGGAAGACGGCGAGGTTATTTCAACAAGGAACCGGCGCTAGCTCACTGCCGCTCGGGCGGCGGCAATCAAAGATCTCAACTGGGCTAGGAGGGTTGGCCCGTTCACCTGCTCGGCAGAATAGCCTTCCTTCGCGAGGCGCTGCTTTATGTGGTGGACGCTGGCGAAATCCCCTGACTTTGCCAGCTGAAACGCGCGCTCGAGGGCTGAAAGATTTTGGTTCATTTCATGCTCCTGCAGCGAACGTTTCGTTCCAAATCAGACGATAACCATTGAGCGGGATTCGGCCTGACCTGAGACAACGCTGGATCGCTAACTTCGTTCCGTTGCCGCCTGATCTTAGAGTACTTCGTGCTGATCGTCCGCTACCAAGCCTGTCGCAACTTGAGGCCGACGTGCCTAGCTCACAACCGTGCAACGCTGGCAGCCTTTCAGCGCAGCGGACTTTCCCTTTGAGCTTTCGGCCAGTGCTCAACAAGGGCAAGCGGTCAGATCCTAAGTAAAATTCCTGGCCGTGGTCAGGCCGCTCCATTAAATGGTGGCAACGCCAATGGGGTCTGCCGAGCGATGCTCACCGTCGACGACGTAGCCACGATTCCGTTGTTCTCGACGCTTCCAAGGGCAGAGCTGGAGCGCCTTGCTCGCACTTCGGCCGATTTGCGCCTCAGCGCTGGAGAGTTCGCAGTTCCCGAAGGCGGGGAGCGTGCCCTTTACGCCGTTCTGAGCGGCAAGATCGAGGTCGTCAAGACTATCGACGGGATCGAGCGAACGCTCGGCTGGCGAGCGCCCGGCACGATTTTTGGCGAGGTGCCCATTGCCCTTGGTACACCCTTCCCGGGTGGTTATCGCGCCGCGGAACCATCACGGGTGATGCGCGTGGACATTCAAGAATATTACGCGACCGCTGCCGTATCCAAAGAGATATCCCTGAAAGTCAGCGCACTTGCACGCGAGCGCATTGGGGGACTCCAGAGCATTGCCGACGAACCGCGCAAGCCGCGCGTGATATTGGTCGGCCAACGCTGGGACACCGATTGCGCCAACCTTCGCCGCTTCCTCGTCCGCAACCAGATTTCCTTCAATTCAGTGCCGCCCGATTCGCCGGAATTGGCGGCGCTTTGGCCGGGACAGCGCCCGCAAGATGGCGAGGGGCCAGCGCTGCTCGCGGACGGACAGGTCATGGTGCGTCCGCAGGTCCGCGACCTTGCAAATCAGTTAGGTCTGCAGACGAGCCCCCGCTCGGCTGAATACGATGTGGCGATTATCGGTGGAGGCCCCGCGGGCCTCGCTGCGGGAGTCTATGGTGCCTCTGAAGGGCTGCGCACGATCATCATTGAGCGCGAGGCGCCCGGTGGGCAGGCGGGCATGTCCTCACGCATAGAAAATTATCTTGGATTTCCTAGTGGGGTCTCCGGTGACGAGCTTGCAAGCCGGGCCCTCTACCAAGCGAGACGGCTTGGCGCTGAAATCCTCGTCACGCGCTCGGTCGGCCGTATCGATCCGACAACGCGCGAAGTCTTCCTGGACGGCAACGAGGTCCTCCGGGCTAGAACACTCATTCTCGCTACCGGCGTCAGTTGGCGTCGGCTCGCTATCGACGGCCTCGACCGGCTTATCGGCAAAGGCGTCTACTATGGGGCTGCGCGCAGCGAAGCCAGCAGCACGCATGGGCAAGACATTCACCTCGTCGGCGCCGGAAACTCAGCCGGCCAAGCCGCACTGCACTTTGCCAATCACGCCCGCAAGGTGACACTTGTTGTCCGCGGGGACAGCTTGGAAAAAAGTATGTCGCATTACTTGATCGACCAACTCCGCGGCAAAGCGAACATCGCGGTTCGGCCGTGCGCGGAGGTCGTAGCGGTGGATGGCGCCCAGAACCTGACCGCGATCGACGTCCGCGACATCACGAACAACGTGGTGCAGCGGCACGAGTGTGGGGGCCTTTTCATCTTCATCGGGGCAGATGCGGAAACTGAGTGGCTGCCGGCCGACATCGTCCGTGACCAACGTGGGTACGTTCTGACGGGTGATGACCTGAAGAAGGCCGGCGGCTGGGCGCATGGCCGCGACCCATATTTGCTCGAGACGAGCGTGCCCGGTGTTTTTGCATGTGGCGATGTACGCTTGAGCCCTGTCAAACGGGTAGCCTCTGCCGTAGGCGAGGGAAGCATGGCGATTGCATTCGTCCACCAGTATCTTGCTGACCACGGGCAATCGCAGATGCGGACCTAGTCCGTCCGCTCCCGGCGCAAGGTTGACTGTCACCGGCGCTCATCGGGTGTCCGCGACCAGGAAGCGAAGACTTTTATTTCCCCTGCATCGTGACCCCAAGGCTTGCGCCCGAGGCCCCGAGTGCTTGCGGGCCAGTCGGAGCCGGCAAAAGCTCGGTCTTTGAGCATCCTGCGAACGCGATCGCCGAAATTACCGCCAACGTGCTGACGGCGTACGCCACACTCTTTGCACCTGACATAACTGTTTCCCCCACCACGCACTACGATGAACGACTTGTTGCGGCCCAGACGCTGCGTACGTCGGCGGCGGCGGACCAACCGCAAAGGAACGTCCATGTGGTGGATGACAACGATGGATGAAACCCAGTTGTCGTTATGACCGATTGGTGCACAAATCGCGCACACGCAATTCTTCGCATCCAATAAGTGGTCATTCAGAACCTGTGCAGTTCATATCGGCGTGCGGTAGAAGCAAATTTCTTGTTCCAAACATTACCAATTTTCAGTTCCGACCCGACTACGGCCATTTGCCGGAGCAGACTTGTGCTTTGACAAATTTGCTTCGGCTTGGAATAGGATCGCAGCCCAGCCAACGGTCCCCCACGTAACGAAAAGCGGGGGAGGCAAGTCCATCAGTCTGGTTCGGTCCGCGCGCGTGTCCCCTTCGCCGCCAGCTAAAGCCCCAATGCCCCCGGAAGCAGCCAGCCGCGAGCGGCGCTGGGATGTCGCTAAAGGTGCTGAGCTGACATAGCCAACGTGCTGGACGAACGACTGCGCTCGACGTGCGAGCGAATTCCGGCCGAAACTGCAAAGACCTGCCTGAATTTGCGCGCGACGATTTCTGTGCGGCCCGTTCATCCTTGCGAGTAACTAGCAAGGACAAGAACCAGCCCGTACAAGAACGCATCCTGGCGCACGTGCAGGTGCCAGTCTCACCGTGTGCAAATCGGCGTTGGCCGCGGCGGTGGTGCTGGATGAGCCTTTTCGTATCGGGCGAGGATCGGCTCGAGGGTTTCCTTTGGCCAAAACTTCGGCGAGCGGATTTCTCTCAAGCAGGAGGCGTTCCAATACAATCCGGTGCCCGACGGCGACCGGCCCGCCTTCACCGCTTGGGCGACGGCGTCGATGTCGGTTGATTCAGGATAGACGTAGAGCGTCGCCGGCTTGTCCTTCAACATGGCGACGATTTGCTCGGCGTCCGACGGCGACCAACTGGTGCAGCCACTGCTGCGCCCGTCGGAGTAGTTCTCCACCGTCCCGAACGGAACGTATCCCTTCTGGTCGGCGTACGGGCTATCCGGCCTTTTGCGGAGACACACGCCCCTCAGCAGCACGGCCGCGTGACCGCCAATCTCGCGCGGTCTGGCGTTTGCAGTTTCGCTTTCGCCGTCGAACTGCACAAACGAGCGTATCAGAGCTGCGTGTTTTCCTCCCGATACGGGGTAATAGCCCTTGAAAGACGTGATCTGCTCGCTCGTTACGTAGGCTCCGCCAGTCGTCAGCCTGGAGCCCATCGCATTGCCGAAGTTTCGTGCGCACCGTTTGCCGTTAGCGAAATTCGCGATGGCGTTGACACGGCGGCCGCCACCGTGACCCGACGAAATCGCGCGAAACGACCGATCGGCCTCGCAGATAACGTAAAAGCGGCGCCCGGCATTGCCCAAGGCATGGGGTCGGGTTGCGTCCATGGCGAAGTAGCAGGGATTCTTGGCCGTGCCGTCACGCGTTTTCCGCAGGTAGAGCGCGCGTGCCCTCTGCAAGACGACTGGCGCGATTTGACCGTCGCCATCTCCGATATGAGCGCGCAACCAGGCCGGAACATCCGAAGGCAGCTCCGCCGCCAAAGATCCGGTCGAACCCAGCGCAGCGGCGATGATGGCAAGCCCGGCGATGTGGATGATCTCGGGAAGGCGCGATCTTGGCTGCAAGAGATCAGTTCTCCTGTCGAAGTATTTGCGCGGCTCTCCACAGGCCGCCCGGATGAAGGCCATACGGCGCATCCTCTGAATCCTCGCGGCGCAAGCTGCCTAATTCATTGTGGCGCCGAGATGGTGCGGACAATCTTGCGCGTCTGGTCGGAGATGACAGCGCGATCGGGGATCAGGATGGCGTCGACTGCGCGTGCGTTTCGCGAGCAGTAGCCAAATTCATGCAATTGTGACCCTTGCGACGGACCTGCGCTCGCCAATGGGCCGAGGGTAGCTTAGTGAAGGTTGCGATAGGGTCCATAATAGCCGCACACTGAGAGAACAGGAAATCGGTGCTTTATCAGCCGCATAGGTTCTGTGTCGCTCCTATGATGGATTGGACGGACCGGCATTGCCGGGCCTTCCACCGTCAGCTCACCCGCCATGCGCTGCTCTACACCGAGATGGTGACGGCGCCGGCCATCCTGCATGGCGATCGGGCACGTCTGCTCGGCATGAACGAGATCGATCATCCGGTGGCGCTGCAGCTTGGCGGGTCCGATCCCAGTGCGCTCGGCGAAGCGGCGGGGATCGGCGAAATGTTCGGCTACGACGAGATCAACCTGAACGTCGGTTGCCCCTCGGACCGCGTGCAGGAGGGACGCTTCGGCGCCTGCCTCATGGCGGAACCGGAGCTGGTCTCCGCCTGCGTTGCCGCCATGCAGCGGCAAGTCAAAGTGCCCGTCACCGTCAAGTGCCGCATCGGTATCGACGAGCAGGATTCTGAGCGCGACCTGCAGCGCTTCATCGATATCGTCGCCGACGCCGGCATTCGCACCTTCATCGTGCACGCGCGCAAAGCATGGCTGCAAGGCCTGTCGCCGAAGCAGAACCGCGAGGTGCCGCCGCTCGACTATGCGCGCGTCTATCGGCTCAAGGCCGCGCATCCCGAGCTGACCATCGTACTCAACGGCGGCATCGAGAATCTCGACGCGGCCGCCATGCACCTTGAGCACGTCGATGGCGTGATGCTTGGGCGCGCCGCCTATCAGACGCCGTACATTTTGGCGGAGGTCGATCGCCGCTTCTTCGAGGCAGGCGCCAAGGTGCCGACGCGTGCCGAGGCTATCGAGGGGCTGATCCCGCACATCGAGCGTCACCTCGCCGCCGGCGGGCGGCTGAACAACGTCGTGCGGCATGTGCTCGGCCTCTACCATGGCGAGGCGCGGGCGCGCGTGTTTCGGCGTCACCTCAGCGAGAACGCACCACGCGACGGTGCCCGGCTCGCAACGCTCTTCGAGGCGGTCTCCATCGCCGACCCGTCCTGGCGTCCACTGGCGGCGGCGGAATAGGGGAGCCATTGCCATGGACCTGGGGCTTCCGGCGGGCGAGCTTGCGCTGCTCATCGTCGCGCTGCTTGCCGCCGGGCTGATAGCCGGCCTCCTCGCCGGCCTCCTCGGCATCGGCGGCGGCGGCGTGCTCGTACCCGTACTCTACGAAGTCTTCCGCATCCTCGACGTCGATCCCGCCATCCGCATGCACGTGGTGCTTGGCACGACGCTCGCAATCATTCTGCCGACCTCGCTCAAGTCGTTCGCCGGGCATCGCGCCAAGGGGTCGGTCGACATCCCGCTATTGCAGCGCGTCGCTCCGTGGATCGTCGGCGGCGTGATTGTCGGCATCCTCACGGCAAAGGCCTCGAGCGGCGACACGCTGAAGTGGGTGTGGGTGATCGCGGCGGGCGGCATTTCAATCAAGATGGCGCTGGGGCGCGAGGACTGGCGTCTTGGCGATCATCTGCCGCCGTTCCCGTGGCCGGAGCTCGCCGCGTCGGTCATCGGCTTCGTCTCGACGCTGATGAGCATCGGTGGGGCAACCTTCGTGGTGCCGTTGCTGACGCTCTATGGCAAGTCGATCCTGCAGGCGGTGGCGACGGCGAGTGGCACGGGTCCGCTGATCGCGCTGCCGGGGGTCATCGGGTTTGCCTGGGCGGGCTGGGATGCCAGCGGGCTGCCGCCGCTGTCGATCGGCTACGTTAATCTGCTCGGGCTGGCCATCGTCGCTCCACTCAGCGTGTGGGCGGCGCCGTATGGCGTGCGCGTGGCGCACAAGATCCCGCGCCGCACCCTCGAGCTGGCTTTCGCCGCGTTCCTCGCCAGCATCTCGATCCGCTTCCTGATCGATCTCTTGCTCTGAACGCAGCCCCTCACGCCTCTTGCGGCGCTGGCTCCCTCGTGCGCGCCGCGGCCCACCGCGCCAGAATGCGCAAGTGACGCCCCGCCAACGCGCCGATGAACCACACGTAGAGGGTCAGGGTGAACGGCAGCACGAGGCGGAAGCCGAGATAGCAGAGCGCGTCGATGGCAACGAGGATCGCCGTGGCGAGCCCGAGGTTGAGCAGGCTCGCGCGCCGTTCGCCGAACACCCAGCCGAGCAGCAATCCGGCGCCCCCGACGACGAGCATCAGGATACCCCGGGCGCGCTCATCGAGTTCGTACAGGTAGCGTGCGTCGAGCAGCTGCGCGAGGATGTGCGAGTGCACCATGACGCCGAGCATCTTCTGGTCGGTCCATACCGAAAGCGCGGTGTCGTGCCAGTCGGAGTTGGGCATGGCGATGCCGGTCAGCACGATGTTGCCCTGGATGCGCTGGGCGATCTCGGCGCGACGCGCGTCGGTCGTGCCATGTAGGAGTTCCTTGGCAGAGATGCGGTAGAACGGCTCGGTGTCGTGATTGGATCCCTCGAGCCAGGCGATGCGCATCGACGCCGACGACGTGCCCGGGCCCGTGAGGGTTGCGCCAGACGCGATAGCGACCTGGCGCGCGAAGCTTTCCGGGAACGGAGAATCGGGGAGTGGCGGCGATGTGCGCCGGACGATGTGATTGGGTCCGTAGTCGAGCGCCAGGTAGCCCTTTGGCCGGGCGATTTGCGCGAGGAACTGCTGCTGGTAGGCAAGCTGCTCGGCGTCGAACTCGTTCGTATGTTGGTCGACCGCACCGACCACCAGCGGCCGGTCGATGTCGCGCAGCGCCGTCAGCATCGCAAAATCGCGATCCGTGCCCTGCGAGGCGACGAAAAAGAAGTCGAGGCCGATGGCGGCGGGCTGCATGCCTGCAATCGTGCGCAGCAGTTTGGCATGATCATCGCGCGGGATGGGCGAGACGATGCTGCCCTTGAAGGTCGCCGGATCGAACAGGACAAGCACGATGCGTGGATGCTTGTCCGGCGTTCGATCGGCGAGCAACGCCGTGCGCCAGTCCGCCGTCCAGTATTCGATCTTGTCGATCTTGGAGCGCAGCGGCTGATAGATGAGGGCGAGCGCGGCCAGGGCGGCTAGCAGACAGGCAAGCAGCGAGTAGGTTGGGAAACGCTTCGCACGCCGACCCCGCGACGCGACCGCCATGGCCACACCTCCGTTAGTTGTCGAACGCGATCGTGGTGCTATTTCTGCGTGCCGCCAGCGCCGCCGCCAGTGCCGCTGCCGTCGGTGACCGTACCCGTCTCGCCGCTGCCGCCACCGGTGCCGCTCCCGCCAGTGCCGCCCTCGGTCTGGCCACCGCCACTGCCTGTACCGCTACCAGTGTCGGTTGTCGTCGCGTCGTCGCCGGCGAACGACGGAGCGGCCGTGGCGCCGAGTGCAAAGCCGAGGCCGAGCAGCAGAAGTGCCGCCGTCGATTTCGAATTCATGATCATCCCCATCAAAATATGCCCTGTGTACTATGCGAGCATTATCCCACCGACACTGCCGTGTGAGCAAACGCGGAAGTGCATTGAAACAACGAGGAAATAAAATGAACGTGCGGGCCTACGCCACAATCTTCTGATTGTAGGCGCCGACTTCCGGGTGGCGCGACAGCAGACGGTCGATGTCGGCGAAGATCGCCTTCATGTTGGCTTCCGACGTCGGGCTTTCGACGACGACGACCAGCTCCGGTTTGTTCGACGACGCGCGCACGAGACCCCACGTGCCGTCCTCGAGCGTGACACGCACGCCGTTGACAGTGACGAGATCGCGGATCTTCTGGCCGGCGACGCTGCCGCCATCGGCGGCCAGCTGCTTGTAGTGAGCGACGACCTGATCGACGATTCCGTACTTCTTCTCGTCGTCGCAGTGCGGAGACATGGTGGGCGACTGATAGGTCTTGGGCAGCTCGCGCTTCAAGTCGGCCATGGTCTTGCTGCCGGCGCGATCGAGCATGTCGCAGACGGCGAGCGCTGCGACGAGGCCGTCGTCGTAGCCGCGTCCGAGCGGCGGCTGGAAGAAGAAGTGCCCGCTCTTCTCGAAGCCCACCAGCGCCTTCTGCTCGAAGGTGTAGCGCTTCATGTATGAGTGTCCGGTCTTCCAGTAGAGCGCTTTGGCGCCGTTCGCCTGCAGCACCGGATCAGTCATGAAGAGGCCGGTCGACTTCACGTCGGCGACGAACACCGCGTTCTTGTGCCGGGCCGAGATATCGCGCGCCAGCATGACGCCGACGGTGTCGGCGAAAATCTCGTGCCCCTCGTTGTCGACGACGCCGCAGCGGTCACCATCGCCGTCGAAGCCGAAGCCGACGTCAGCCTTGTGCTTGACGACTGCTTCCGCGATGGCGTGCAGCATCGCCATGTCTTCTGGGTTGGGATTGTAGCGAGGGAAGGTATAGTCGAGCTCGGTGTCGAGCGGCACCACCTCGCAGCCGACGGCTTCCAGAACCTTTGGCGCGAAAGCGCCGGCCGTGCCGTTGCCGCAGGCAGCGATGACTTTGAGGCGACGCTTCAGCTTCGGGCGGTCGGCCAACGCTTTCATGTAGCGCTCGGCCATGTCGGGCACGAAGATATAGCGGCCACCGTCGGCTGGCTTGAACGCGCCGTTGAGTACGATCTCCTTTAATCGGCTCATCTCGTCCGGACCGAAAGTGAGCGGGCGCGCCAAGCCCATCTTGATGCCGGTCCAGCCGTTGTCGTTGTGCGAAGCCGTCACCATGGCGACGCCCTCGACGTCGAGGTCGAACTGAGCGAAGTACGCCATCGGCGACAGTGCGAGGCCGATGTCGTGCACCTCGCAGCCGCCGGCCAGCAATCCGTTGATCAGTGCCTGCTTCACCGACGCCGAATAGGATCGATAATCGTGGCCGACGACGAGCCGCTTCTTGACGCCGCGCTCGGCGAACAGCGTCGCCATGCCGAGCCCCACGGCGGTGAGGCCCATGAGGTTGATCTCGTCCGGGAAAAGCCAGCGCGCGTCATATTCGCGGAACCCCGTCGGCTTGACCAACGGGAAGCGTTCGAAGTCGGCAGTGTTGGGCTTCAGATCGGAGCGCGGACGCGGCAGCATGAATTCCCCTCGGCAGGCCGAAGCATCGGTCGGCAGGTGTAAACGCCGTAACCGGGAGAGTCGATCCTGCGGCCCTCTGCCCAATAGCCGCACGGCGAAATATGAAGGGATTTCGCGCGCTACTCCTGCATCATGAGGCGCCCGGACCGCATGTCGAACCGCGACAGCCGGCTAAGGAAGCTCATGCCCAAAAGGGATGTCTTGAGCCGCCCCCGCTCGGCGACCGCCGCCGGCACGTCGCGCACGGTGATGTTGCCAATCGACACACGGTCGAGGGTAACGGGAGCTACGCGGGCGACGCCGTTCGCCGTCGAGACGGCGCGTGTAAAGTCGGTGTCATTCAGCAGGATGCCGGCGCGCTCGGCGTCCTCGTAGCTCAGCGCCACCATGGTGGCGCCGGTGTCGATCATCACATCGATGGGTCGCCCGTTGATGTCGGCCTCGGCGTTGAAGTGGCCGTTGTCCTTCGCCTCGATTTCGACGATCGAGCCGAGGCTGGCCGGGTTCGCGGTGGTACGGTTGGCGCCCCGTACTTCGGCGACATCGGCCGGTGTCGGCAGGCCAAGCATGCGCTCGGCCCCCATCTTGAGGGTCTCGAAATGCGTCAGCGCGGCGACGCCGATGACGGCAATAACGCCCCAGCTCGCTGCTTCGCGCAGTAGTCGTCTGGTGCCCGGATGCAAAGCCATGTCGTCGAATGCAGCTCTCGGAATGGGGCCCATGGCGCCGTGCGGGCGCGGGCCCTAGCCCCTCAGCGTCAGGTAATCCTTCGCGAACTCATAGGATCGCAAACGCCTTAAGAAACTCATACCGAGCAAGTTCTCCTTAACGCTTCCGGGTCGCGCGACGAGGGCATCGACGTTGCGCACGACGAGGGGGCCGACGGCGAGCGTGCGCAACCGCACGGCGGCGGCATAGGTCATGCCGTTGGCGGTGTCGACGGCCACCGTATAGGAGAGCTTGTCGAGGTCGACGCCGGCCCGCTCGGCATCCGCCGGCTTCAGCACCACGGACGATGCGCCAGTATCGACCATCAGCGTCATCGATTGGCCGTTGACGGAAGCGCGCACGGCAAAATGCCCGTCGAGCCGCTTGCGCACGCGAACAGAGTGCTCGCCTTCCTCCCCGGTTTCGACCGAGACGATGTCGCCGGAGGGGCGCAGCTCTTCCATGACGCGATCGGTCACCGCCGACAGCTCCTCCCGGTAGGAATACCCGGCGATGAGAACAAAGGCGATGGCCAGCCAAGTGAGGATGTAGCGGATGGCCTGTAGCGGCCGCGTGCGCTCGTCGTTGAACAGGCTGACGATATAGATCGTCGCCAACAGCAGGCCGGAGGCCAGTGTCACGATCTCGCCGGTGCTGAGGCCGGAAAACAGTTCGGAGCCGCCGCGAAGAAACAGAAACACGCCGGCGCCGATCAGCAACGCCAGCACGAGCCACGCCCTCATCGGCCGTCACCCTCCAAAAGCTCGGCCATGCGCGCCGGCAGCAAAGCCATGATGCGCCGCCGCTCGGCGCCCGATAGAGACGACCAGCTGGCGATCTCGGCGAGCGAACGGCCGCAACCGCAACACAGACCGGTTTCGCGGTCGATGTCGCAGATCTTGACGCAGGGGGTTTCGATCCCGTTCAGATTGGCGGCGCTGCTCACCCGCCGTATGTAGCGCTCGCCCGCGGCGAGTACAACGCGGCTCAGCCGAGCGCCGCCGTCTCACCGTCGCCGGCCTGCTTCGCGCGCAGCCGCGCCGGTCGCGCTGGGCGCGCCGCGCCCCTCTTCACGCGATGCGTCTCCTGGCCGAGCGGCTGCAGCGGCACCATAGCGCGCAGCACGCGGTAGCCGGGCAGTATGATCTTCGCCTCGGTGCCTTTGCGCAGCTCCGAGGTGAGCACCAGGCTGCCACCGTGCAGCTCGATGAGGTTCTGCACGATGGTGAGACCGAGTCCGGCGCCGCCTTCGGCAGTCTGGTGCGCCAGCGTGCCCTGGCCGAAGGCCTGCAGCACTTTGGGGATCTCATCGGCGGGAATGCCAGGCCCCGTATCGCGAACGCTGAGGAACTGGCCGCCGTCCGGCATGGCGCCGACGCTCAGCGTGATGCGGCCGCCCTTGGGCGTGAACTTCAACGCGTTCGACATGAGATTGAGGCAGATCTGACGCAGGGCGCGCTGGTCGGCCCAGACGACCGGTAGGTCCGGATCGGCCTCTTCGATGACGTCGATGGCTTTGGCTTCGGCGCGCAGCTTGAGCAGCCGGTGACATTCGTCGGTGATGTCGGCGAGACGCACCGGCTCCTCGTGCAGCTCATAGCGGCCGGACTCGATGCGCGTCAAATCGAGGATCTCATTGATGAGGTGCAGGAGGTGCTTGCCGCTTTCGAGGATGTTGCCGGCGTATTCGCTGTATTTCGGATTGTCGATCGGACCGAACATCTCCGCCTTCATCACCTCGGAGAAGCCGAGGATGGCGTTTAGCGGGGTGCGCAGCTCGTGGCTCATGGTGGCGAGGAAGCGCGACTTGGCGGTGTTGGCCATCTCGGCACGCCGGCGCGCTTCGTCGGAAACCGACTTCTGCTCTTCGAGCTCGGCGATGAGGGCGTTCTTTTCGGTGCGGTACTCTAGCATCGACAGGGCAGTTGATCGCAGGCCACGGGCGAGGAACAGGAAGTAGAGGTGGATGCCGACGGCCATGGTGGCGAGCGCAAAGTAGAACGAGTTGTCGAGCATCAGCAGCCGCGCGACGACAGCGATGGTCATCGGAATGGTACCGGCATAGAGGATGGCTGGAATGGTGGCGGCGAACATCGTGCGAATGGCCAGCACGACAATCAGCGTGGCGAAGATGAAGACATGCGACGAGAAGACGAGCTCGGTGGGCGCCGCGAGGGTCCCCCTGACGCCGACCAGAGCGAAACAGGCAAGAGCGAAGCCGTTGAGCAGCTCAAGAAGCATGAAGCGCCGGCGCCATTGCGCAACGTGGACCTGCGCCGCCGGGATCGCCAGAAAACGTCGGCCCTGATCGAGCAGCACCACCTTGGCGCCGATGACGATGACAAGCCACACGACCGCATCGACGGTCGGCGCCCAGAACATGCAGGCGATGGCGAACAGCGCGTAGAGCGCCGGCATAGTCACCGCAGCACCGAGCTCGTTGCGCACGAACATCGTCAACAGCTCGCATTCGAATTCCGGTTTGATGGCTTCGCCGGCGGCCAGCCGCGCGCGCCGTTCCTTGAGATCGCTGAAAGCGCGCACTCGTGCATCGCGGCGGCTGCGGCGGCGCGCGATATCGTCGGGTATGGCGCTGCTCGTCATCGGATTCACGCAAGACCTGGCTGGGGTGACCCCGAAGAGGCGGGGCACGCATGTTGTTACTAAATCTCTGCAGGATTTCCTAACTAAGCGTTTATCAATAAATATTTCGCAAACATGAGGATATACAACACGCGACTTGCGCAGGAAAATCGGGCTTGCGGCATTGTCGTGGTTAGGAGGGGCCGGTAGGGTCCAGCCCCGATGCGGATCTTCCATACGCCGAGCGAACCGATGCCCTGCCGGGCGCATATGCACCTCGTTGAGCCGGGCCCGGCCATGCCCGGCGCAGCTCCCGCCTGCCCGCCGGGATCGCAATGCGTTGCGGCGAGGCCGATATGAAGCTCACCATCGTCGGCTCGGGTGACGCCTTCGGTTCCGGCGGCCGGTTGCAGACCTGCTTCCACGTGGCCGTGCCCGGCGAAGAGTTCCTCATCGACTGCGGCGCCACGGCGCTCATCGGCATGCAGCAGCTCGGCCTCGACCCCGATCGCGTCTCAACCATCTTCATCTCGCACCTGCACGGCGATCATTTCGGGGGACTCGTGTGGGCGCTGCTGCACGCCCACTACGTGACGAAGCGCACCGCGCCGCTGACCATCGCCGGCCCGGCCGGTATTGCGCAGCGTTTCGCTGCCGCGGCCGAAGCGTTGTTTCCGAAGTCGATGGAGATCGAGCGGCGCTTTGAAATGAAGTTCGTCGAGTACGCCGAGCAAGTTCCGCTCGACATTGGCGGCGTGCGCGTGACGCCCTTCGAGGTGTGCCACCCTTCGGGTGCGCCACCCTATGCACTGCGCATTGAGAGTGACCGTAAGGTGCTGGGCTTCTCGGGCGACACCAAGTGGGTCGACACCCTGCTGCCGGTTGCCAGCGGCGCTGACCTGTTCATCACGGAGTGTTTCGGCTTCAGCGAGCAGGTGGGGTACCACATGACCTGGCGTGACATCGAGCGCAACATCGACAAGCTCGGCGCGCGGCGGGTGCTGCTGACACACATGGGCGGCGAGATGCTCGCCAACTGCAAGCTTGTGCGGGACCCGCGCGTCATGCTGGCCGAGGACGGCATGCGGCTCGACATCTGAGGCTTGCTGCCTGGTCCCGGACGCGTCCCATGTCTGCCCGCTTCATAGAAACGAATTACGCAAACGTGGCTTGACGTAGATCGTGGTCGCGCGCCTACTGCTCCTGGCGCGAAAAATCAGAACATCATTTCAGCAGGTCGCCGATGCTCGACGACATGGACGTGAAGATTTTGCGCATCCTGCAGGAAGACTGCACGCGCCCGGTGGCTGACATCGGTAAGGAGGTCGGACTTTCCACCACTCCCTGTTGGCGGCGCATTCAGAAGCTCGAGGAAGCGGGCGTCGTACAACGGCGCGTCGCCATTCTCGATGCGCACAAGGTCAACGCCGGCGTCACCGTCATCGTCTCGATCAAGACGGACCAGCACAGCCTAAGTTGGCTGGAACGATTCCATAAGGCGGTGGCGGACTTTCCAGAAGTGGTCGAGTTCTATCGCATGTCGGGCGATGTCGACTATCTGCTGCGCGTCGTTGTGCCCAACATCGAAGCGTACGACGCGTTCTACAAGCGGCTGATCGCGCGCATTGAAATCGCCAAGGTGTCCTCGGCGTTCGCCATGGAGCAGATCAAGTACACCACTGCCCTGCCGCTGCAGTTTGCGCGCAGCAACGGGGACGCTGCAGCTAGCTCAAACGGCGAGGAAAAGCGCCGAAAGCGATAAGCAGATTAGCGCCGCAAGCCCGAGCGCGATGAATGTCAACCACATCCCCCATATCCGGTAGCGCATGACGGCCGGTGACTGCGACACGCCATAGGCGTGGAGTAAGCGCCCGGCCACGAGCAAAAGCCCAGCGAGATGCAACAGCAGGTGCGGCGGCGCCATGCTCTCGGCCAGTGCCATCAGCAGCAGCGTGAAGGGCACGTACTCGGCGAAGTTGGCATGCACGCGCATGCGGCGCAGCAGCTCGATGTCCTCGCCGTGTCCAAACTCGACGCGGCGCTCGCGGCGCCAGCCGATCACGCGCACGCTGAGAAACAGGAACAACACCGCGAGCAGCGCGGCGTAAAAGGCGGTGATCGACAGCATCGCGGCCTCCCTCAGGCTTCACGCGCCGGCGATTGTAGCAGGCTTCGCGGGCCGATTTTCAAGTGCCGGCACTTTGCTCTAGGCGTTGTCCGACTTATGCGATTTCAAAAGTGCGATGAGGCTCGAGGTATCCCAGCGCCCGCCGCCGATGTCCTGGACCTCGGCGTAGTACTGATCGACCAGCGCCGTGACTGGAAGCTTGGCGCCGTTGTGACGCGCCTCTTCGAGGCAGATGGCGAGATCCTTGCGCATCCAATCGACGCCGAAGCCGAAGTCGAACTTGCCCGCGTGCATCGCCTTCCATCGGTTGTCCATCTGCCAGGACTGGGCAGCGCCCTTGGAGATCGTCTCGATGACAAGCTCCAGATCGAGGTTGGCGGCTTCAGCAAATGCGATCGCCTCGGAGAGGCTCTGCAACAGCCCGGCGATGGCAATCTGATTGACCATCTTGGTGAGCTGGCCGGTGCCGGAAGCGCCGATACGGGTTACCGCCCGCGCGTAGCTCGCAATCAGTGGCTTGGAACGCTCGAACGGCTCCTCGTCGCCGCCGACCATCACCGTCAGCGTGCCGTTCTGCGCCCCGGCCTCACCACCCGAAACCGGCGCGTCGAGAAAGGCGATGCCGCGGGCGCGACCCGCCGCGTTGAGCTCGCGCGCCACCTCTGCCGAGGCGGTGGTGTGATCGATGAAGGTGGCGCCGGCACGCATGCCTTTGAAGGCGCCGTTGTCGCCCGTCGTCACCGCGCGCAGGTCATCGTCGTTGCCGACACAGCAGAAGATGAAGTCGGCGCTCAGCGCGGCGGCGGCCGGAGTTGCGGCCGTGCGCCCACCGCCGTGCTCGGCTGCCCACGCCGCAGCCTTTGCCGGATTGCGGTTATAGACGGTGACGTCGTGGCCGCCCTTCTTGAAGAGATGACCGGCCATGGGGAATCCCATGACGCCGAGGCCGATCCACGCCACCCTCGCCATTCGTCTGCTCCGTTGCCGCGCATGCCGAGCGATTAACACCGCTTCCGGCCTGAGAGCAGCAGAAAAAAGGCCCCGGGTCCGTTAGGAGCCGAGGCCGAGTAGACCAAGCTTTTCTGGGAGAGTGCAAAAGTCGTGTGGTGGCTAGCCGGCCATTGAGAACGGGTTGAAGGCTTCGAAGCTTGCGCCCGCGGTGAGCGATGCGTGTCCGGGGCGGTGGCTTCGGGCCATGGTCAGAGATGCGAGGAACAGGATGCCGGTTACCAGAAAAAAGATCAGCGCACCCGTGCGGGCCCAAGCCCATTTGGCTCCGTAGTGCCCTCTGACGGTCTGCAGGTCCATAATTCAAACCCTCGCGGGGAGGAAGAGTCTGCGATTGAGTTGACGGTTCTGTAACCGATAAGACCTCGTTAGTCTAACCAGATATTCGTGAATGGCTAACGCAGCAATCTCAGATTTAACTAAGTATTCACGAGTAAGGCGGCGGCGCGAACGGCTAATGCTCGTCTATCGCGATTTTGCGCGGATTTGCGACAGCGTTCGTCGCGCGCTGATGGCCTCGGGATCGACGCGCAGCTCGATCAATGCCGGGGCCTCGCTAACCAGCGCGCGCTGCAGCGCGGGCAAGAAGGCCTCGGTCGCCTCCACCCGCTCGGCAACGGCGCCAAAACTGTGGGCGAGAGCAACGAAGTCCGGGTTGACCAGCGTCGTCCCTACAACCCTTCCCGGGTAGTGGTGTTCCTGGTGCATGCGGATGGTGCCGTACATGCCGTTGTTGGCGACGATGACGACGATGGGCAGGCCATACTGCACGGCCGTCGCCAGCTCCTGACCCGTCATCAGCAGACAGCCGTCGCCGGCAAGTGCCACGACGATGCGCTCAGGGTGCGCAAGCTTGGCGGCGATCGCCGCCGGCAGCCCGTAGCCCATGGATCCCGAAGTCGGCGCCAGCTGCGTTGGCCACCGCTTGTACTGGAAGTAGCGGTGCAGGAAGCCCGCGTAGTTGCCGGCGCCATTGGTAACGATGGCATCCTCGGGCAGTTCGCGCGACAGCATCGCGATCACCTCCTCGAGGCGTACGGCGCCCGCGGTAGGCACCGGCTTCAATGTGCGCTCATAGGCGGCACGCAGGTCGCGCCGCAGGCGGCTCCAGCGCTTCTTGGGCGGTGGCTTCAGGCGGGAAAGGGCGCGCGCGAAAGCCGCCAACGTGGTGAGGATCGGCAAGTCGGCACGAAATACGCGTCCGAGTTCAACGGGCGAGGGATGCGCATGCACGAGATACTGCTCCGGCTTCGGCGGTTTGATGAGGGTATAGCCGCCCGTCGCAACATCGCTGAGGCCTTCGCCGATAACGATCAATAGATCGGCGCTGCGTATGGCGGCGCCCAACTTGGAGTCGATGTCGATGCCGGCGTGGCCGACGAACGATGGATGCCGGTTGTCGATGTGGTCCTGACGGCGGAACGTCGTGACGACGGGGATGTCGAACGCCGCGGCGAACCTACCGACATGCTCGGCCGCTTCGGCGCTCCATCCGCCGCCGCCAAGCAACACCAAGGGACGTTCCGCGGCGCTGAGCTTTGCCTTGAGGCGCGTCATGTCACCAGCCGAGGGGACCGGCGAAGACAGCTGCGCCGGCGCCGTATCGGCGACGTCGGCCTTAGCGAAAAGCACATCCTCCGGCAGGCCTAACACGACCGGTCCGGGACGCCCTGAGCGGGCCGCCTGGAAAGCGCGCGCCACGTACTCGGGAATGCGCCCCGCCTCGGGAACGATGCCCACCCAGTTGGCGAGGGCGCCGAACATGCTTTCCAAATTTATTTCCTGGAAGGCACCGCGGCCGGCGTGCGCGGTCTCTACCAGCCCGACCAGCAGCACTATGGGCGTCGCGTCGTGATGCGCGACATAAACCCCGCTCGCCGCATTGGTCGCGCCGGGCGCGCGCGTCACGAAGGCGACCCCCGGCACCCCCGTCAGCTTTCCCGTCGCCTCCGCCATCATCGCCGCGCCGCCCTCGTGGCGGCAGACAATGGTGCGGATCGCCGTCTCGTCGAATAGGGCATCGAGCGCCGCGATGAAGCTCTCGCCCGGCACCGTAAACAGCGTGCGGCAGCCCTCGCCGACGAGCTGGTCGATCAGGATCTTGCCGCCAGTACGCATCACAGACGCATCACGCGGCTTGGCCGTTTGTAAGGTTCATGGGTTGTTTTAGGCAGGCGCCGCAGCTGCAGAACAGCCCTAAGCAGGGGTTCGGTTAGGATTGTAGCCCGCTCCGGAAGCGCTTTGCGAATGTTGAAGGATCGCCCGCCGCAGGCCACAGTGGCGAATGCCCGCAGGAGACGGCGTAAGCCCCGTCACAAGAAAGGTCTTTACAGGGGGGGGAGCGGACCCTAAATGCAGCGCTCTTTCGAGTTCGGCGGTCTCTGCTCTAGCAATTGCCCGTGTGCGCCCGCGGGCGGTAGAGGTCCTATGCGATGGAGAAGCTCTCCTCTGCATCTGCGCTGATCGCCAAGTCCCGGCCCGAGCGGCCGGTACGTGGCCTGCGACCGCATGCTGCAGGGCGCGCCGCGCGCTGGTTTCTCGACAAGTTCCCCGGCGACGTCGCCTATGCCTACAAGGCGAACAGCTCCGTCTTCCTCGTTGGCGCGCTGTATGGGGCCGGCATCCGCCATTTCGACGTCGCCTCGCTGCCCGAGATCGAGGACGCGGCGACGATCCCCGACGCACACCTGCACTTCATGCACCCGGTGAAGTCGCGCCACGCCATCCGCCGCGCCTATGAGCTGGGCGTACGCTCGTTCGCCCTCGATGGCGAGGACGAGCTCGACAAGATCATCGAAGCGACCGACGGCGCACGCGACCTGTTGCTCTGGGTGCGTGTCGCGGTACCGGCCATCAACAGCCGCATCCCGCTCGAGCGCAAGTTCGGCGTCGTCGGCCAGAAGGCGGCGCGCCTCCTGGTCAAGACGCGCCAGGCCGCCGCCGAGCTCGGCCTCACCTTCCACGTCGGCTCGCAGACGACGACGCCCGACGCCTTCGTCACCGCGCTGGGCGAGGTGCACCGCATGATCGTCAAATCGGGCGTTATGATCGACCGCCTCGACATTGGTGGCGGGTTTCCCGCGCGCTATCCCGATTCAGAACCAGCCCCGCTGCAGGACTTCATGGACGTCATCCTCGCCGGCATCGAGACCATGCCGGTGAAGGAGAACATCAAGCTGATGTGTGAACCCGGCCGCGCGCTCGTCGCCGAGGCCGAGAGCCTCATCGTGCGCGTCGATGCGCGGCGCGGCAACAATCTCTTCATCAACGACGGCTCGTACGGCATGCTGTTCGACGCCGCCCATCTCGGCTTCATCTTCCCGACGCGCATCGTCAGCCGCGATATCGATCCCTCCGAGCCGCTCGCCCCGTTCGAGCTGTGGGGTCCGACGTGCGATAGCATCGACTATATGAAGGGCCCCTTCCTGCTGCCGGGCTCGGTAGCCGAGGGCGACTACCTCGAGATCGGCAACATGGGCGCCTACGCCCGCGCCATCGCCGGTCGCTTCAACGGCTACGGCGAGTACGACGAGGTCATCCTGCTCGATCCGCCCATGCTCAGCATGTACGAGGCGGAGAGCGTCGAGGCTGCCGCCGCCCGCCGCTGATTAGCTGGCGCGCGGGGCCACCAGCAGCCGGCAACACGAGAGGCGGGTGGTCAGGAAGGCAATCTGCATCCAGTGGATGCGGAAATGGGAGCGTCGCAGCCGGAGCGTTAATAGAACGTGAACTCCATCACCGATGGCACGCTCAAGTCGCGCCGCGTCGTCAACCGGGAGCAGTTATTGGGATGGATGTTCTCGATCCAGATTCTATAGAAAAGATGTTCTCGATCCAGATTCTATAGAAAAAAAGGCTTTCTTTATGCGCCGGTTCATAGCGCCTCAAAGGTCTCTGGAAAATGCATCATCAAAAATTGGAAGAGACAATAGCTAACAGGCATTTCTACTACAAGCGGCGTCGCATCCCGGCGCGTACTGCAGCGCACGCACGGCGCGCTTCGACGTCTCGTCCCGCTACGCTGATCCGTGCCAGGATTATTCAGTGCGGCTGAATAATCTTTGTTGGATCACGCGAGGTTAAACCGCGGCCCGCGCTCCCCATGCTCCTCAAGAGGCCCAATCCGAAGGGGCCCCGCATCGCATGTTGCGAACCAGGGAGTGAAGAGATGGAACAATCATTGAGATCCACAGTCTTGGCCTGCGCCGGCGCCGTGCTGCTGAGCATGGGTGCCGTAACGGCGGCGAACGCGGAGTATTCGGGCTACGGCAACGGCGACCCCGGCAACTGGGATTTCGCCACCGAGCAGGCCGGCGGTCCGTGCGGCAAGGGCAGCGCGCGGGCGATCGACACCGCTACGGGGCAGCCGAAGTGCTGCGCGCAATACAATCCGGAAAGCGCCTGTCCGCTTCTGCGGACCGGCTCGAAGTACGACCGCCCCGTCAAACGGCTGTCGCACAAGTACTGACGCGGATGAGATAAAATGGTGGGCGGTATAGGGATTGAACCTATGACCCCACGCGTGTGAAGCGTGTGCTCTACCGCTGAGCTAACCGCCCGACCTGATGCGCAATTGGGCTCGCGCCGGGCGGACCTTATGGGAGGCTCTGGCCGTCACTGTCAAGGCGCCAACTCCGCCAAGCCGGGCTGCTTACGCAGGCTTGGCTTCACCCGTGCGCAGCTTGATGGAATCGAGCTCGGACGCCGAGAGTGCCCGCACGACGCGCATGACCGCTTCGTCGGAAGCCCCGGTCTTCTTGCGCGCCGCCTCGACGGCCTTGTCGGCTGACCCAATGGCAACGTTGAAGAACTGGAAGGTGGGCGCCATCGTCTCCGCCGGACGCCACTTGGCGCCTTCGGCCGGTATCCTCGGCAATCCGGGGATCGTCAGTTGAACAACCCATCCGGCCGCTGTTGCTGTTTCGCTCATGCGCGGCACTATGGTCTGCGCCGCGTCCGGGCGCAATGCGACTCCGCACCCGCTCTTAAGGCATCAACGCGAAGCTATGGGCGATCTTGGGGAACTCGGCCGCGATGCGCGCCTCGTCCTCCGGCGTCGCAATGCCAATCAGCCGAAAATAGCCGCCGTCCTTGCCGAGCAGCATTGCCTGATAGAGGTGGATCGGCTTGCCATCGTCGGCGTCCAGCGCCTCGGCTTCAACCTCGACGCCGTCGAGCCCGCCGATGGTGATCGACTGTGGGGCGCCCGGCTTGAAGTCCTTGTATCCCGGCAGGCTGGCCAGCAGAGCCACCGACTGCTTCTTCAGCTCCGTCACCGGCCGCTTGTCGAGTGAGGGCGCCACCATGAACGCCGAGCGCGTCTCGCCGGCGCGCTCCGGCTCCAGCCGCCCGTCAAGCGTGTAGACCTTGCTGGTGCCGACCAGCGTGCCCGCCTCCTTGAAGGGCCCGAGATAGGAGAGCGAATAAAGATCGCGCACAGCGGCCTTTTCCGTTGTCTTGGCGCTGGACAGCACGCGTTCGATATCCGCCGCCTTGACGCTGCCGTCCTCGATGGAACGCTGGGGCACGTTGACAGAGACGAGGATCGTCTGATCAGCGGTGCGGAAGAGAACGAAGAACTTGGCATAGGCGCCGGCGGGCGACTTCTGGTGCGCCCGCATATAGACGTGCGGGTCGGTGCGGGCGAGCGCCGCCTTCTGCGCATCAGTGATGCCGCGTTTGGCAAGTTCCTCGGCCGAGAAGCTAGCGGCCATTTTGTCGTACTCGCCGACCGGCCCTTCCAGGATGATGAAAGAGACGCCGGAGGCATCGTTCTGGAAGCCGGAGAACAACGGCGAGGGGACATAGCCCGGCGGCAGGTCGAGTACGACACGGCTATTGGGCGCCTGCTGAGGGCTCGCAGTGACGACGGGAGCCGCGCTCATACCGAGGAGGATCGTCAACGCCAGCGTCGCCGCCGCACGGCAACTGTGCCGCCACAATGGCCGCATTGTGGTTGTATCGAGCGGCGTCGGCGCAGTCATCAATGGCATGCGGAAATCATCCGGGCAGGCGGCGTTGAAATCGGGCCTGAAAGGGAGCCCGCTCATAGGGCCATTTTGGGGCGCCTGGACCGCTATGGAAGTGGCAAAAACGCCTGCCTCTTCACAGTCAGCGCGGCAAATGCAACGATCCGCCCGCATGAGCCGATTCCGCGTGGCGCGCGGCGGACTTGCGTAGGACATCGTACCGGCCGCTGCTAAGCAAAAGCCCAATAACGCGCCGACGGGGGAGCCATGGGTCACGCTGACGAGCAGCACCGTAACTTCGTGTTCTCGTTCGGGCTGGAGAAGCTTGGGCTCGTTGCGCTGAAAGCTCCCGCCCTCGTGGCTGTCCTCATCGCGGTCGCCACTATCCTCGGCCTCGTGGGCCTGTCCAAGCTGCAGGTCGACGATTCCCTCTCCGAGCTGTTCCGCACCAACACCGAGGAATTCCGCCGCTACGAGGCAATCGACAAACGCTTTCCCTCGAGCGAGTACGACGTGCTTGTCGTTGTCGAGGGTCACGACCTGCTCAAGCGCAAGCAGCTCGAGGCCTTCGCCGGACTGACGACCGAGTTGCAACTCGTCGACGGCGTCTCGGGCCTCGTCTCCATGCTGTCGGCGCGCGGCACGCCGGATGCTTCGGGTTACGCTGCGCCACTCGTGCCCGACGAGATGCCCGAGGACGGTCCCGCTTACGACGCGATGATCGACACGCTCAAGTCGAACGATATCGTCAAAGGCAAGTTCCTCTCCGACGACGGCCAGCTGGCGATGATCATCATCGCGCTCGACCGCAAGGTCGTGGAGGAGAAGACCGCGAAGGTCGTCATCGGCGACATCAACACGACGGTCGACGAGCAGCTCAAGGACACGGGCCTGACGGCGAAGATGACCGGCGCGCCGGTCATGCAGCTCGAGATCCGCAACGCCGTCGAACGCGACCAGCTGCTCTACAACGGCCTCGGCCTGCTGTTCGGCGCCGTCATCGCCGTCATCTTCTTCCGCCGCGTCTCCCTGATGCTCGTTGCCGCGCTGCCGCCGGTGCTGGCAGTGATCTGGTCACTCGGCCTGCTCGGCTGGATGGGCTTCAAGCTCAATCTGTTCCTCAATGTCATGACGCCGCTGATCATGGTCATGGGCTTTGCCGACAGCATGCAGATGGTGTCGGCCATCCGCATCCGGCTGCGCGAGGGCGACGACCGCTACCAGGCTGTGCGCTTTGCCATCAACATCGTCGGTCCGGCCTGCGTGCTGGCGCACGGCGTGGCGTTGTTGGCTTTCCTCGCGTTGTTGCTCTCCGATTCCGGTCTCATCCGCACTTTCGGCATGGCCGGCGCTCTCGCCGTGCTCATCTCCTTTATCGCCGTCATCCTGGTCCTGCCGCTCCTCGGCGTCATGCTCATCCGCAACGAGGAGACGTTGGCCAAGGATCGCACGCCGGCAGATGCGCTAATGGACGGTCTCGGCGTCATTGTCGGCCAGATCGTCGACCGAGTGGTGCACCGGCCCTATCTCTATTCGCTCATCGGCATCGTTTTGTTCTTCCTGTTCGGCGCCGCCTTCGCCGACCTGCCGACGCGCTACCGCCTCGCCGACCAGGTGCCCGACCGCGAGCAGGCGCTCGACGCCACGAGCCGCATCGACCAGAAGCTCACCGGCGCCAATCCGGTGCACGTGATGATCGAGTGGACCGATGGCACGCCGCTCTATTCGCCGAAGACCCTCGCCGTCATCGGCCAGGTGCACAACGCGCTCGAAAAGGAGGCCGGCCTCGGCAACGTGTGGTCGGTCGAAAGCCTGAGGCGCTGGTTGCACGAGGCGGGCGATGACCGCATCGAGACCGTGCAGAAGTTCGTCGGCTTCCTGCCCGACCATCTGGTGCGCCGCTTCATCGCTGAGGATCAGAAGGCCGTGCTGGTGACGGGACGTCTGCCGGACGTCGATTCCAGCCACATTCTGCCGGTGGTCGAGAAGATCGACCGCTCGCTCGACGGCATCCGCGCCGCCAACCCGACCTTCCAGATATCGGTCACCGGCCTGCCGGCGGTAGCCGCCCGCAATAGCGCCCGCATGATCGATCAGCTGAAGGAAAGCATCCCTCTCTGCGTCGCCTTCGCCGGCGTCATGCTGGGCATGGCATTTCGCTCGCCGTTCGTCGCCGTCGTCAGTCTACTGCCCGGCCTGTTCCCGGTGCTCGCGTCCGGCGCGTTGCTGTGGACGCAGGGGGCCGGGCTCGAGTTTGCCTCGGTCGTTGCCCTGCTGGTCGTTTTCGGGCTCGGCATCGACGCGCTCATCCACTTTCTCAACCGGTTGCGCTTGGAGGAGAGGAAAGGCGACGCACCCGAACTCGCCATTCGACGCGCGCGCGTGCTGGTTGGGCCGGCCATCATTCTGACGACGATCGTGCTCGCTTTCGGGCTCGGCGTGACGGTGTTCTCCGACCTGCCGTCGCTGCGTACGTTCGGCCTCGTGTGCGGCTTCACGCTGCTCGCCTCTCTGATCGCCGATCTCGTGTTCCTGCCAGCGACGATCATGGTCGGGCGGCGGCTGTGGCCGCACAAGCCCGGCAATCCGGACTAGTTTCCTCGCCCTAGCAAGGCATCAGCCGCGCGATGGCCGGCTCCAGCTCGTCGAAGTGGTCTATGACGACGTCGGGCGCGAACTCGCGCACCGGCGTTTCCGTATAGCCGAAGCTGACGCCGATCACCGGCACCCGCGCCGCCTTGGCCGTGGCGACGTCAACGCCGCTGTCGCCAATCATTATGGCCCGTGACTTGTCGCCTCCTGCCATCTTGATGGTGCCGAGCAACGCCTCCGGGTGGGGCTTGGCCGAGTGAAGCGTGTCGCGGCCGGCGACGGCCACGAAATAGCGGGTCATGTCGAGCGCATCGAGCAACAACCGCGACATACCTTCCATCTTGTTGGTGCACACGGCGAGCTTGACGCCGGCGGCTTGAAACTTGTCGAGCAGCGGGAGCAGCCCTTCGAACGGCCGGCTGCCGACGGCGATGTGGCTCCCGTAATAGTCGAGATAGCGCGCGAGCAGCGCCTCGTGCTGGGCGGGTGTCATGCTCTCGGCGGCGGGCCCCACGGCGCGCTCGATCATGTGCCGGGCGCCGTGCCCGACGAACGGCCGCAGCGTTCCCTCGTCGACGCGCGGCAGCCCCAGGTGATCGAGCACGTGGTTGGTCGAGGCGACGAGGTCCGGCGCCGTGTCGACGAGCGTGCCATCGAGATCGAAGACGAGGGTCAGGTCGCGCATGGGTCCTCCATAGCGCATGCAAGGGCTGCGACGAGAGCCGTCGCGGCGCCGCAGGCTGGGTTATGTACCTTGAAACCTGGGGGGGCGCATCTTAGACAATGGCTGGCCGGCTAGCCTGTCGTAACCCGGTGCTACCGATGGACAAAAAGGTGATCACGCTATTGCGGACGCAAGCCTTCATCGACGGGGCTTGGGTGGGTGAGCCGCGCTTGCCGGTCACCGACAAGGCAACCGGCGAGGAGATTGCCCGCGTTCCCGCCATGGGCGCCGATGAGACCAACGCCGCCATCCAGGCGGCGCACCGCGCATTGCCGGCCTGGTCGAAGCTGCTCGCCAAGGAGCGCGCCAAAATCATCCGCCGCTGGTATGAGCTGATCGTCGAGCACGCCGACGAGCTCGCTCTGCTGCTAACCAAGGAGCAGGGCAAGCCGCTGCCCGAGGCGAAGGGCGAGATCCTTTACGGCGCCGCCTTCGTCGAGCTGTTCGCCGAGGAGGCAAAGCGCATCTACGGCGAGACCATCCCGACGCACAAGGCAGATGCCCGTGTCGTCATCATGAAGCAGCCGGTCGGCGTCGTCGCCGCCATCACGCCGTGGAATTTCCCCTCGGCCATGATCACGCGCAAGGTTTCCCCGGCGCTCGCCGCCGGCTGCACAGTCGTCGTCAAGCCGGCCGAGGATACGCCCCTGTCGGCCTTGGCGCTCGCCGAATTGGCGCAGCGTGCCGGCGTACCGAAGGGAGTGCTCAATGTCGTCACCGCCAAGGACCCGGTGCCGGTCGGCCGGGCGCTGACCGAAAGCCCGCTCGTGCGCATGGTGACCTTCACCGGCTCTACCGAGGTGGGCAAGATCCTCATGGAGCAGGCCGCCCGCACGGTGAAGCGCGTCGGCATGGAGCTCGGCGGCAATGCGCCGTTCATCGTCTTCGACGACGCCGACCTCGATCGCGCGGTCGCCGGCGCGCTGGCCTCCAAGTTCCGCAACGCAGGGCAGACGTGCGTATGTGCCAACCGCATCCTCGTGCAGGACGGCGTCTATGAAGCGTTCGCCGCCAAGCTCACCGCCGCCGTCAAGGAGCTGAAGGTCGGCGCTGGCACTGAGTCAGGCGTCACCGTCGGCCCGCTGATTAACAAGGACGCCATCAAGAAGGTCGAACAGCATGTCGCCGATGCCGTCGCGCACGGCGCCACGATCGTCATCGGCGGCAAACCTTCCCCACTGGGCGGCAACTTCTACGAGCCGACCGTCCTCACCGGCGTCACGCCGCAGATGCGCGTTGCGCGCGAAGAGACGTTCGGCCCGGTCGCCCCCCTGTTCCGCTTCAAGACGGAAGAGGAAGCGGTGCGTATGGCCAACGACACGCCGTTCGGTCTCGCTGCCTATTTCTTCACCCGCGATCTCGGACGTTGCTGGCGCGTCGCCGAGGCATTGGAATACGGCATCGTCGGTGTGAACGAGGGAATCACCTCCACCGAAATCGCCCCGTTCGGCGGCTGGAAGGAAAGCGGGGTCGGCCGCGAAGGATCCCACCACGGTATCGAGGAATTTCTCGAGACCAAGTACACTCTGATGGGCGGCCTATAACCGAACCGCAACCTCACTCTTGCGTCCGCCGCGCCTTACGCGTACGGCAGCGGCATCGGATGCAAGCGGCGGGGAAAGCCATGAGCAATGACGCCTTGAAGGTCGCAGCCTCGGAGCGCGCACTCGAGTATGTCGAAAGCGGAATGCGGCTCGGCCTCGGCACCGGCTCGACGGCCGCGAAGTTCGTCGACCTGCTCGGCAAGAAGGTTGCCGGCGGTCTCGAGGTCGTTTGTGTCGCCACCTCCGCTGCGACGCAGACGCAGGCCGAGGCTCTCGGCATCCGCATGGCAACGCTGGACGATCTGCCGTTTCTAGATCTGACCGTCGACGGTGCCGACGAGGTCGATGGCGAGCTGCGCTTGATCAAAGGCGGCGGCGGCGCCCTGTTGCGCGAGAAGATCGTTGCCACCGCGTCCGGCCGCATGATCGTCATCGCCGACGCCTCCAAGAAGGTCGAGACCCTGGGCGCCTTCCCGCTGCCGCTCGAGGTCGTGCCCTTCGGCCTCACGGCGACCCGCCACATGATCACCGCGCTTGCCGCCGACGTCGGCTGCGAGGGCGATATCCGCGTGCGCACGCTGGCAGGCGGCAAGCCGTTCCTCACCGACGGTGGCAATCTCATTCTCGATTGCCACTTCGGCCGAATCGACGAGCCCGAGGAGCTGGACGAGGCTCTGAAGCTCATCCCCGGCGTCGTCGAGAACGGCTTGTTCATCGGCATCGCCGACCTTGCCGTCATCGCCGGCGGCGGCGGCATAACCCTGCTTGGCGCCGACGACGGCGGCGGCGTATGACGCTCTGAGGCGGCAACGCACGTATGGCTAAATTCGACTACGATCTGTTTGTGATCGGTGCCGGCTCGGGCGGTGTACGCGCGGGTCGTATCGCGGCCGGCTACGGCGCCAAGGTCGCCATCGCGGAAGAATATCGCGTCGGCGGCACTTGCGTCATCCGCGGCTGCGTACCCAAGAAGCTGCTTGTCTTTGCCAGCCGTTTCGCCGACGACTTCGAGGACGCCCGCGGCTTCGGCTGGACGGTCGCTGAGCCAACTTTCGATTGGCCGACGCTGGTCGCAGCTAAGGACAAGGAGATTGCGCGCCTCGAGGCCGCGTACCTGTCGGCCCTCGGCAAAGTGGGCGTCGAGCTGATCGGGGAGCGCGCGACGGTCATCGGCCCCAACGCGGTGCAACTGGCGAAATCCCGCCGCACAATCACCGCCGGTAAGATACTCATCGCGACAGGTGGCACGCCTTGGCTCGCCGAGCCCAGACCGGGGCTCGAGCACGTCATCACTTCCAACGAGGCGTTCGATTTGCCGCGCCTGCCGGAGCGGATCATCATCGCCGGTGGCGGCTACGTCGCCATGGAGTTCGCCGGCATTTTCGCGAACCTCGGCGTCGAGACGACGATTGTCTATCGCGGCGACAAGATCCTGCGCGGCTTCGACGAGGATCTGCGCGACCGTCTAACCGAGGCCTACGTCAAGCAGGGCATCCGCATCGTCACCGGGCATATCTTCACCCGCTTCGAGAAGACCGGCGCCGGGCTCGTCGGGCATCTGTCGAACGGCACATCGCTGACCGCCGAGCAGATTATGTTCGCTATCGGCCGCACGCCGAACACGCTCGGGCTCGGCCTCGACAAAGTTGGTGTCGAGCTCGGCTGGAACGGCCACGTCGTCGTCAACGAGTACTCGAAGTCGTCGGTCGACAGCATCTTCGCCGTTGGCGACGTAACGGACCGTGCGGCGCTGACGCCGGTCGCCATTCGCGAGGGGCACGCCTTCGCCGACACCGAATTCGGCGGCAAGCCGCGCATGATCGAGCACACGCTCATCCCGACGGCCGTGTTCTCGACGCCCGAGGTCGCCAGCATCGGTCTCCCCGAGCATCTGGCCCAAGAACGTTGCAGCAAGCTCGACATCTACAAGGCCGCGTTCCGCCCGATGAAGGCGACGCTGTCGGGGCGCGACGAGCGCATGTTCATGAAGCTCATCGTCGACGGGGGATCTGGCAAGATCGTCGGCTGCCACGTGCTCGGCGAGGACGCAGCCGAGATCATCCAGATGGCGGCCATCGCCTTGCGGCTCGGCGCCACCAAAGCGGACTTCGACGCGACTATGGCACTGCACCCGACGTCAGCCGAAGAGCTGGTCACCATGCGCGATAAGTGGATCGCGCCGACGGAAGCTGCCTGCTGAAATCGCACGGGCAAGTTGGAGAGTTGGAATGCCTCGGCTGAAAGACAAGATCGCGCTCATCACCGGCTCGGCCGCCGGCATCGGACTAGCCACAGCGCAGCTGTTCGCCGCCGAGGGCGCGCACGTCTACATCACAGATGTCGATGGCGAGGGCTGCAAGAAGGCGGCGGCCGGGCTCGTCGCCAAGGGCCTCGGCGCCACGGCGATGACGGTCGATGTCTCGCGCGGCCAGGACGTCAACGCGCTAATGCGCATGATCGAGCAGCAGCACCGGAGACTCGACGTTGTTGTCAACAATGCCGGCATCAACATCCGCACCGACTTCCGCAACATGACGGATGCTGACTGGGTGCGCCTGCGGGAGGTGAACCTCGACGGCATCATTCGGATCGCCCGCGATGCCTTCCCGCTGTTGAAGGCTTCGGGCCGCGCCTCGCTGATCAACCTTGCCTCGATCATGGGGCATCGCGGGATGCGCACGCTGGCCGCCTACGGTGCCACCAAGGGCGCCATCTCGGCACTGACCCGCGGTCTCGCCGTCGAGTATGCGCCGTTCGGCATCCGGGTGAATGCGCTGGCGCCCGGCTTCATCGAGACGGCACTGACCGAGCGCGTGTTGCGCATCGAGGCGTTTTCCAAGGCGTTGCTAGAGCAAACACCGCTGCGCCGCTTCGGCACCTCGGAGGATGTGGCTCAGGCGGCGATGTTCTTCGCCTCGGACGAATCCGCCTTCATCACCGGCGCCGAACTCGCCATCGACGGCGGCATGGCCGCCACGCTTTAGGTTTTACGTGCCGGCGACGGTTTCGGCGATGAGCTGGTCGACGACGCCGACGAGTGCGTCATCGACGGTCGCCCCGTCCGCGAGTAGCTTCTCATAGCGTGCGACCTGCCGGTCAGCGCTGGTGCCGCCGGTCGCGATATTGAGCGCGTGCCGCACCTCGCGCTCGCAGCCCAACACGGCCGCATCCTCGGCGATCAGGTCGATCAGCTCGTCGATCAGCGCGGCAAAGGGGACGAGCTTGCCCTTGCCAAAATCGAACAAGGTCTCGCGTACGCCATAGCGCTGCGCCCGCCAGCGGTTCTCCTCGATGAGGAAGGACGGGTACGAGCGCCACTTCTGGTTGGCGGCGCGCAGGCGCCACAGCAGGCGCAACGTGCAGGCGAACAGGGCCGCAATGGAAATCGCATCGTCGATGCGCGTGCACACATCTGTGACGCGCAATTCCAGCGTCGGGAACTTGGCCGATGGCCGCAGATCCCACCAGATCTTGGTGGCATCCTCGATCACCTTGTTGCGCACCAGCACGTCGACGGTGCGCTGGTACTCGCCGTAGCTCTCGAAGCGCTGCGGCAGCCCGGTACGCGGCAGCTCGTGAAATACGGCGAGGCGATAGCTCTTGAGGCCCGTGTCCTCGCCCTGCCAGAAGGGCGAAGACGTCGACAGCATCAGCAGGTGCGGCAGGAAATAGCGTACCTGGTTCATGAGATCGATGCGTAGCTCGTCGTCCTCGATAGCGACGTGCACGTGCATGCCGCAGATGGCGAGGCGCCGCCCGATGCCGGCGAAGTCGACGGCGAGTGCTTGGTAGCGCGCCTTTGGCGTCGGCTCGAGGGTCGACCGGTCGGCGAACGGGTGAGTGGAGGCGGCGATCGGCGCGATGGCATACTTGGCAGACGCGTCGGCGATGGTCCGCCGCAGGCCGGCGAGCTCACGCCGCGCCGCCTTGAAGTCCCGGCACACACTGGTGCCGATCTCGATTTGCGAACGGAAGAACTCGGGCGCCACCTGCTTGCCGAGGACCGTCTCGCACTCGGTCATCAGCTCGGCCGGCGCGGCCGCAAAGCCGCGCGATTCCAGGTCGACGAGGTGGTACTCCTCCTCGATGCCGAAGGTGAAGGAGGGTTCCTTGGCGCTCATGGGACTGGGGGCGGCTCCGCTCGATGCGCGTATGCAACATTCCGCCGTCCGGTCGCTGGTCATGCTGCCCGGGGTAGCTTATATGCTGCGACGAATGGCATAATGCCCTGAAATCGATGCGCTTGCGTTACCGCGCCGGACCACCTTCGGCCTCGCACGGTGCCCCGAGGGAGAGTTGAGATGGCGATAGCGTGGTCTCCGGATAGCTGGCGGTCGAAGCCGATCGTGCAGGTGCCGGCCTATCCAGATCAGGTCGCACTGGCCGATGTCGAGGCCAAGATCGCCTCATATCCGCCGCTCGTCTTCGCCGGCGAGGCCGACAAGCTGAAGCGCGCCCTGGCCGACGTCGCGGCCGGCAACGCTTTCCTATTGCAGGGCGGCGACTGTGCCGAAAGCTTTGCCGAGCACGGCGCCAACCACATCCGCGAGCTGTTCCGCATCTTTCTGCAGATGGCCGTCGTCCTCACCTATGCCGGCGGCGTGCCGGTGGTGAAGGTCGGGCGCATCGCCGGCCAGTTCGCCAAGCCTCGCTCTTCGCCGACCGAAAAGGTCGATGGCAAGGAGCTGCCGAGCTATCGCGGCGACATCATCAACGGGGGCGCCTTCACCGAAGCCGACCGCATTCCCGATCCGCACCGCCAGCTCGAGGCTTACCGGCAGTCGGCTGCGACGCTCAACTTGCTGCGCGCTTTCTCCGAGGGAGGTTATGCCAGCCTCGACAACGTGTTGCGCTGGCTGCTGGACTTCGAGCACAAGAGCCCCTTCGGCAAGAAGTACCGCGAAATGGGCGAGCAGATTCAAACCGCGCTGCGTTTCATGCGCTCGTGCGGCGTGACGTCCGAGACCGTCCCGGCTCTGGGCCGCACCTCGTTCTACACAAGCCACGAGGCGCTGCTGCTCGGGTACGAGCAGGCACTCGTGCGCCGCGACGAAGCCGGCGGCACGCAGGCGCCGTACGCCACCTCGGGCCACATGCTGTGGATCGGCGATCGCACCCGCCAGCCCGATCATGCACACATCGAGTTCCTGCGCGGTATCCGTAACCCTGTCGGCATCAAGGTAGGCCCGTCGCTCGATGCGGACGGCCTGTTGCGCCTCATCGACATCTTGAACCCGACCGATGAGCCGGGGCGCCTGACGCTCATCTGCCGCTTTGGCTCCGACAAGGTCGAGAAGCACTTGCCGGCGTTGATCCGTGCGGTGGAGCGCGATGGCCGCGTCGTCGTCTGGTCGTGCGACCCGATGCACGGCAACACCATCGGTGCGGCTGGCGGCCTAAAGACACGACCCTTCGACCGCATTCTCAAGGAAGCGGAATCGTTCTTCGCCATCCACCGCGCCGAGGGAACGGTCGCCGGCGGCATCCACGTCGAGATGACGGGTTCGCCGGTCACCGAGTGCACGGGCGGCGCGTCGGCGAATATCTCCGAGGCACAATTGAAGGATCGCTACGACACGCTGTGCGATCCGCGTCTCAACGCCGACCAGGCGCTGGAGCTCGCTTTCCTGATCTCCGAGCGCCTGAAGCAGGAGCGTGAGCAGGCCGGCCGCACGCCGACGCCGATCACTGCCTTCGGCTGATCGGAGCCCATGACGTCCGCCCCTACGCATCTGAAGCTTGCGCTCGCCCAGGCGAACCCGATCGTCGGCGACATCGATGGTAACATCGCCAAGCTGCGCGAGATGCGCACGCGCGCCGGCGCGCTTGGCGCCGATCTGGTCGTGTTCGCGGAGCTGTTCGTCACCGGCTATCCCCCGGAAGACCTCGTGCTCAAGCCGGCTTTTCCGGCGACTGCACGCACGCGCATCGAGGCGCTGGCGAAAGAGTTGGGACCGGGCCCAGCGGTCATCACAGGCACCGTGTGGCCTCAGGATGGGCACGTCTACAACGCCGTCGTGCTAATCGATAACGGCAAGGTCGAAGCGGTACGCTTCAAGGTCGATTTGCCGAACTATGGCGTGTTCGACGAAAAACGCGTGTTCGCACCGGGGCCCCTGCCGGGACCCATCTATTTCCGCGGCGTGCGCCTCGGCGTTCCGATCTGCGAGGACATCTGGGGTCCCGACGTCGTCGAGTGCCTCGCCGAGTGCGGCGCCGAGATCCTTATCTCGCCCAACGGCTCGCCGTTCGATTGGACGAAGCCTGATGTGCGCATGAACATCGCCGTCGCCCGCGTCATCGAGAGCGGCCTGCCACTCGTCTATGTCAATCAGGTCGGCGGGCAGGACGAGCTCGTGTTCGACGGCGCCTCGTTCGTGCTGAATGCCGACAAGAGCCTGGCCGTGCAGCTCCCCGCCTGGGAGGAGACGCTGGCCCTGACTGAATGGCGCAAGACGGAGAGCGGCTGGCGCTGTGAGCCGGGCGAGACTGCCGCGATCGATCATGGCGACGGCGCCGCTTATCAGGCGTGCGTGCTTGGTGTGCGCGACTACGTCGAGAAGAACGACTTTCCCGGGGTCATTCTTGGTCTCTCCGGCGGCATCGACAGCGCGCTCGTTGCTGCCATTGCCGTTGACGCGTTAGGCCCGGAGCGCGTGCACACCGTCATGATGTCGTATCGCTTCACCTCGAGCGACAGCGTGCGCGACGCCGCCGACTGCGCCAAGGCGCTGGGCGTCAACTATCAGACGCTACCTATCGCGGACGCCGTGCTCGGCATCAGCAAGACTCTCGAGCCGGCGCTCACCGGCACGCAAGCGGACACAACTGAGGAGAACATCCAGGCGCGCGCGCGCGGCATCATCCTCATGGCGCTGTCCAACAAGTTCGGCGGCATGGTCGTGACGACCGGGAACAAGTCGGAAATGTCGGTTGGCTATGCCACGCTCTACGGCGATATGAATGGCGGCTACAACCCGATCAAGGACCTCTACAAGATGGAGGTCTATAGACTGGCGCGCTGGCGCAACACGCACGTGCCAAAAGGCGGCAAGGGACCGGCGGGGGAGGTGATCCCAGAGAACATCATTACGAAGGTGCCGACAGCGGAACTGCGCCCGAACCAGACCGACCAGGATTCGTTACCGCCTTACGAGGTGCTCGACGACATCCTTGCCTGCCTGGTCGAGAAGGAGATGCCGTTCGCCGCCATCGTCGCGCGCGGTCACGCCCCCGAGACGGTGAAGAAAATCGAGCGCTTGCTCTACCTCGCTGAATACAAGCGCCGGCAGGCGCCGCCGGGCGTCAAGATCTCATCGCGCAACTTCGGACGCGATCGCCGCTATCCGATCGTGAACAAATTTCGCGAGACGCCCTGAGGGCCGATTCGTAATAACGAATCCCGCCCTGGTGCAAAGGGCTGCGACTGCTCCAAACGTCGTCGCATCCCGCAGTCGCAGATCCAGCAGCTCCAGCGTCAAATTGAAGAGAACAAAGCGGCTGCCTCCGCGGCGCGAGCCGCAGCGACCCGATCGGAGGCCGCGCAATCGGCTGCAGCCGAATCGGCGGCTGCTGCCCAAGCCGCTGCCAGCAAGGGCGGCGGCGAGAAAGAGAAAGATGACCTCGACCTGATGGTCAAGTGGAAGGGTGCGCCGGAACTCTCCAGTAAAGACGGCAAGTGCGCGGACGCATTGAGACTGACTGCTTAGTGACAATGCCGCGACTATCGATACATGTGCAATGTGCGGCAATCAGAACACTTGGCTGATGGGCGTCAACTGGTGGCTAAACGACCACACGCGCTTCATGTTCAACTTCAATGAATCGACGATCACCGCCTGCGCCGACCTCGCCAGGGAGTTTGGTTTGCTAGGCTGGCCCCGGGTGTGTGTTTCGAGTTGAATGCCGGGGCTACGCGGTTGCGAGCAGGTCCTAGTTTTCTCGATGGCGCCAACGAGAACGATGGTGCCAAGATCAGAGGCTTTGGCACACGCGCAGGTGGATGCTGCTTGTCGCGAAGCTTGGCGGCGCCAAAGTCGAGTTTTGACGGGCCAGCGCCGCGGCCGTATAGGGATGCAGCTCTCTCATCCCAAATTGTCGTTTCACCCATGCCCGTTACCGTTCGCTTCGCGCCGAGCCCCACGGGCCGCCTTCACGTTGGCAACGTGAGGACAGCACTGCTCAACTGGCTGTTCGCGCGGCAGGCCGGAGGCGCCTTCTGGCTGCGCCTCGACGACACCGACGTGCAGCGCTCGACCGAAGCGTTCGCCGATGGCATTCGCCGGGATCTTGAGTGGCTCGGTCTTGGCTGGACGCGCGAGGAGCGCCAGTCGGCACGCACCGAACGCTACGCCGCGGCGGCGGACAAGCTCAAGGAGACCGGCCGCCTCTACGCCTGCTACGAGACCGAGGACGAGCTCGATCGCAAGCGCAAGCGCCAGCTCGCCCGCGGACTGCCACCCATCTATGACCGCGCCGGACTAAAGCTCAACGAAGCCGAGCGCGCGGCGCTCGAGGCCGAAGGCCGTAAGCCGCATTGGCGTTTCCGCCTCGATAATTCCGAGAACGGCCTGACGCCGCTGCCGACTATCGTCTCGTGGAATGATCTTATCCGCGGTGACCAGACGGTCGATGTCGGCTCGCTGTCCGACCCTGTCGTCATCCGCGCCGACGGCTCGTTCCTCTACACCTTCACCAGCGTCGTCGATGACGCCGAGTTCGGCATCACGCACGTCATCCGCGGAGAAGACCACGTCACCAACAGCGGCGTGCAGGTACAGCTGTTCGAGGCGCTGGAGGACGATCCGCCCGCCTTCGGCCATCATAGCCTGCTGATCGGCGCAGACGGCCAGGCGCTGTCGAAGCGGCTGGGCGCACTGTCCATTGAGAGTCTGCGGGAGAGCGGCCTCGAGCCCTTGGCGCTCGCCAGCTACACCGCCCTGATCGGCACCTCGGATGCTATCGAGCCGCAGTCGAGTCTCGATGATCTCGCCGGCCGTTTCGCCTTCGACAAGATTTCGACTGCGCCGGCGCGTTTCGACCCGGAAGAGCTGAAGGCGCTGAACGCCAAGCTGCTGCACACGACGCCATACGATCGCGTTGCCGCCCGCCTCGAGCAACTCGGCATCGACGGCGGCGCCGGGTTCTGGTCGGCGGTGCGCGGCAACCTCACGGTGCTGGGCGATGCCGGCGCCTGGTGGCGCGTCGTCAACGGGCAGACGCAGCCCGTCATCGAGGACCGCGAGCTGACCGACAAAGCTGCAGCGCTGCTTCCCGATGAACCGTGGGGCGACACGACCTGGGACGTGTGGAGTTCGGCGCTCAAGGCGGCGAGCGGCCGCAAAGGGCGCGCGCTGTTCCACCCGTTGCGGCTGGCGCTCACTGGGCGCGAGGACGGCCCCGAATTGAAGCTGCTGCTACCGCTGATTGGACGTGAGAAGGCTGAGGCGCGGCTGCTCGGCCGCACCGCCTGAGCCAATCGTCAGTGCATGAAGTCGGGGCGGGCGCCGTTGACTTTGCGCATGAAGGCGATGGGCATCTGACGCCCTGACGGCAAACCCCAGACGCCGCGCCGGATCTCCAGATAGTCCAACTTCTCGAAGAACCCGATGGCGTTGAGCGTTGCGTTCGTCTCCAAGGCGCGATAGCCCGCCGCCCGCGCCTCGTCCTCGAGGTATTCGGTGAGCCGCGTACCGATGCCATCGCCGCCAAACAGCGGATGCACGAACACGGCGAGGATGCGCGCCGTCGGGCTCTTCGCCTCGCCGACGCTCCAGGCCGCGACACCCACCATCTCCGAGCCGACCCAGGCGCCATATGCGCGGTTGCCGAGCAGCACATCGGCGTAGTGGGGGCTGCGCACGAATTCGCCGAACGCTTCAATCTGAGCGGGCGAATAATGCTCAGAGGCGACACGTGCGAACGCCGTCGTGACGACATACCGCGCCGTCGACAGGTCATCGACGCTCAAGGCGCGAATCTCGAACATATTCAGGAGGCTGTCGGGAGCGGCTGCGGCGTACATCGGCGGCCTTTGAAATTGCCTATCGCCAGATATAGGGGCGAAATACGACAGAATGCGCAGCTTACGTCGCGCCGCTCACTGCCGCTGGTCCTGGGCTTGCGCATCTGAGCGCGCTTCCCAACCGTTCGTTGCATCCGTATCGGCGCGTTTGCCCTGCTCAGCGGGTGCATCGGGCGCCACGTACTCTGCCTCCTTACACGAGCACCCGCGCACCAGCTCCTTGCGGTAGCGGAATGCGGTCTTGAGGCTCGTGTAGGGCTCCTGCGAGCGGAAGGCGACCGACTGGTCCATCACCGCGCCGGGGTTCTGATAGTAGTAAAGCTCGGTGGGCGCCGCGCACTTGGATTGGCACTGCTCGGCGTCCTGCTCAAAGTGGCTTGGCAGCGTCGAGAAGCTCACCGGGAAGTAATAGCCGTCGCAAAGGCGCACGCACACGGTGCGATAGGTAGCGCCTGAATGCGCGCCGCCGAATGGCGTCCAGCGGCCCGAAAAGCTGCTTTCCCCTTCGTCCTGCCAGATCGAAGAGTCATCGCCGCGGTCGTAGCGGCGCGCCTCCTGCGTGTAGTTGGCGCCGCAGTTGTTGCGGGCAAGCTCGCGCACGATGTCGTCGCGGTAGGACTGTTCACCGGATGAGACGATCTGCTGCCGTTGCGCCTCGAGCTCGGAGACCCTGCGGTGCGTCTGCTCGCGCTGCTGGGCGAGGTCGACGCAGCGCCGCGTGCGCCGCAAGGACTTGGAGAACAAGAAGTACTCATAGCAGTCGTAGCGTTCGAGGTCGGATTCGCTCTGCTCGTAGGATTGCTCGACCTGCCGCAGCTCCCCCTCTATGGCTGGGAGGCGGTCGCGCGTCTGGCTGGAGCGGCTGCCCTCCTGAACGAGGCGCTGCTCGAGCTGCAAGCAGATGGGATTCTTGGTCGACCAGTTGACCGCTGGCGCGCCCTGCAGTGGCGGCTCTTGGGCGCCGGGGGCGCGCGCGGCCGGGGGCTGCATCATCGGCGGCTCGCCCTGCGGGGGTGGCGGAGGTTCGCGATAGATCGGCTCATCGGGAACCGGCGGCCGTTCCGGCTCGGAATTGCTCCACGGCCACCAGCCTTGCGCCAGCACCGGACAGGCGGCAAGCATCACGGCGGCCGCAATTGCAGCGCCGAGGGCATGCCGCCGCGCACGTGCTTTACGCATTCTCAAAATCTGTCCTGCCGTGGCGCATTGAGGGACGCATGTGAGGCCAGCCGACCCCTTCGCTGGACCTAGGTGCGATGCAACTATGGACACCAGCAGCTAGGGGGTCAATGCGGAGCAATTGGGGCGAGGCGTCGCGCTTTCCGGCGGAAAAACTCAAGCCGTGGCCCGAGTTAACGCGCGTGCGCTTGACGCGGCAAGCCGATCTTGCGCATAACGGCGCGCATGAAGCGCAAGCTGCCCACACGTGCCGTCAATCTGTGCGGCATTATCATTATTTCGAGCTAGCAATCATCGCTGGCGCGCGGCGCGCTTCTTTGCCCAAATTCTGCGACAGAGAACACGCCCCGCCAGCGGCTCCCGGGGAATTTAGGGACCGTCATGGCTGAAGCGCATCCCTTGATGCTCTACAACACGCTGACGCGCCGCAAGGAGGTGTTTGTGCCTCTCGATGCGCAGAACGTGCGCATGTACGTGTGCGGGCCGACGGTCTACGACTACGCGCACATCGGCAACGCCCGCCCGGTCATCGTCTTCGACGTGCTGTTCCGCCTCTTGCGCCGCATGTACGGCGACAAGCACGTCACCTACGTCCGCAATATCACCGACGTCGACGACAAGATCAACGCGCGCGCCGCCGAGGAGGGGGTGCCGATCCGCGATCTCACCGAGCGCACGGCGAAGCAGTTTCATGCCGACATCGCCGCGCTGGGCGTGCTGCCGCCGACGGTCGAGCCGCGCGCTACCGAGCACATCGAGGAGATGAAGGCGCTGATCGAGGCGCTGGTCGCCAACGGCAACGCCTACGTTGCCGAAGGCCACGTGCTGTTCCACGTGCCATCCATGCCCGACTACGGAAAGTTGTCGAACCGCACGCTCGATGAGATGGCAGCGGGCGCCCGCGTCGAGGTGGCGCCCTATAAAAAGGACCCGATGGACTTCGTGCTGTGGAAGCCGTCGAGGCCGGGGGAGCCATCGTGGCCTTCGCCGGCCCATATCGAGGCTCGCGGCCGCCCGGGTTGGCACATCGAGTGTTCGGCCATGGCTGAGAAGCACCTCGGCCAGATGTTCGACATCCATGGCGGCGGCATCGACCTCGTCTTCCCGCATCATGAGAACGAGATCGCGCAGTCGCGTTGCGCGCATGGCACGCCGGTGATGGCGCGCTACTGGCTGCACAACGGCTTCCTACAGGTCGAGGGCGATAAGATGTCGAAGTCGCTCGGCAACTTCATCACCATCCATGACCTGTTGAAGGACTGGCCGGGAGAGGTGGTGCGCTTCAACATGTTGCGCACGCACTACCGCCAGCCGATCGATTGGACGAAGAAGGGCCTCGAGGAATCGCAGGCGACCCTCGACCGCTGGGGCGAGATCAGCGACCGGCTGGGCGGGTCGCTGGTTAAAGGACTGCCCTGCGACACGGGCGTTGTGGAGGCTTTGAAGGACGACCTCAACACGCCGCTCGCAATCTCCCGCCTGCACGAGCTCGCCAAGGAGGCGAAGGGCGGCAACGACGTCGCCGGTGAGAAGTGGCTCGCCTCTGCCGCCTTCCTCGGTTTCGACGTCGCCCGATGGCATGCGCGCACGCAAAACGCCAACCTCGTCGAGGTCATCGACCCCGATCTCGCCTTGCGCGTAAAGTCGTTGGTGGCGCAACGTGGCGAGGCGCGCAAGTCGAAGAACTTCAAGGAGGCCGACCGCATCCGCGACGAGCTGGCGGCGAGCGGTGTGCTTCTCAAGGATGCCAAGGATCCGGCAACGGGTGAGATCGTCACAACCTGGGAGTTAGCGCGATGACGGCGGAACAGACAGAGTCGCGGTACTGGAGCGGCGGGTGCCAGTGCGGTGCCGTGCGCTTCAAGGTCGAGGGGCCGCTCGACGAGGTGAGCGTCTGCTATTGCCGCATGTGCCAGAAGGCGACCGGCGGCGCATTCGGGCTCTTCGTCAAGGTCGCCTACGACAAGATCACCTGGACGCGTGGCGCGCCGAAGCGCTTCGCCTCGTCGAACGTCGGAAAGCGCGGCTTTTGTGAGAACTGCGGTACGCCCCTGACCTGGGAGTTCGAGCACTGGCTCGATGTCACAGTGGCGTCGTTTGACGAGGCGGCGAAGATCGAGCCTATCGTGCAGATGGCCATGCCCATGCAGTTTCCGTGGCTGTGGAGGCTCGATGCCATCGATGTGCGCGACGGCAGCGTCGATCCAGAATATGCGAACTATCTGGCGTCGGTCGTTTCCAACCAGCACCCCGACCGTGACACCGAGGTCTGGACCCCTGTAGGCGGCGTACGATGACGCCGCCTGACAAAAGGACTGTGTGAGTTGAAGATGAGTAAGGAACGGCTGTACCTGTTCGATACGACGCTGCGCGACGGCGCGCAGACGACGGGCGTCGACTTCTCCGTCGAGGACAAGCGCCGCATCGCCGCCGTGCTCGACGAGCTGGGCGTCGACTACGTTGAAGGCGGCTTTCCCGGTGCCAACGCCACTGATACCCAGTTCCTCGGCGAGCCCTCGAAGCTCAAGTCGGCGAAGCTCACCGCCTTCGGCATGACTAAGCGAGCCGGGCGGTCGGTTTCCAACGACCCCGGCTTGCAGGCTGTATTGAACTCACGTGCCGACGCCATTTGCCTGGTCACCAAGTCGTCCGACTACCACGTGCGCGTGGCGCTCGGCATCTCCAACGAGGAGAACCTGGCAGGCCTCGAGCAATCCGTGAAGGCCGTGGTCGGGACGGGCCGCGATTGCGCTATCGATTGCGAACATTTCTTCGACGGCTACAAGACCAACCCGCAGTACTCGCTCGCCGTGGCACGCACCGCCTACGAGGCCGGCGCGCGCTGGGTGGTGCTGTGCGACACCAATGGGGGCACGCTTCCGCATGAGGTCGAGCACATCGTCGCCGAGGTGGCGAAGGTGGTACCCGGCACGCACCTCGGCATTCACACGCACAACGATACCGAAAATGCCGTCGCCAATACTCTGATGGCGGTGCGTGGTGGCGTACGCCACATCCAGGGCACGCTCAACGGCATCGGTGAGCGCTGCGGCAACGCCAACCTGACGTCCATCATTCCGACCCTACTGCTGAAGAGCGAGTTCGCCGATCGCTTCGAGACGGGCGTCACGCCCGAACGGTTGCGCACCCTGACGCACGCCAGTCGCATCCTCGATGAGGTGTTGAACCGCAACCCCGATCGCCACGCACCGTATGTCGGCGAGAGCGCCTTTGCGACCAAGGCGGGCATCCATGCATCGGCGATCCTCAAGGAGCCGCAGACGTATGAGCACGTCGCGCCGGAGAGCGTGGGCAACGAGCGGCACCTGCTCGTCTCCAAGCAGGGCGGCAAGTCGAGCATCCTCGCCTCCATCGAGCGTCTTGGCATCGCCGTCGGGGACGATGACAGCCGCGTGACGCGGCTGCTCGATGAGGTGAAGCAGCGCGAGGCTTCCGGCTATTCCTACGAGGCGGCGGAAGCGTCGTTCGAGTTGTTGGCCCGGCGTACGCTTGAGAGCGTTCCGCGTTATTTCTCGGTCGACAGCTTCCGCGTCATGGTCGAGAAGCGCCACAACGCGCGCGGCAAGCTCGTCACGGTGTCGGAAGCGATCGTCAAGGTTTTCGTCAACGGCGACAACGAACCTCTGTGGTCGGTCGGCGAAGGTAACGGCCCCGTTAACGCGCTCGACCGCGCGCTGCGCAAGGACCTCGGCCGCTATCAGAAGCACATCGAGGGCGTCGAGCTCGTCGACTACAAGGTGCGTATCCTCACGGGCGGCACGGAGGCCGTGACGCGCGTGCTGGTCGAGAGCCACGACACGATGACCGGCGACCGCTGGTTCACCGTCGGCGTCTCGCCCAACATCATCGACGCGAGCTTTGAAGCCCTGCTCGACTCGATCAACTACAAGCTGATGAAGGACAACGCCCAGGCTGCCTGAGTGGCGGCCTAGCGGACGCCCTGCATCAGCTGCTTTAGCCATGGCACGAGCAGCACCAGCGCCAGCGTTGCAACGCCGACCATCGCCGCCTGCTGCAGGAAGAATGTCGCGAGCGCGCCGGCGTCGGTGGCGGTGAAGCCGCCACCCAGCACGCCAGCGAGCTTGTTGCCCCAGGCTGCCGCGAGGAACCATACGCCGAGCACGAGGCCGACTAGACGCTCCGGGGCCAGCCGCGTCATGGTGCTGAGGCCGACGGGGCTGAGCAGCAACTCACCCACCGTCTGCAGGAAGAACAGACCGACCAGCCACAGGGGGCTGACGCGGCCGGTGGCGGTCAGCATTGCCGCCGGCACCATGAGCAGGAACGACAGCCCGAGGAAGAACAGCCCGAGGGCGAACTTCACCGGGCTCGACGGCTGCCGAGATCCCAGCCGCAGCCACAGAATGGCGAACAGGGGCGCCAGCAATATCACGAACAGCGGATTGAGCGACTGATACCAGGCAACGGGGAACGACCAGCCGAACAGCTCCGCGCGCGTCAGCTCTAGTCCGAACAGCGCGATGGTGACGCCCGCTTGCTCGAAGATCGCCCAGAAAACCATAGCGGCGATGAAGAATACGAACACCGCCGCCAGCCGCTGGCCGTTCATGTCGCCGTTCATGGCGAACCACACGATCGCCGCGACCGGTAGGAAGAGGAACAACGCACGGAGCCACTGGAAACGCGGATCGTCCGAGAGCAGGGTGAGCACCAGGATGCCGAGCGTGCCGGCGATGACGAGCAGGCTCGTGACCCACGAACCCGTCGCCTCGGGCGAGGCGCGGCCGACGTGTGCCAGCCGCCGCGACTGCATGAAGTAGCCGATCAGCCCGAACGTCATGCCGACGCCGGCGGCACCGAAGCCCCAATGCCAGCTGTCGGCTGGATCGAAGCCGCCCGCCGCCAGCCAGCTCTTGAAGGTGTCGCTCTGCGCCAGGAACCCGGTCACCAGCGGTGCCAGGAAGCCGCCGATATTGATGCCCATGTAGAAAATGGAAAAGCCGGCGTCGCGGCGCTCATCGTCCCTCTCATAGAGCCCGCCGACCATCGCGCTGATGTTCGGCTTGAACAGTCCCGTGCCGATGGCGACGAGCCCGAGCCCGACGTAGAAGGAGCTCTCGGCCGGCACCGCCAGCGAGAAATGGCCCAAGGCGATGATGGCGCCACCGATGAGCACGGCGGCGTGCGCGCCGAGGTAGCGATCGGCGACGTAACCGCCGGGGATCGACAGCAGATACACGGCCATCGTGTAGTTGCCGTAGATGCGTGCCGCTTCGACCGTCGATAGCCCGAGGCCGCCCGTCGTCACCGGCGCCACGATGAACAGCGTCAGCAGCGCGCGCATGCCGTAGTAGGAAAATCGCTCCCACAGCTCGGTGAAGAACAGCGTCGAGAGGCCGCGCGGCTGGCCTGCAAAGACTCCCGCGCCCGTCGCATCGGCGCCCCCGGAGGTTACGGCCATCGTTCGTACTTTGCCCCGCGCGTTTGCTTCTGGTTCAGCAACATCCCGCGAAGGCACGATTGGCGCCAAGCAATTTTACAGCTCACCAATGATTCGGGCGCAGGCTGGTTGGTCCACAGCTGTTTTGTTGCTGTCGCTGCGGGGTTTCTTAGGACTCAGATAGGCTTGGCAGCCACACGCGCTTGCGAAAGGAACTTTGCCGAATGAAGAGCAAGTCGGTTCCTGCTGGTGCAGGAGCATTCGTCCTTGGCTGTCTTGCCTCCACAGCTATGGCTCGCGACTGGCTGCATAACCCGAGTGCCAACGCGACCCTTGGTTTGCCGCATGCCGCTGCGTTGGCCGTGCCTTTTGTCAACTACGGCATGCGGGCTCAAGTGCGTATCATTCGCCCGGACGGCGTCTATGAGCTCGGCGAGGATTACTATCGCTACGGCACCGAGGGTCCGGGCGACGTGGACCGCGACAAGAAGGACGATTGAGATTGCCGCGACGCGCGAGCGCGCGTCGCGCTCTTTCGCCACACTTGCAGTTCGCCTCCGAGCAAACGCGCTTTTTTGCTCAGCTGCATTACGTGAGCCGACAATAGCGCCAAGCTATGTTACCGGGCACCAACCATCCCGAGTGCCGTCTGTTGCTCTTGCAAGACAAGCTCGCCAGGATCAATGCGTTGACCAGGAGGGCGCCGCCGCGGGCGCTCTTTCTGTTTGTGCCGCTACTTGTCGAGCAGCCGGCGCGCCGCTTCCGCAGGCCCGAGAGTCCCGGCCAGTACCTGGTCGGCGAGGGTGTCGAGCGCTGCGGGGCCTCCGGCGCGCACGCGTTCGGCGACGAGATCTGATGCGGCGCGGGCGATGAGATAGCGCGCCCGCTGGCGTCGCCGCGCCATCGGGCCGCCGGCGTCGAGCTCGCGCCCTGTTGCGGTCACCGCCGCAACCAGCTCGGGGACACCTTCGCCCGTCGTCGCCGTCGTTTTCAGGACCGGCACCGTCCGCCGCCGCATGGCGCGGATCGACAGCGCGCCCAGGAGCTGCTGCAGCGTCTGTTCGGCGCCCGGCCGATCCCCCTTGTTGACGACCATGATGTCGGCAATCTCGAGCAGTCCGGATTTCATCGCCTGGATGTCGTCGCCGAGTCCCGGAGCGGAAATGACGATGCGAACGTCGGCCACCTCAGCAACGTCCATCTCGCTCTGCCCTGTGCCCACTGTTTCCAGAAGGATGACATCGCGCCCTGCCGCGTCGAGCGCGTCGATGATGCGCACAGCCGCCGGCGATAGGCCGCCAAGGTAGCCGCGGCTGGCCATGGAGCGTACGAACACGCCGTCGTCGTCCAGCGCCGACGTCATGCGGATGCGGTCGCCGAGGATGGCGCCGCCGGATACCGGGCTCGATGGATCGACGGCGATGACGCCAACCGTCTTGCCAGCACCGCGCAGGTTGGCGATGACAGCGTTGACCAGCGTCGACTTGCCGGCGCCTGGCGGCCCCGTGAAGCCGACGACCAGCGCATGCCCCAGGTACGGCTGCATCGCCCGCAGCAGGATCGGTGCCGCCGTCGACAGCCGCTCGAGCTCGGTGATCACCAATGCGGTGGCGCGCCGCTCCCCAGCTCGCATCTTGTGCACGAGGGAGGCGGCTTGCGCGTCGGTGTCGATGCGTTCCCGCGCCCCAGAGGTCGTCGTCTCGGTCATGTCGGCAGATAGGCGCAAAGGCGAGGGCGGCGCAAGCGTGGCCTGCTGCCTCGTCCCCCGGAACCACACCTGGAGACGGCGGTCAGAACCAGACGCCCGGCCAGCGATAGCGCGGGCGCATCTCGATGGGTCCGACGCCGACCAGCGAGATGCGCGGGCCCTCGGCGACGTCGAGCGGTGGCATCGGCGGCACCTGGAAGGCGTTGAGGCGCGCAATGCGTCGATCGGCCGGCGGGGGGTACCGCAGCATTGAGGGTAGTGGCACCTTGCGGGCAGGAACAGGCGGGATGAGGTCGTCGAGCGACGTTCCCGGCGAAGCGTCGAGCCGCGACACGGCCGAGGCGAGCCCCAGCGGATCGCCGGTCAGCAGCGCGGCGGCGCGATCGACCTCGATCTCCCGCGTGCGCGAAAGGCCGAGCTGCAGTAGCGTCATCAGGGCGGGTGCCAGGATCAGCAGCAGTACGCTCAGCCACGACACCGGCTCCCCGCCGGAGATGCCACGCAGGATGTTGAGCGCCGCCAGCGCGAGGCCGACGTAGTAGAGCCCTTGGGCGCAGCGGGAGACGAAATCGGCGATGCCGAGCACGAGGAGATCGCCACGCTGGGCGTGCGCGACCTCGCGCGCCAGCACGCCGGCCACCTCGCGCATGGTCAGCCGTCGTAGGAGGCCCTCGGTGACGGCGATGGCAAAGCGCTGCGAGGAGCCCACCGAGAAGGCGCTGAGCAGCATGCTCGGCACAACGTAAAGCTGCGGGGCGCCCCGCAGACCGGCGCGGCGGGCAAGCTCGCTCGTGATCCGGTCGAACTGGGCGAGATCGCCGGCCTGGTAGGGGCGCGCGCCGTAGATACGCATGATCGTCCCGGGCGAGACGCGACTCGCCAGCGCGACGACGCCGGCGGTGACGAGCAGGGCGATGAAAATAGCCCCCCTGCCGAACTCCGGCCATAGCACGGCCATCAGCAGGGCGCCAAAGCCCGCCAGCAGCACGCCGGCCTGCGCGATATTGGCCAAGGATGCTCGGCGCTCGAGCGGCCGACTCGGATTATTCTCCAGTTCGATGGTCATGCTGGCGATCAGAGCCTAACCCGCGGGAGGTTGCATGGAAATCTTCATCGCCTTCTTCAATTTTGCGCTCGCCATGTGGCTCGCATGGCGCCACGAGGCCCCGTCGGCCGTCTACGTCTTCTTCGCCGGACTGGTGTTCACTGCCGCACTCTATCTGCGACACGCGACGGACGCGCTGCCCTTGTCATTTTAGCGAGGCGATAGCGGTGGATATGACCCCTCAGCTCGCGGTTCGGCTGAACGCCCTGGCACTCTACGCCATTTCGGCGGCCCTCCTCCTCGCATTCTACTGGCAGCTCGCCTACGACGAGCTGCCGTGCCCGCTCTGCCTATTGCAGCGTGTTGCCTTCACGGCGCTGGCGGTCGGCCCGGCCCTCACCATCCGCCATGGTCCGAAGCCGGCGCACTACGGGCTCGTCATCCTCGCGGCGCTGATGGGCGCCGCCATCGCCTCCCGCCAGATCCTCCTGCACATCATGCCGGACGATGCCGGCTACGGCTCCGCGCTGCTCGGCCTCCACTTCTACACCTGGGCGTTCCTGTGCTTTGTCGGCGCCATTCTTGCCGCCGCCATCATGCTCACGTTCGACAAGCAGTTCGCGCCGGAAGGCAAGGCTCCGGCGCGCGGCAGGTTCGAGGAGGTCGCGGTGTGGCTGATCATTGGCGTCACCGCACTCAACGCGGCAAGTGCGCTCATCGAGTGCGGCTTTTCGGGCTGCCCGGCAAATCCGGTTCGCTACGAGCTGCTCAACTAGAACTTTGCCAGCACCGCTTCATCCGACGGCGCCGGACGGTGGTCCCACGCGCCGGCGATGGTTGGCACGATCTTGGCGGCCTCATCGACGACGGTGAAGCGCACGTCGAGGCCCGGACGGATGAAGGTATCCATCTTCATGTGGGTCAGCAGCGCCAGGAAGGGTGTCCAGAAGCCGTCGATGTTGGCGACGATCACGGGCTTCGTATGACGACCGAGCTGCACCCAGGTCAGCTGCTCGACCAGCTCCTCAAGCGTGCCGACGCCGCCGGGCAGTGCGACGAACGCGTCAGAGCGCTCGAACATGAGCCGTTTGCGCTCGTGCATGTCCTCGGTGACAATCACCTCGTCGACGTCGCGCATCATGGCTTCCTTCTCGACGAGGAAGCCGGGGATTATGCCGGTCACGCGGCCACCGTGATCGAGCGTTGAGCGCGCCACTTCGCCCATGAGGCCAAGGCTGCCGCCGCCGTAGACGAGGCCGACGTCGTTTTGCGCCATCGCGGCGCCGAGGGTGCGTGCGGCTTCCCGGTATGCCGGATTTAGCCCAAGCCCGGAGCCGCAATAGACGCAGATGTTGCGTGAAGCTCTGCCGAACTTGGCCCCGTTCAATCTATTCTTGCTCATTCAAATTTCCGTTTCTTCTGACTTCAAGTTGTCCCCTGGGGGACGTTTAATATGGGTATCGCTTTGCCCGTGTGACAGCGCAGCCTACGGTGCGCGCGAGCGTTAATTGCGGCGCACGCTGAGACGGCGGCCACTGCCCTTCATTCCGCTGTTATCCGCTTTTTCGATGTCAGATTGGCGCGTTGCCGGAGTTGTGCTTAATGGAAGGCGTGAGCTAGGCGGCTGTCTCAAGAACCGCCATAAACAAAGGAAGTCCGCGCCGTTTTGGGGCTGGCGAGGACCATCGGGAGCGGAAAACGCTGATGACGGGTATGCGTTCCCTCTTCGTGCTGGCAATGCTCAGCGCGCCGGTCGCCGCCGCGGCCGACAACGAGGCGCGACAGGTGACGCCGGAGCTGCGCCAGCGCGCGGAGGATCTGGCTGGCGCCGCTTCGCAGCGCTTCACCGATATTCTCGGCAGCAAGGGGCAGGAGGTCGCGCAAAGCGCCGCGACGCCGGGGGGAACCGACACGCCGCCGCCGGCTGGCACGTTCGCGCCGGTATGGGATTGGCTCGCCCGCTCGTCGCAAGCCTACGACGACATAGTGATCACCCAGCTCAAGAACCCGGACGGCTGGACCGTCATCGTGCAGCGTGCCGGTGATGCAGCGCCGGCACCGGCGCCTGCTCTGCCCGCCGCGCAGGAAGAGCCGCCACCCGAATTGCGCGGATGGAGCGGCCTCGTCGAGATGATGCGCGACTGGCTGGCGCGCGCCAACCGCTCGTACCGCAACGAGATCGTCAAGCCGCTGCTCGAGCCGACGCAGCCAGGGACACCAGGCGAGGTCGTGCAGCAGCCGGTGAAATCCGGCGAGGAGATCAAGCGCGAGGCTGAAGCAGCCGACGCCAAGCGCGCCGCAGACGAGGCGGAGGCGCGCCGTAGGTCCCTGCAGGCCAAGCGCACGGCCGAGGAAGACGAAGCCAAACGCAAGGCGGGCGTCACCGCGCCGGCCAAGGGCGATGTCGGGCGGATTGAATCCAGACGTGCCGCGGATGCCGAAACCAAGCGTGCGGCCGATGAAGCGGAATCCAAGCGCCGGACGGAGGCCCAGGCGGCCGACGCCGAGCGTCGGGCCGATGAAGAAAAGCGGCGCGCCGACGCGGCTGAAGCCAAACATAGAGCTCAGGCCGAGGCGCGCGCCAGGCTTGTGGAGGAGGCCGCCGAAGCCAGACGCAAGGCGGACGCCGAGGCCAGACGCGTCGCCGACGACGCGGAGGCCAAACGCAAAGCCGACGAAGCTAAGCGTGTCGCCGACGAGGCGGAAGCCCAACGCAAGGCGGCTGCTGAAGCCCAGACCAAGCGTGTCGCCGAAGAGGCAGAGAATAAGCGTAAGGCTGACGAAGCCAAACGCGTCGCCGACGAGGCGGAGGCCAAACGCAAGGCCGACGAAGGCAAGCGCCTTGCAGACGAGGCGGAGGCTGAGCGCAAGGCCGTTGCCGAGGTCGAGGCGGAAGCTAAGCGCAAAGCTGAAATTGAGGCCGAAGCAACGCGCCGCTCGGCCGTGGCCGCGCGTGTCAAGCAGGCGGAGCGGGCCAAATCCGCCTTGCCTGCTCCTGCGGCACCACAACCGGAAAAGCCTTCGGCATCGGCGCGGTCGGCAGCAGCCACCCAACCGGAGGCAAAATCGCCGATTGCCGACGCATCACCTCCTGCGTCCGCGACGAAGGAGAATTCAGCTGTCGCCGTTACGCCGTCAGTCCCCGAGCAGAAGCCGCCTGCACCGCCGGCCGCCAGCGCCGCAGCACCCAAGGCGCGCGAGGAGACCGTCGCAAGTGAATCGGCGCCGCCCACTACCGCCAAGAAAAAGGCGGGCAAGCGCACGGTTTACAAATCAAAGCCCGGCAACAAGAAGCATGCGAGCGCCTACCGCCAAAAGCGCACCTATGCGCATAAGCAGCATCGCAAGCCGCGCCACGCCCACGGCCGCAAGCGCGTTTACGCGGCGGAGGTCGCTTACGTCGAGCGCCGCTGCGATTGCCGATGTGGTCGTGAGTTCCAGAAGCCGCGCAAGCGGCGCCAAGTTGACTGGGGCACCTACGCGCCGCCGCGCGTCTACAAAGAGCGCCGCCATCGCGTACGCATGGTGAAACACGGGCGCGCAAGCCTTACCTATCGGCACGGCCGCCACTATATTCACTAGCGGGGGTACCGAACGGCGCGGCTACGGCGGGTTTTCTTGCCACGTGCTGGCGCGGTGCGCCGCGCACCGCGTCCGCTCTCCAGCCCAGCAGGTCTCATGTCGTTTCCTCCCGCGATCCCGGCCGCTCCCAGCGATGAGCGAGAAGAGGACTATGTTGCGGCTCGTGCCAGCCATTGGGAGGTCTTCCGCGGGTTGATGCCGCTGGTCTGGCCGGCCGATCGCCCCGACCTGCGCGCGCGTGTCGTGCTCGCTTTCGGCGTGCTGCTCATTGCCAAGCTCGTCACTGTCGCGGTCCCGATCTTTTACAAGGATGCGACCGACCGGTTGACTGCCGCCGCCGGCACCGGCGGCTTCGATGCCGGCCAGGGCGCGGCGATGGGCATCATCATGCTCATCCTCGCCTACGGAACGGGGCGCGTCGTCATGATGGCCCTGACGCAGGTGCGCGACGTCATCTTCACCGAGGTCGGGCAGAACGCCGTCCGCCAACTCAACAACCGCACCTTCGAGCATCTACATCGTTTGTCGCTGCGTTTTCACCTCGAGCGGCGCACGGGCGGGCTGTCGCGCGTTATCGAGCGGGCAACGCGCGGCGTCGAGCTGATCATCCGCATGGGCATCCTCAACGTCGTGCCCACCGCACTCGAACTGCTGCTCGTCTGCGGGCTGCTGCTTTATTATTTCGACTGGCGCTATGTGGCGATCATGCTGGCGACGGTCGCCGTCTACATGTGGTTCACCTTCTCGGCTTCCGAGCGGCGCATCGCCATCCGCCGCGAGATGAACGACAGCGACACCGAGGCCAACACCAAGGCCATCGACAGCCTCCTCAACTTCGAGACGGTGAAGTACTTCGGCAACGAGGAGCTCGAGGCGCGCCGCTTCGACATCTCCATGGCGCGCTACGAGCAGGCGGCAATCAAGACGTTCCGCTCGCTCGGCGTGCTCAACACTGGGCAGGCGCTCATCTTCACCGTCGGCATGACGGCCTGCATGTTGCTTGCTGCGCGCGGCATCGTTGCCGGTCACCACACGATCGGCGAGTTCGTGATGATCAACGTGCTGCTGCTGCAGGTCTACATGCCGCTCAACTTCATGGGCATGGTCTACCGGGAGATCAAACAGGGCCTCGTCGACCTCGAAGCCATGTTTGCGCTGCTCGAGGAGCGCCCCGAGGTCAAGGACCGCCACGGCGCCAAGCCGCTCGTTGCCCACAAGGGCGAAATCCGCTTCGACGACGTGACGTTCGCCTACGACGAGGGCGGCAGGCGGGTCCTCAACAACGTTTCGTTCGAGGTACCGGCCGGCAAGATGGTCGCCATCGTCGGCCCTTCGGGCGCCGGTAAATCGACGATTGGCCGCATCCTCTTTCGCTTCTACGATATCGAGAGCGGACGCGTGACCATCGACGGCCAGGAGCTGCGCGACGTGACGCAGAAGAGCCTGCGCCAAGCCATCGGCGTCGTCCCGCAGGACAGCGTCCTGTTCAACGACACCATCTTTTATAACATCAAATACGGGCGCCCCGAGGCGAGCGACGAGGAGGTCTACGCCGCCGCGCGGCTGGCGCAGATCGATACCTTCATCCGCGCCCTGCCGCAGGGCTACAAGACCATGGTCGGCGAGCGCGGCCTGAAGCTATCTGGCGGCGAGAAGCAGCGCGTCGCCATCGCCCGCACCATCCTCAAGGGTCCGCCCATCCTCATCCTTGACGAGGCCACGAGCGCTCTCGATAGTCACACCGAAAAGGATATCCAGGACGCGCTCGATCAGGTCGCGCGCGACCGCACCTCGCTTGTCATCGCGCACCGGCTGTCGACGATCGTGCATGCCGACAACATTCTCGTGCTCGACAAGGGCCGCGTCGTCGAGCAGGGCACGCACGCCGAGCTGATGGCGCAGGGCGGTCTTTACGCCGGCCTGTGGACGCGTCAGCGCCAGGCGGAGAAGGCGCGCGAGGAACTGGCGCATGCGCTCGAGGATGCCGAGCGGGCAGGTCTGCGTGCCGAGGACATTCGCCTCATGGCGGCGAAGTAAAAAGAAGCCGGCCGCGGGAGAGCGGCCGGCACGGGCAGACGGCTCGCGGGTGCCATCCAGGGAGTGCCGTCTGCACCGATTAAATACGTTGACTGCTTCACCTGGGCGGCCAGTTCCTCCCAACGCTTCTTCGCACCGCCCGGTGCCTTGAAGGCTTTGAACTGATCCACGTTGGCCGGCTCGCCGGCGATGATCAGCGCCACCATGCCCATAGTGTAGTGCGGGTGGCACTTGATGCCGTAGATCCCCGGCTTCTCGGCGACGAACTCGGCGTCCTGATTCATCTCGCCCTTAAGCGGCTCGACGCCCTCTGGCCAGACCTCGGTGATGGCCTCGGTGTTGTGGTTCTTGTCGACGATGACGAACTTCACTGTTCGCCCGGGGCGACTTTCAGAAAGTCCGGCTCGAACACCATGAATTTCCCCTTGACGTTGGTGTTCTTGATCTTGATCTCGTGCTCGGCGGCGTGGGCCGCAGATGCGGCCAATCCGAGCGAAATGGTAGCAAGCGCGGCAAGCTTCACAAACCTCATCGGCGTGTCCCCTTAATTTTCTATACCATAAAAGTATAGATAAAGAAAGTCGTGTCAACGCAGGAGCGATTGCCGGCGCGAGGCAAATTGTCCGGCCGCCGCGGCGCGACGGCGAACCGGGCGTTAGGGCCGCCGCAGCGGGTTCTGGAGTAGGCTTGCCGGAGGGGCGCCCATGTGGGGTGCTCTGCGGGAAGTCCATCGCAATGTGGGAGCAACTCAAGATCGGAATTGAGGCGAGCGCGCGCGCCATCGGCAGCTTTGTGAACGAGGCGGCGACGCTCATCGGCCGCGTGTCGCTCATCGCCTGGGACGTGCTGCGCCCGGCCGTCGTGTTTGCGTTGAACGTGCTAGTTGCTGTTATCCTTATCTTCGAGGAGTGGGGCTGGCGGCCGCTGTCGGCGTTCGTTGCGCGCCTGGCGCGCTTCCGACTATGGGCGATGGCCGAGCTGTGGATCGCCGGGCTCCCCCCGTATGGCGCATTGCTAGCCTTGGGCGTGCCGAGTGCCATACTCATCCCGGCGAAACTGCTCGGGGTCTACCTGCTCGCCACCGGCCACTTCGTTACCGCCGCCATCGTGATCGTCGCCGCCAAGCTCGCCTCGACGGCGCTCATTGCCCGCATCTTCCTGCTCACCAAGCCGGCGCTGATGCAAATGCCGTGGTTCGCCTACGCCTACGGCGTCTTCGTGCCATGGCAGGAAGCCCTGTTCGCGCGCGTCCGCAATTCGTGGGTGTGGCGCTACGCACGCGTCGTCAAATGGCGCGCCAAGCAATTTGTGCAGAGTATCTGGAGCTCAGCGCGGCCACAGCTTCAAATGCGGTGGCGCGCCATGCAGCCGCGGCTGCACGCCGTCTGGCTTCGCATGCGCGCCGTGAGCCGCGATCTTCTGACCCGCGCCCCGCCCGTGCGGCGTGGTCCACCGCGTCAATTACCGCCACCCGACGCGCGGCGTTAAGCAACGTTGAGCATCACCTTCTCGACGGTGGTGGTGCCGCTGTCGTCGAGCCACGTCAGCGTCAGAGCGCCCGGGCCGGGCACGCGCATGTAGAAGGCGATGTACGGGTTGGCGGCGATGCCGGAGCCGAGTGTTGCCGAGAAGACCTCCTGGCCTTCAAAGCTCGCCGTGAACGTGTGGATGATGTCGCGCGGCACGATGTTGCCCAAGGGATCCTTGCGGTTGCCCGTCTCCATGTTGTGCGTCGCCAGGGTCTTGATCTCTATCACTTCGCCGGTGTTGATCGCCTCGGGGATCTTGATGCGCGGCGGTTTCTTCATCATTGCGATAAGGTCCCTCAGATCCCGCAACCGCCGACCTTCACGTCCACCTTGCGCCGCGTGATGAGGATGCTGCCGTCGCTCAGTGCGGCGACTGCGACGACGTCCTGCGTCTTGGCAAGGCGCATGCGGCTCGTGACGCGCGCCTTGCCCGACAGAAGCGTAAAGCGGAACGTCGCCACCGTGGCGCGCGGATTGGCCGTCGACAGGATGTAGACGGCCTTGACATGGTTCTCCGCCGTCATCGGGCTGTCGACGCCGAGCGCCACCGGCACATAGTCGCCATTCTCGATGGCCTCCGGCAGCTCTAGCGTCAGGCCGGTATCGCGCGGGCTCGCCTTGCCGATCAGCGCCTGCAGTGCCGCCTTGAACTCTGCGCTCTCGCCGGCACTCGCCTCGGCATGCGCGCCAGGCTGGCCGTCGAGCAACGCCAGCAGGGCGGCTGCGGCGCCCGCACGCAGCAGAAATGTCCGCCGGTCAAGCATGTTATTCCTGACGTCCCGCTGCACGTCGCCTCAACGAAGGGTAAGTTGCCGGGTGTTCCCAGCCCAGCGTACGATATCGGTAACGACGGGCCGGCAACAAGGCTTCACAACATGATCGATCGTAGGGAGTTCGGGCGGCTTCTCGGGGGCGCTGCGCTCGCCGCGGCAAATCCGGCGCTGATAGGCGCCACATTCGCCAAGGGCGGCGCCAAGGTGGTCATCGTCGGCGGCGGGGCGGGGGGCGGAACCGTCGGCCGCATCCTTAAGACCGAAGCGCCCGACCTCGAGATCACGGTGGTCGAGGCGCGCCCCACCTACACCTCCTGCTTCAACTCCAACCACTACTTCGGCGGCTTTCGCACCTTCGCCTCACTGCAGCACAGCTACGACGGACTCAAGAAACTCGGCATCAAGGTCGTCAACGACACGGCGACGGCGATCGATGCCGGCAAGAAGAGCGTCACACTGGCTGGAGGCCAGGCGCTGCCCTACGACCGGCTCGTCCTGTCGCCCGGCATCGATTTCAACTACGGCGCCATCGAAGGCTATTCGGCCGCGGCGAGTGAAATCATGCCGCACGCCTGGAAAGCGGGCCCGCAGACGCTGCTGCTGATGCAGCAGCTTGAGGCAATGGACGACGGGGGCGTCGTCGTCATGACGGTGCCCGGAAACCCCTATCGCTGTCCTCCAGGCCCGTATGAGCGCGCCTGCATGATTGCGCACTACCTCAAAACGCATAAGCCGAAGTCAAAACTCGTCATCTTTGACGCCAAGCCTACATTCTCCAAGCAGGGTGCCTTCGAGGAGGCGTTCGAGAAGTACTACCACGGCATCATCGACCTCAACCTGACGAACGAGATCGACAACTTCGAAGTCGTGCGCGTCGATACGAAGTCGATGGAGGTCGAGACCAAGTCGGGCATCAAGCTGAAGGGCGCCGTGGTCAACGTCATCCCACCGCAGACGGCCGGCGACATCGCAATCGCCGCGGGTTGCGCGGAGGGCGCCTGGTGTCCGATCAAGCCGCAGAACTTTGCCTCCGCCCTGGTCGAGGGCGTCTACGTCATCGGCGATGCCGCCATTGCCGCCGATATGCCGAAGTCGGCCTACTCTGCCAGCAGTGAAGGCAGGGTCGTCGCCGCCGGCATCCTCGCCGATCTTGCCGGCGCCGAGCCTGCCGTTGCGCGCTACCGCAACACCTGCTGGTCGCTGCTCGCCGCCGATGACAGCATCAAGATCGGCGCCGACTACACGCCGGGCGAAAAGGATGGCAAGCCGGTGCTGGCGCCGAGCGGCCCGTTCGTGTCGCAGAAGGGCGAGAGCGCCGAGGTGCGCCGCAAAAACTACGCGGAAAGCCTCGCCTGGTACCACGCCATCATTTCCGATGCCTTCAACGACAACGCGGCCCTGACCCACAAGGGGTGAACGCACGTTGCATGAATGTCCATTGCGGCGATAATGGTCGGGTCGCAGACGGCGGGCCGTCGATTGCGCCGTCGATCACTCGGAAGTGGGGCACGTCACGAGGGAGCCTGCAATGGAGGATCCCATGGCCACGTTCGTTGTGCTCGCTAGTTTCACCGATCAGGGCATCCGCAACGTCAAAGAGACGATTTCCCGCGCGGAGGCCTTTAAGGACTTGGCCAAAAAGAGCGGTGTAGCCGTCAAGGATATGTATTGGACGCTCGGCCGCCACGACGTCGTCGCCATCTGCGAGGCGGCGGACGACGAGAGTTCAACCGCGCTAATGCTGAGTGTTGCTTCCCGCGGCTACGTCCGTTCAGAGACACTGCGGGCCTTTTCGTTCGACGAGATGAAGAACGTCATCGGCAAGATGATTTAAGAGACTGTCGCAGCAGGTCGTCACGGCTACGCCGAGACCCGTAAGGCTCAACACGGCACCGACGTGCCGCGCGACGTTCACTTATTGGAAACTACAATGATCGCGCCGATCCATACGCCGAGTTAATTGGCGCTGGCGTATCAATTGGCTCGCGAGCGCAGCGGCGGTCGACAGCCGCCCGGCGACAGGCCCGGGTGAACGCTTCTGGAAGATCAAGGGCCTGTTCCCTAGGGAACATCTGTCGAACTGGCACCTGGCTAAAAACGCGACTCGGCAGTGAATGGGGGTGACAGCGGGCGGTTCATTCGTCATGCGCCTTCTACGACTAGCACTCATCGGCGCCACGCTGTTGTGCGGCGGGACGCAGGCCATCTCCGCACCCGGCGATGACATTGGCGCGGCCGTCAGGGTCGTCAATCTTGTCACGGCTGAGTACGCGACCGACCAGCGCCGTCTGGCGACGGGCGACATCGTCCGGCAGGACGAGTTGATCGAAGTCAGCGCGGACGGCACGGGCGAGATCAAGCTACGCGACAATACGCAGTTGGCACTCGGGCCCGGCTCGCGTTTGCTGCTGGACCAATTCGTCTACGATCCTGACGTCGCCGGCGGCGCCATCGTCCTCCAACTCGTCAAAGGTGCCTTTCGGTTCATGACGGGCATCGCCGCCAAGCCGGCGTATGTCATTCGCACGCCGACCGCTTCGATTACCGTGCGCGGCACCATTTTCGACGTTTATGTGCAAAGCAGCGGCATGTCGTGGCTGCTACTCATTGAAGGTGCCATCGAAGTTTGCAACGCGCGGGACGACTGCCGCTTGCACGACGAGCCTGGCAAGCTCATTCGCATCACTCCCGACGGCAACGTGGACAGCCCCGTGCGCTGGGTGGGGTTCCCCAAGGATGGCGAACTATTCGACTCCGCTTTCCCCTTTGTAATTACGCCGCCGCAGTTTGATTCCGACCCTGTCTTCACGCCCGACGACATCGTAGGCGGGACGTCGCCTGATGGGACCGACGACGGATCCGGCCCCAAAGACGACGGTGTCGAGGAAGCCAACGACGACCCTGGCACGGTGCCGCCATCAACGTCGCCGCAGCTTCGTTGCTGGGGCGGCTGGAAGCAGGTTGCAAAGGGCTGGAGCGCGACGGGCTGGCGTGTCGAGAAGAGAGAGCGTGGCCATCGCGTCGTCTATTGCGCGAAGCGTGTGATGTCGCCTCCAGCCGACCCCGTCGTCCCAACGAAGCCCGAATGCGCCGGCGGGACGCTCGTCATGTTGAAAACGCTGCCGCCGCGGTGGAACTGCGTCTGCCCCGTCGGCACGACGCGCCAGCGGACCGGCAAGCATGCATATGCGTGCAAAGGCTCGCCGGGCGAGCCGCAATCGGACCCGGAAAAGGACTGCCTGAAGAAAGGATGGAAGTGGACGCGCAAGGGTTGCGTCGACCCCGGCGGCTCGTGCCCGAAGGGTTACGTTGGCAATCCTCCGAACTGTGTGAAACCGCCGCCGAGTTGCCCGAAGGGTTACGTCGGCATGCCGCCCAAGTGCACGAAGCTGCTACCACCGGGATGTCCGAAGGGCTACATCGGCGAGCCTCCCAATTGCAGGAAGCCGCCGCGGTGCCCCAAGGGCTACATCGGAACGCCGCCGAGTTGCCGAAAGCTGCCGCCGAAGAGCTGCCCGAAGGGCTACATCGGCCAGCCGCCTAATTGCAAGAAGATGGCCTTCAACAAGCCGATTAAGGGGCTGAAGGACGTGAATAGGCAGTTCAAAAACCTGAAGGTCCCGAAGAAGGATTGAGAGGAGCCGCGTCGCGGCTCCTCCTGTCGCGACTAGGCGGCCTGCGCGTAGTAGTTCTTGAGTCCGCCCATTACCTTCTGCTTGTCGAACTCGGCGCCCATGGCGAGCATGGCGTCGGCAAAGCGGCTGACGATCTCCGAAATCTGCTCCGGCGACAGCTGATTGAGGATGCCGATGCGGATTTGCACAGGTTCGGACAGCGTCGGCCAGATGCCGAACCCTTTCGCGCGCTCGCCGGCAACGAGGTCCTTCTCCTTGCCCTTGAGCACACCCGGCAGGTTGAGGACGACGAGGCTCGTCATGTTGGAGGTGACGTCGCAGCCCATGGCCTCGACCGCCTGCCGCAGCGCCTTCTCGTGATAGGCGTAGTCGGAGGCTTTGCGGCGGCGCCCATAGCCAAGAATGATGCGCAGCGCCTCGTGGAAGGCGGCGACCGCGTAGCACGAATGCGTCTGGTGATAGACCGCGTTCGGCACGTCCTTGCCATCGACGATGCCCCAATGGCGCGCGTCGAGGACCGGGTGGTGGACGTAGGTGCGGCAGCCCCGCTTCCTGACCATCTCGATGGCCTTATCGGTGAAGCTGACCGGCGCATAGGTGAGCGGCAGCGACAGCACGCCCTTCTGTGGGCACGACGCCCAGGCGACGACGCCCGGATAGTCGTCGATGCTGAAGTCGGCGACTCCGAGGCTCGACACGGCATCTACAATGCCCATCACCCCATGCTTGAGGCAGGCATCGCTAAAGCCTTTAAGGTCGTTGATGCGGCCCGACCCGGTTTCCCAATGGGCCATGAACGCCCACATCGGCTTCTTGTCGGCGAGCGCCTTCTCGACAGTGTCGCCGGTCACGGACTGTCCATGCGGGGTCTCGACGATGGTCACACTCGCGGGCTTGGGGTTAAGCGAGTCGGCGGCGAGCTCCTCGGCGGTCGAGGCCTTCATGCGGATGGTGAGCGAGTCGATGCCCGAGAAGGTACCGTTCGGGAAAGCGACGACCTTGTCGCCCGGCAGGATCAGGGACAGCACGCAATCGAGGCCGGAGAAGCCGGTGCCGGCAACGCCGTAGGTGTAGACGTTCTTGGTGCCCCACAGGTCGCGCAGCATCTCCTTGGCTTCGAGCATGCCGCGCACGACGTCTTTCTGCATGTGGTCGGCGACGCCCGTCTTGGCGAAGCGTTCCAGCACGCGCGGGTCCGTGTTCCCTGGGCCCGGACCGGCGGCCAGCGTCTCTGGGATTTCGAGGGTTGGATAGACTTTCATTGATTCCTCCGATTGGTGCCGGGAGGGCGAGTGCACGCGTCCAACCCAGTCTGTCCCTTAATGGCGACTGGCGGAAATTAGGGCAGAGCCGCCGCTGCGGGCAAGCAGGTTTACATCCGACGCGACGCAACGTGGCGCGCGGGCGTTTTTGCAACGCAATAGCGCCGCACGCGCTAGAATGCCGCTGTTTAACTCATCGGGGTGCTGCGGATGGTGGATGCCAACTCGATAGTCATCGGTCGGTGCTACGTGACGGCCAACCGGGAGGTGCGCAAAGTGCTGGAGCTCGATGGCCAGAAACTCACGTACGTGGCCCGCGGCAAGATGGCCTTTCCAGCTTGGGATCAAGAGATGCAGCGCCACACTACGAAGGACACCTTCGCCAGGGACGTCGAGCGCGAGGTGCCCTGCGACTGGCACGCGCCATAGTCGTACGCCGACCACCCATTTTCCGAGGGGCTGTGAACCCAAAGCCCGGCGAGACCAGCCGCGCGGAGGGGTCTTGCGCTGCCGGGAAACGGGCTATACTGGCGGCGCTTTCGATTGCCGGAATCCGTGTCTGGCACCGTCTGTTCGATGCAATTGGCACGTTCGGAAAGCTCGCATTGAGCTTAACGCCAACGCAACACGCCGCACGCTAGGTTGTGGCCCGTCTGAAGCGCGCCCAAAATACGACCGCGGAGGCACAAAGTCATGGTCGAGCTCCTGTTTTGCGTCGCGCTGCTGGCCGGCTTTATAGCCCTCGGTATGTACAAGGCGCCGCTGTGGGCATGGGCTGGCGTACTTGCTGTCGCCGCCCTCATCTGGCGCAGCGAGGCCGTGCACGGGCACACCGGTCTGTTCGGCGCCATGCTGTGGCTGTTCGTCATCGCCTTTGCCGCCATGGCCATCCCCGCCGTCCGGCGCGCGGCGCTGACGGCGCCCGTCTTCAAGTTCGTCAAAGGCACGCTGCCGAAGGTCTCCGACACCGAGGCGCAAGCGCTGGAAGCCGGCACCGTCGGCTTCGACGCCGAGCTGTTCTCCGGCACCCCCGACTGGGACAAGCTGCGCTCCATCGCTCCCATCGTGCTCACTCCCGAGGAGCAGGCCTTCCTCGATGGCCCGACCGATGAGCTGTGCCGCCTCATCGACGACTGGGAGGTGCGTCATGCGCAGCGGGAGATTCCCGAAAAGATCTGGGACTTCGTCAAAGCGCACGGCTTCCTCGGCATGCTCATTTCCAAGGAGCACGGCGGCCTCGGTTTCTCGGCGCAGGCGCAGTCGCTGATCATCGGCAAGATCGCCTCGCGCTCGCCCGACGTCGTGACCATCGTCATGGTGCCGAACTCTCTGGGCCCCGGCGAGCTGATCGAGAAGTACGGCACCGAGCAGCAGAAGCACTACTACCTGCCGCGCCTCGCCAAAGGCGAGGAGATCCCGTGTTTTGCGCTCACCGGGCCGACCTCGGGCTCTGACGCCGCCACCATGCGCGACATCGGCACGGTGATCCGCGGGCCGGACGGCAAGCCGGCGATCCGCCTGTCGTGGGACAAGCGCTACATCACGCTCGGGCCCAAGGCGACGCTGCTCGGACTCGCCTTCCGCTTGTTCGATCCCGACAACCTTCTCGGCAAGGGCGAGGGGGTCGGCATCACCGTCGCCATGATCCCGACGACGCACGCCGGCGTGCAGATCGGCCGCCGGCATCTTCCTTCGGGTGCTGCCTTCCCCAACGGTCCCAATTGGGGGCGCGACGTCGTCATTCCGATGGATTGGGTGATCGGCGGTCAAGCCATGGCCGGCCAGGGCTGGCGCATGCTGATGGAATGCCTCGCCGCCGGCCGCGCCATCTCGCTGCCGTCGAGCGCCACGGCAGGCACCAAGACCATGCTGCGCTTGTCGAGTGCCTACGGGCGCATCCGCAAGCAATTCGGGCTGCCGGTGGCGCGTATGGAGGGCGTCGAAGAGGCGCTGGCGCGGCAGATTGAGTCGGCCTACGCGTGCGAAGCGGCGCGCGCCGTCACCGCCGCCATGGTGTCGCGTGGCGAGCGCCCGTCAGTCATCTCCGCGCTCATGAAATACCAGACGACAGAGCGCATGCGCCGTGCCGTCAACGACGCGTTCGACATTCACGGCGGGCGCGCCATCTGCGACGGGCCGGGCAACTACCTGCAGTCCGCCTACCAGATGGTCCCGGTCGGCATCACTGTCGAGGGTGCCAACATCTTGACGCGTACGCTGATCACCTTCGCGCAAGGCGCGTTGCGCTCGCATCCTTATCTCTATCGCGAGATCCAGGCGGCGCA
>DATBSP010000140.1:0-5438 GCA_036559705.1 Hyphomicrobium sp.
AGCTCCTGCGGCACAAGGCCGATCATGGCGCGTACGCGCCGGTAGTCGCGCTGGATGTCGCCGCCGTCGACCGTGACGCTCCCGCTGGTCGGGTTGACGATGCCGCACACGATTGAGATCAGCGTCGTCTTGCCGGCCCCGTTGGGACCGAGCAGCGCGAAGATCTCGCCGCGGCGGATCTCCAGGTTGACGTTCTTCAGCGCCTGGAAGCCCGTAGCGTAGGTCTTCGACAGGTCTTTGATTGTGATGATTGCTGTCATGCTGGGGGAATAGGGCGTCGCTGCTGATGCTGCAAGGCTGGGGTGCCACAGATGTGGGAGCGGCCTAGCGATTTTCCAGCCCGTTCTTCAGACGGCTTGCGCGAATGCGGTCGGCCTCGGAGAGCATCTTTGCCTTCATCGCAATCAAACCGTCGCGAACGTCGGCATGAATTTTGGCGAACTCGGTCGGCGAAGTGAACGTGTCGGCGTTTGCCGTATCGTAGGCTAGGACGGCGTCGATCGTGCGCGCCAGGTTTGGAATGTCGCCGAAGGCGTACTGATTGATCGGCTTGCCGAAACCTCCGAGAGCGATGCGAAAATTGTCGGGTCGCCAGTCGGATCGCCGCCGGGCTTTGCCAGCAGATGGGTCCGGAAACGCAGCTGCCCTAGGTAGAAGATAAATACGGCGTCGTCCTTCTTGCCCTCTTTGAACAGCTCGCTGGCGCGTTTGTAGTACTCGGCGGGGTGCTCGCCGGCGAGCTCCTGCACCGCGGCCGGGGCGGTAACCGGGCCCTGCGCCAATACAGCGCTGCCCCCAAGCGTCGGAACGATAGCGGTGACTACCAATGCGAGCGCGCGGCCGAGGTTCATCGCTATCTCCAAGTCGTTGTGCGGGGGGCGCGATTTGAGCGCCGCGGGCGGGCGCCGGATGACGCACGATCGGCCCGGGCTTACTCCTTGTCGCCGCGGCCGGCGAGCCACTTCTTGAGATTCTCGGCGAGCGCGCCAGCGCGTTTTGAGACACGCTCCCCCGCCGGATGCGGGTTGCGCGGGGCGCGCTCAGGCTTCTGCGTCGGTGGCGCCTCGCGCTCCTCAGGCGCATCGCCATCGCGCGTCTTGAGGGCAACTTGCGACAGGAAACGGGCGCTGTCGCTTTTGGCGAGGAAAGGGACCGCCTCGGCCATGGCGTCGAGCAGCGGGTCGAGCCACGCGTACTCGACCTTGGCGAAGTCGTGCAACACGTAATGCGCCACCGCATCCTTGACGCCCGGATGCCCGACGCCGATGCGCACGCGGTTGTACTCATTGCCCATGTGGGCGGTGACGGAGCGCAGCCCGTTGTGGCCGGCGTTGCCGCCGCCGACCTTTACTTTCAGCTTGGCCGGCGCGAGGTCGATCTCGTCGTGAAAGACGTAGATGTCGCCGACGTCGATCTTCAGGAAGCGCGCGGCTTCGCCGACCGAGCGGCCGCTGTCGTTCATGTAGGTGGTGGGCTTCAGGAGCACGACACGCTCGCCGCCGAGGATGCCTTCCGTCGTCTCGCCCTGGAAGCGTTTGCGCCAGGGGCCGAGGCTGTGCTCGCTCGCGATCTTGTCGAGCGCCACGTAACCGACGTTGTGGCGATGGCGGGCGTACTGCGCGCCTGGGTTTCCCAGTCCGACGAACAGCTTCATGGGCACGCCCCGGCGAAGAGGAAATAGGCGGGCGCGCGATGATCGCGGCGCCCGCCCGCCGTTTTACTTCTTCTTGGCAGCCGGAGCCGCGGCCTTGGCCGCGGGTGCCGGAGCACCCTTGGCCGCGGCAGGAGCAGCGGCGCCTTTGGCGGGAACTGCACCCTTGGCGGCATCGCCCGCAGCGGCAGGAGCGGCGGCGGCACCTTCCGCAGTGGCAGCTGCCGCAGCAACCGGCACTTCTTCTTCCTGCTTCACGGCGCCGGCAATGGTGGCGATTGTGAAGTCGCGATCCTTGATGGTCAGCTCGGCATCCTTGGGCAGCTGCACTGCCGAGATGTGGATTGAGCGGCCGATCTCGAGGCCGGTGAGGTCAACCTCGAAGAAGGGCGGGATGTGGTCGTAAGGGCAGATGACCTCAACGTCGTGGCGCACGATGTTGAGCACACCGCCGCGCTTCAGACCGGGCGAGAGCGCATCGTTGATGAAGCGCACCGGGACCTCGACGCGGATGCGGCCGTCTTTGCCGATTCGCATGAAGTCGACGTGGATTGGCTGATCCTTGATGGGATCGACCTGCAGGTCTCGCGGGATGACGCGGTTCGTCTTGCCTTCGACGTCGAGCTCGAACACGGTCGAGGTGAAGTGGCCCTTGATGACCTGCTTCCACAGGTCGTTGTAGTCGAGGGCGATGGTCTCGGGCGGCTTGCCGTCGCCATAAATGACGCCGGGAACTCTTCCTTCACGACGAGCTTGGCGTGCGGCCCCCTTGCCTGCACGTGGGCGCGCCGTGGCTTTCAGCTCGATCGATTGCTGAGCCATGGCTGGATCTCCAAAAAAAATCAGGGCCTTGCGGCCCGTTGATCGACGCGGCCTCCAAGGGTGCCGGGCGCCGTCTCATGCTGATATGCTTGAGATGGCGTGGGTTATAGCGGCGGATCAGGGGCTTGGCAATTGCTCGGGCGCCTGCCGGGCGGCCATGGGTCGGGGTGCGTGACCGTTGCCCGTAAACGCTTAAGGTGCTCAGCGGTTTGATTTCACTGCGATCTTTGCCATCTCCTCTCTGCTATATTTGCGCTGGATCCACAAAAGGCAGCTCCCGATGGTTCGCAAGGGCACCAAACGCCGACCCGCTCCCGAGCAGGACAAGATGATCGTCGAGGCGCTGCGCGGCGTCGGGCGGCCGATCAGCGCCTACGAGCTCATCGAGGAGCTGCGCGACAAGGCGAGCCTGGCGCCGCAGACGGTCTATCGCTCGCTCGACCGTCTCATCGCCGACGGACAAGCGCATCGGCTCGAGTCGCTCAATGCCTTCGTCGCCTGCCGGCATCCGAGCCACGAGGGCGCTGTCGTGTTCGCCATTTGCGATGACTGCGGGACCGTGACGGAGTTCGACGAGCCGGGCGCCATCGAACGCCTCTCGGCGTGGGCCCGCAAGGCGAAGTTCGCCGTCGACCAGATGACGCTCGAGCTGCGCGGCCAGTGCCGCACCTGCACATCGCGGCCGGTCCGCTAGGTCCTCTAGTAGAACAGGCTCGAGACGCTTTCCTCGCGCGCCGTGCGCAAGATGGCTTCGCCGATCAGCGGCGCAATCGACAGCACGCGAATGTTCTTGGCGGCGAGAACGGCGGCGGTCGGCTGAATGCTGTCGGTGATCACCAGCGATTTGAGCTTGGAGTTCTGGATGCGGCTCACGGCGCCGCCCGACAAGACGCCGTGCGTGATGTAGGCCATCACCTCGATCGCGCCGTGCTTCAGCAAGGCTTCGGCAGCATTCACCAGCGTACCGCCGGAATCGACGATGTCGTCGATGAGGATGCAGCGCATACCCTTCACTTCGCCGATGACGTGCATCACCTCGGATTCGCCTGGACGGTCGCGGCGTTTGTCGCAGATGGCGATCGGCGCCTCGATGCGTTTGGCGAGCGCCCTCGCGCGCACCACGCCGCCGACGTCCGGCGACACGACCATCAGGTTGGTGCCCTTATATTGCTCCTGAATATCGCGCACCATGACGGGCGCGGCGAACAGGTTGTCGGTCGGGATATCGAAGAAGCCCTGGATCTGCCCGGCGTGTAGATCGAGCGTCATGACGCGGTCGGCGCCGGCGCGCTCGATGAGGTTGGCAACGAGCTTCGCCGTAATGGGCGTGCGCGGACCGGGTTTGCGGTCCTGGCGGGCGTAACCGTAGTACGGGATGACAGCGGTGATGCGAGCTGCCGACGCGCGCTTCAGCGCGTCGATGAGGATCAGCAGCTCCATCAGGTTGTCGTTGGCGGGAAACGAGTTCGACTGGATCACGAAGACGTCCTGGCCGCGGACGTTCTCCTGGATCTCGACGAAGATCTCCATGTCGGCAAAGCGCTTCACCTGGCCCTTGGTGGCAGGGACCTTCAGGTGTGCGCAGATCGCATCCGCAAGCGGCCGGTTGGAGTTGCCGGCGACGATTTTCATCGTCCGTTGGCCGCGGCCCTCAGGACGGGGATCGAAGGGCATGAGTACGCTCCACAGCCGTCGCCGGGCGCTTCTAGCAATAGGGCCCGCGCCTGTAAACGGCGGGGCCCTAAGATTGCCGTCGGAAAGTTGACGCGGCGCGACTGGCTGGTCGTTCTTGCCGGTTGCTAGCTAGTTTGAGCTCGTCCGCTGCGTCGGCTGCGGCAGGAGCTTAACAATTCCCTGCGAGGCCGCTGCTGCCGCCGCGTCTGCCGTTTTGCCCCATGAGCCGTCGAGCGAGCCCTGTGGAACCTCGTTCTTCTGCGACACGGTGCCAAGCTTCTTGCCGGACGGGTCGGTTACACTCCAGTCGATGGTGATCGGCTGCTTGCCATCCTTGCCGGTGCCCATCGCGACCTTGCCCTCGACGATGTAGGTGTCGGGAGACTGGGCCTCGGTAAGGGCGACGCCGCTGCGAGTCAGCTCACGCTGCAGCGCTGCTCTGAGCGTCGTGCTGCCATCACCGGGTGCGCCGGTGACTACTGGCACGAGTGCCTTCACCGGGCCCGCACTGCCGATGCTGCCGGTGACGGTCGATTTGGCCGGGGTCGCCGCCGCGTAGGAGGCGCCCGGGGTCGTCGCCGCTGTCTGCACCATGCCGCCTGCGGTGCCGCTACTGGCGACCGCTGGGGCTGCACCTCCGCTCGGCATCCAAGCGGTCACCGAGGTGACGGTTTTCGACGCGATCGTTTGCACGAGCGCCGGCGTAACCGCCGTCCATGGATCCTTGCTCTTGCCGGAAGGCGCGGACTCTTCGCCGCTGACGCGGTGCACGCCTTTGCCGCTCGCGTCGGTGACGTCCCAGATGTAGGACACCTTCGACTTGGTGCCCTTCTTCTCCAGCGACGAAACGACGTAGCCGCGGAGCGTGTACTCCGCCTTTTCCTCCGGCGTCTTGGCGACGCGGATGCCTTGTTTCTCCATGTCGGCCATGAGCTGGTTGCGCAGATCGCCTGACACATTCTCAGGCGGTCCGATCACCGGTGCGATGGCGAACTGTGCTCCTCGCGAAGTCGCGAGCGGCGGCGGACTTGCGACCGACGCCGTCGGAGCGTCACCGCCCGACGAGCTGAAGAGCGACGAAGTTAGCGAATTGGCGGTTTCACATCCGGTCAATCCGAAGGCCATGCAGCCTGCGAAGAGTGCGAATGCTATTGGCTTCGTTTTTTGCCAAGCCGCAGCAGTATCAAAGGTCGTCACGGCGACGCTCCCCCGTTGAGTACCCGCTGTTTCTTCCGGCGGCCGGCGTACGAACCCTGCGGCCTTGAACTCCCTTAATGACCGGTACCTCTCT